>NZ_AJTT01000001.1:0-371899 GCF_000263055.1 Rickettsia honei RB | reverse complement strand
AATAATGCTTTTGCGGTTGTAAGCAATATCAACGCAACAATTTTTCTTCTTGCTAACCTATTATTAAAACGACCTTTTAGTCTATCATCATTGTTTTCAGTGCCGGCTTCATTTTCTGCAAACTTAAATTCTGTAGGAAAAATCGTACTATAAAACGCTCCGACTTTATCAATTTGTAAATGAATAAATTTATTAGTAGATTGCCTACAAATTTCTTTGGCTATTGTTGTTTTACCTGCACAAGAAGGACCGTTGATTATTATAACTTGATTCATATTTAACTAATCTCAATTATGATATAATAAATCGTTCCACAAGTAATTTTTAGAAAAAATATATTTATGTATAAACTTATCAAATAGTTTATTTACTTTTAAATCTTTCTTCAAGTTCCTTATCTAAAAGCCAAATATGTTCTTTTTCAAGTATTTCATAACGTAATTGTTCTTTTTCTTTATCTATAATATGCTTCGATTTAACATGATCTTTGATGAAAATTGAATCACGAGAACTATTAAATATTTTCATAAAATCATTTAAAATTTTAACTTCACTATATATTATGCACTTAAGTAATAACTCCATTAGGCTTATGCGTTGCACACATTATAGCGAGTGGAAAGAATACCATCGCATACGAGCTGAACAAATCTTTGATACTATAAACGTAAAATATGATTCTAACCATCGAACTATAACGGCAGAGAATCATTATCATTTTGTGTTATATAAAAGAGTTAAAATCGTTGCAACTGCTCATATAGAATTTTTCAATGAAAATGAATTGGCATTAAGGTCACTTGCAGTAGATAGGCCTTATCAAAACCAAGGATTCGGTAAATATACAATGAAGCTTGCGGTTTTAAACCATTTTTTAATTTAAAGCCACAAAACTATGAATTTAATATGGTGTATATGGTTAAGAATCTAGAATCTAACAATCCTCTACAAAATTTAATTCTGCTTGAGCAAGACGCACGGGGCTATGGTTTTGATTGGCCGGATCATGAGATGATTTTAGAGCAGGCAATAGATGAATGTAGAGAGATAAAAGAAGCTATTGACGATGCCGAACCACCGGAAAGAGTACAAGAAGAAATAGGGGATTTGCTCCATATGGCAATTTCGTTGTGTATTTTTTCAGGGTTGGATATTGAGACAACGCTTAGCAAGACAAATGAAAAATTTGAGAAACGTATGAGAGCAATAAAAATGCTTACCAAAAAGCATAACCTGCCAAATCTGCAAGGACAACCGGTAGAATTTATGCTGAAGCTTTGGAAAGAAGCAAAGAGATAACTAAAAATGTTAAATCCTAAAAGCATTCTTAAATTAATAATCTTTCTTAGTATATTTTTACTTACTTTATACGGAGTAAATTTTGCTTTGCATTGGCATAATTCCGACGTAAATAATGAAGTAGCTGATGATATAGGAATTTGTTTATATAAAAATGCTCATAAAAGCCTACAGGTTAATTCTATGGGAATAGCATTTTCCTATACCCCAAATGCTGAAAAAGACTGTTTTAATTCATCTTTCCCTATTATTCATACTAAAACAGATGCAAAACATAATACTTGGCTTCACATAGTTCGCACTGATTTGCTCGGATAAGGAATTACAAGAGTTTATAGACGGTGATATAAAACTCAATTACCCATTTTACACTTTAGAACAAGATTTTTCTGATTCTCCTTTATGGTACTACACACTTTTCTCTAAACCTTTATCTTACTGGATCGGTCACGTTTATACCATTAAAATTGATCATGAGCGTAAAACAATAAAAGTTATAGACGGTATCAAATGGGGGTTTAAGCTCTCGTATTTTCCCATTAAGCCGAGAATGATTTTACCATCGCCGCTTAGTTTAGAAGACTGGCAAGAGGATTGGAATATTTTTACAGAAGAATTAAAAGGATATACAACGAATTAAACTATCACTCAAATATGATCTCTTTAAGATTTTTAAGAAATTTATTATTTACTCAAGTGGCATAATACGCTCAAAATATTCATCCCTTATTCCTAAAAACAAATCAAAAAAAGTAGAGCTAACTGCACTTTGTAAACGGCAATACTCTATTTTAGAATTTTTTATTGTCCACTTCTCCTCAAGTGCTTTACTTACTTTTTTATGTATATTATTTATAATTATACTAACGATGTTATCTGCATCATATTCATCGTCTTTCAATGAGATATAATATATTTATATTTAGCAATTTGATGCCATATATCACTGACTTCTTTTTTCCATGATGAAGACCATTCGCCTTTAACTATATTTCGCACAGAATTTAAATATTCTTTTTTTTCTTCAATATCCATATTAGGCAAAAGATCCCATAAAACTTTGTTTGGATAATAGTCTGTTAATGCTTTTTCTTGATTGAATTTGAAGGCATCAAGACTGCTTGTTAAAGGATTAATTAATACAAAATCTCTACGACCTAGATGTCCTACAATATGATCATTTCAATCTTCGTTCGGTGCTAAACTCGGTACAGAATATCCTTTTAAATATGGCTTTACAAATTCAAGGTCTTCAGAAGCAGAATGTTCTACTACACTTAATAAATATAAAGCATCTTTTAGAGTTAATTCTTCAATTGGCGGAGCTTTAATATTTTTATACAAAAATGTATCTATTAAAATACGTCTTGTTGCTTCTTCTTCAGTTTGTTTTTGCTGTTTTATAGATTTCTTACAATTATCACATGAACAACTAGAGTTATTGTTATGATTACATATAGGACCCAATAGAGCAAAACTCGTTTCTCCATAAACATAGCTATAATAATTTCTACTCTTTAGCTTAATAACTAAATTTGTATCTCGGTAGTATTTACAGAATAATTTATGATGCGTAACAAGCGGAAATAAACTAACTAAACTATTGGGAGATACATTAACATTAAATTCTTCTAATAAATTAGCTATTTTCTCATAGTTATAATAACGTTTTATTAAATCTTTGATTTGTTCTTCTGTTAAATGTGATAAATCTTTATGAGCCATAACTTAATATAAATTAATTGATTCTTAGGTATATAATTGTAACTTATAAAATTACAGCTGTAATAAAAAAACAATATAAATATACAACTATTTTTATTATAAAAGTAAAAATAGAAATTAAAAGACTATCAATATGAGGTAATTAGTAGACGATAAGCTTTGTAAAACGCTTTTAGACTTTATAAATGTAATAACAAATGCATATGAAACTTTAAATACTCGACAGTGGAAACCGTGATTACTATTTGGCTTTCCGGTTCGATAAACTACAAAAATTGGCTAACTGTCCAGACTAGAGCGTGGTAAGTTAGTATTACAGAAAAAAGATATTTTTGTTTAGGTAAAGTTGATGGTAATATTTTAACAGTCCGTTTTATATTCCGAGATAATCATATAAGAATTTTTAGAGCAGGATACTGGTGCAAAGGTAAGAGAATTTATGAGCAAGAGAATAAAATACACTGATGGGGAAATAGGGGAAGTAACAATAGTAAAAGATTTCTTGCCGCACCCTAGAGAACTTTTATTAAAAGATGATTCAGTAAAAGTAACAATTTCTTTAAGTAAAGAGAGCGTAGAATTGTTTAAATCAGAAGCAGCAACTGCACATGTTCCTTTACTAGATAAATATACTAAGTATTATAAAGAAAATAAACGAGCATAACATACTCTTCTGCTTTTAAGAATTGCTCTTTGTTATCTGCATGAATTCACGTACTCACTTATTAAGTATAAACTGTACACACTCACCATTTGATAACAAATTCAATTCTTGAAATCATGCGAGTATACCATAAACTGAGCTGGCGGAGAGAGGGGGATTCGAACCCCCGACACGTTGCCGTGAACACGCTTTCCAGGTGTGCGCCTTAAACCACTCGGCCATCTCTCCCAAATTTTTAGCATTGCCTGTATGGCTTCCTATGTTATTCTCACAAGGTATTGATGTTGTTGCATAGAGTAAAAAGCCTACTCGATGTCATCCCAGTGGAAGCGAGGATCCCAAAAAATAAACCTATAAAAACAAGTTTTTTATAGGTTTTACTGGATTCCCGCTTTCTCGCGGGAATGACATAAAACAATCTATGCCACAAAGTCTTTAGTCGCTTGCAATGACGACTCGGGTATCCATACGACAATAAGACTTATTCTGAGAAAAAATATTATTAGCTTCTTCTAGCTCATTTTTAGTATTAACACCAACAATTAAATCATGATCAGTAGATAATAAATATGAAACTTTTTCACCGTGATTTTTACATATTTTTACTATTTCAGTTAAATAAACTTCCTTATGACCGTTAGTATTAGTAGCAAATAAAGGTAAGTATTTATTTAAAATTTCGCTACTGAAAGCCATAATACCTGAATTACAAAGCTTTATGTTTTTCTCTTCTGCGCTTGCATTTTTATGTTCGATTATCTCTAAAAATTCACCATTTTTATCAGTAGCTATTCTCCCATATTGAACCGGATTTGCTCTCTCAAAGCTTAGAGTCACTAATGCAGAATTAGTAAGGCTTAAATAAGCTATTAATTCATGCATAAGTTTTGGAGTAATAAGAGGATGATCAGCGTATAAAACTAATATTGTTTTATTTTTATTAATTAAATCTATTGCTGCATAAGTAGCATGAGCTGTGCCTTTAGGTTCTTCTTGCAGTACAAAGCGACACATATTTTCATAGGGCGTTAAATGTTTTTTAAGTTTTTCTGAATACACTATAATTACATCATTTGTAACATTAAGCGAATTCTTTAATACCATTTCAAGCATTGGAACTCCACCGACTTTATGCATTACTTTCGGTAAATCGGACTCCATTCTAGTACCTTTACCGGCTGCTAAAATAATTATTTGATAATTTGCATCGTTATAAGTCATGGTTCTCCTTGTATTATTTCGTAAACATCATCAGATAACTCATAATTCCCAAAAACTCTTTGCACATCATCGCTTTCTTCTAAAACTTCCACAAGCTTTAGTAATTTTTCAGCTTTTTCCTTATCATCTATAATTATTGTATTTAATGGGATCCAGCCTATATACGAATCTTCAGGTATGCCGTATTTGCCAGTTAAAAATTCTAGAACTTTAGAGAAATTTTCAATATCCGTATAGATTGTATGGGTGGTATCATCGGATATAATATCATGCCCCCCGGCTTCTATGACTGCCTCTAAAACATCTTCATTAGATGCTATATTTATTGGATACTGAATAACTCCGCAATGGTTGAATAAATAATTGACACTACCAGTTTCGCCTAAACTCCCACCATATTTAGTAAAACTAGAGCGTACTTCTGCAGCAGTGCGGTTTTTATTATCGGTTAAAGCTTCAACTATTATAGCAATACCATTCGGTGCATAACCTTCATATCTAATTTCTGTATAATTTTCGTTATTAGAAGAATCATTCGCACTATTAATAGCTTTATCTATTCTTTCTTTAGGGAGATTTTGACTACGTGCAGCGGTTAAAGCATTTCTAAGACGTGGATTATTTTCAGGGTTATTAGAAGAACCGGTTTTAGCTGCAGTAACTATTTCACGAATTAATTTAGTGAAAACTTTTGCTCTTTTTTTATCTTGAGCCCCTTTACGATGCTGAATATTTTTGAACTTTGAATGACCGGCCATATTTATTTCTTTTCTTTCAAAAGTAGTATTGTATACTCTGAAGTAAAATGGAAAGTAATATACGAAGATCAACTGGAAAAAGAGCAAGGAGTCTGCAAACCGAGGAGCGGAGCATATAATAAACACTCAGTATCCGAGGACTTACAAAGACGACGTAGCTAATTTTTCAAGTTCATCGAGTATATTTTTTTTCTCCAAAAACGATTAATTAACCTTGTTTTGCTTTAAATCTTTTATTCTTTTTATTTATTACAAAAATTTTGCCTCTTCTTTTAACGATCTGACAATCTTTATCACGTTTTTTTAACGATTTTAATGAGCTAACAACTTTCATAAAATATACTTTTACATTTAATTTGGATTGATAATAAACATTTTTATTTAATCAGTCAATTAGGTTCTGTACTCTTGTAATAGAATAATCATAATTATGGCCATTTTTAGTTGCAAATTATAATATTTTTTTGAAATATGAATAACTATTTCTGCAAAAATCTTATTAATTTTTGCTAAAAAATATCTCAAAATTATAATCATTAATCAAAAGTGTACAGGACCTAACAATTTAAAGCATTTTTAAAAAATACCATGCTTCGTGGTTTTTAACTATAAATTTAACCAATAATTACAAAGGGATCAAATTATGAATAAATATTCATTATATAACTTTACTCAAGAAACTATAAATGAAATCAAGCAAAATGGAAGAGAATGGAGTTTAAACAAACCATATTATGATGAATTTCTTGTTGAATTACCGAAATTAGTTCAAAAATTTGATCTATCTGAAATAATTACAAAAGTAGATTATAGATTATCCAGGTAAACATGTATCCATATTTAATGCAGTAGGGGAGCTAGTATCATATGCTTAACTTGCTAAATGGGCTGAGAATGCTATTAAAGATGAGCAGCAAGGTGAAAATGAAAAAGCTAATAATCAATGGAAAGCTATAAAAGCAGTATTAGAGCATGCTAAAACATCAGGTATAGATTATTGTAGTTTAATAAGAGGCTGGGAAAATAATAAAGGGGTAGCACAAGTCGATCAGATACTGAAACTTCTTTTAAACAAAGTGAAACAAAATATTGACTTAAGTATAGATGAACTGAAGATAGCTAAAATCATAATAGACGAAGCAGATAAAGGAGAATACGGCTTATACGCTATTCCAAATAATTATAAAAATAATGAAAATGCAAAACATGCAGCTAACGAACATAAAAAATGGTATGAAAGCGTAATTAAAGATGATGATTTTTCAATGTTACAAGCTTTAAGCTATAGTGTGGATACAAGCTCTATATTGCAAGAAAAAGATCTAATTGATCTATCTGAGGATGATTCTACTATATCTCCAGAAATGTCAAAGGAACAAAATAATCTTAACGATCAACAACTTGCAGCTTTGGTTCATCAAGCAACTGCTCACGCTAACAGAGAGGAAATACCACATATACAACCTTCTACTAGTTCTAATAGAGGAGAGAGCGGTACAGAAGATACTATTTTAGGTATGCAAGCTAAGGATTTAGTAACATTAATTAATGCCGGAGTTCAAGCTTTAGATGGGACTACTAAACCCTCAAGATGCTCAAGGTAGCACTGCTGAAGACTTTGTAACACAAGTAAGTAATCTTTTGCAAGCGACAGGAGGCGATATTAATAATTTGTTGGATATGGTACCCGATATATTAGGTAATCCTCAAAACACTAATGATGTTGCTTGGGATTTATATTAAATACTTACCTCTTAAATGCTATAACTTCCCTTGCTTCATAAGATAAGTTATGGTAGGCTAGTTTATCTTATTGTAACTCAAGTTATTTTAGCGTTGCCGGTATGGTTTGGGAATTATGCCAAAATTGTCATTGCGAGCGACTACAAGGAGCGTGGCAATCCAGCAAAACAATAAAAAAATTCTGTAAATCAGAATTTTTTACTGGACTGCTTCGTCAATTACTCCGTAATTTTCTTCTCAATGACGTTAAAACCATACTACTCCTATTATTATCCTTTATCCTCTTCTCTAAGCCGGCTATTGCCGATCCTGAAATAGCTGAATCCTTTAAATGTTCAAAACTTTTTCCTTACTTTGAAAAAAATTTAATATCCCATCTAATACGTTACATTCAATAGCTTTAAAAGAATCGGGAAAAAAACATACAACCCGTAAAATTAGAGTAGTATGGCCTTGGACAGTAAATGTTGAAGGAAAAGGCTATTATTTTAACACAAAAAGAGAAGCCGTAAGTTTTGTTAGAGTAGAACTTATAAAAGGGCGAGAGAGTATTGATGTCGGATGCATGCAGATTAACTTAAGGCATCATTTAGGGGCTTTTAATTCCCTTGAACAGGCATTTGATCCAAATAATAACATTCGTTACGGTGCAGAATTTTTGCGTTCAAAATATGATCAGCTAGGGAGCTGGCACAAGGCGATAGCTCATTATCATTCGGCTACACATTCTTTAGGGTTTAAATATAAACAAGATGTAGTTAAAATAGCAAGTAATATGGCTCTTTATAAAGCATCCTTACATAGTTATCTAAATAATAATGAAGGGGCTTTAGAAGCTACAATTCCAGTAAATAATAACAAAGTTCAAAAAAAATCACTTTTTAGTGGCAATAAAAGATACAGAAGTAGTATTATGATACCGGTTCCTGCTAAAATTAATTAATTCTATGAATATTAAATTAATTACATGTTTTTTAATATTAGTAAGTGCGGTAAAAGTAAATGCCGATTTTAACAATATTCAAGATAATTTTGAATATCAGGAAGAGCAATTAATAATAGAATTACCTTGGAGCGATTGTACCGAAATTCATAAATTATTAGAGGAAAAATTATCTTTTTCAGAACAACAAATAAAAAAAGAAAATAAAATTCGTGAGAAATATAAACAATTTTATTTAAAACATAATAATCCTACTAATTTTTCTATGCAATTTCTTGAGAAAAAATCTGAGACTAATGGAGTAGAAACTTTAATATCAGGTTTTTTAAAATTTTGTGAAGATAATTTTCAAACTAGTAAAAGTAAATCTAATTCCCTAAATTATTATATTAAAAAACAACAAGACCAATGGTTTAATGATATAAGAAATGAGAATTACAAAATATATTATAGAAAAAAATACGAAGATAATATCTTTAGAAATAATTAATTAAGGCAACTATATATCTTGTATAACCTAAATTGTTTCGATAATTTTATATAAAATTGTGTTAGTATAGTTAAGTGTTAGATTTTAAAAGTGTTGTTGATTTATTCGAAAAATTACCTACTGAACAAAAGTGCATAATTATTTTACTGATATACGTTGGGCTAACGGAGCTTATTGTCCGTATTGCGGCAACCAAAAGATTTTTCATTATGCGGATGGAACGAATCACAAATGTTAGGCATGTAAAAAGCGTTTTAGTATCAAAGTCGGCACAATTTTTGAAAATAGTAAGATTTCTTTAAAGAAATGGTTTACAGCAGTTTTGCAATTTACTACGCAAAAAAAAGTTTATCATCGTTACAGCTTTCAAGAGATATTAATGTTACCCAAACAACTGCATGGTTTATGCTTCATAGGATTAGAGAAGTGACTAAACTAGAAAGTTTTAGTATTCCTTTAAAAAGCACTGTAGAAGTAGATGAGAAGTATATTGGTGGTAAAGAAAAGAACAAACATCAAAATAAAAAAACTAAAAGTACACAAGGTTGCAGCACACAGACAAAAACCGTTGTAATAGGCATGATAGAGAGAAACGGTAACGCTAAGGCTCAAGTTATAATAACAAAGGTAATTCAAAGACCATAGAAAAAATTGCAATAAATAATATTCTAATAGGGTCAACTATTTTATCTGATGAATGGGGAACTTACAAGGTATTAGAAAAGTTATATAATCATGAATATATAAATCACGACTTAGGTAAATATATAAGAGAGTCTGTGTCCATAAACACGATAGAAAGCTTTTGGGCGTTGTTTAAGCGTGGTATAATCGGACTCTTATTCTATTAGCAAAAAACACATAGAGAGATATTTAAACGAGTTTGTATTTAGGTGCAACCATACAAACTATAATGTAAGCAATATGTTTAATGCTATACTTTTAAATACAGGTAATTATTTATTTTATAAAGCCTTGGTAGGTCGGTATGAAACTCAAAGTAGTTAAAAACGGAGAATTATCTTTTAACGAGGTTTTAGCAATGATAGGTCAAGCTCCGTTAAAAATTAATTCTCCAGAGATTGCAGAAGACAAAATCCCTAAACCATTTATAAAATTTATAAAATGGGCAGGGGAAAAAGAAGCCTTATCAAAGAGTTGTGCTTACGCTTACCTGCTAGTTACAATAATAAAGCTATTATATCAGATATAAACTTAGATTTCATACAAGGCAGTTAAGGATGAAGCTCGAGCATTAATTGAGCTGTTAGCTAAGCATAAAGCTAATCACTCTCAAGATTATTACTATGCTGTTAGAAAGAACTCAAATAGCGATAACCCTATTGAGATAGCAACACGTTTCATATACCTTAACAAGACTTGTTATAATGGTCTTTATAGAGTAAATAGCAAAGGAGAGTGCAACGTCCCGATGGGAGCTTATATGAATCCTAATATTCTTGATAAGGATAACATACTTGCGTGTAGTAAAGCTTTACAAAATGCTGAAATAATATATCAGGATTTCAGCAATATTTCTTCGCCTAAGCCTAAAGATTTCGTTTATATAGATCCGCCATATCAACCTATTAATAATACTTCATTTACAAAATATACAAAGCTTGGCTTTACAGAGGCAGGTCAGGTTAAGCTTTATAAAAAATGCAGAGCATTAAATAAGAAAGGTGTATATTTTAATTTCAAATTCAGATAGCGATTTTATATTATATCATCCAGAACGTTACCCTAATTGCCTAGTTATAGAATCTAAGTGGCAACAATCAGGAGGATCGGTTGATGAAAAATATACTTATCTTGTGCTAAACATAAAAAAACAAGGAATTTATGATACTATAATAATTGATGGTGATGGATATAAAAAAGAAGCCTTGAAATGTTTCAAGGATCAAGTTGGCAGTATTGGCAGTAATTTAATAGAAGTGTTTAGTATGTCTGAATTTAAATTTTGGGTAAATAAAAAGAAAATATAGGTTATACAAGTATATAATTCCCTTAATTTATTTCAGTACTTGATGCATATATTATTTAATTTATATTAACTGTTAATATACAGGGTTATTTATGTTAAAGAAATTTATATTAGTATTGTTGTGTATAAGTAGTTATAAATCTCTAGTAGAATCTAATAAGACCGAGAACAATGTTTCAGCGATAGAAAGAAAAAAAGTTTCTAGTAATGATAAACAACTAAAACCTGTCTACTTAGAGCATTTTGATCTAACTGCGGATTTAAATCCTACAGAAAAAAGCCTGTTGAGTTTAGAACCTTTATCACCTAATAAAACAATACGAAACCTATAATTGTAGATATTCAGGAGAATTTTGAAGGGCTAGATAGAGTTAAAGGGGATGATATTCGCACTGCAAGACAGAGAGAACTTGTTCAAAATAGTTTGCTAGGAGATTTTTTAGGGGGTTTTATTTCTCGACCGCCACCAACAATTTTAGGAGGGAAAATTCAAGATAGGAGAGGATTATATATTCAACAGACTAAAGCTAAAAAATCACCGAAATAATGCAGTAGAGGCGATAAGTAACAGCTTATTTATTAAGCATGCAGCTAATGATATAATAAGTCGATTAGGGATGATTGATAAGGATTTTTCGGATATTTTAGAAATATCGGCTAAATGCGGTTATCTTACGAGCTTACTAAAAAATGCTTATCGCAGTGCCGATATTACCGTAACAGATATGTCGCCTTTATTGCTTGATTCTTTTGAGCATAATCATAAATTATTAATCGATGATGAAGATTTAGCATTGCCAAAAGACTCTTTTGATTTAATTATTTATTCATTAGGGTTACACTGGATAAATGATGTACAACGCTTTTTATCTAATATAAGAATATTTTTAAAGTCTGACGGTATTTTTATCGGTAATTTTGTCGGAGGAAATAGCTTAAAGAATTTACGTAAATCCTTAATAGATGCCGAAATAGCAAGTGATTTTAAACACTCTCCTCATATTGCTCCTTTTATTCATTTTGATCATGTTCCGATTTTATTTTCGCAAGCAAGATTTGCCGAAGTAATTGTTGACTATGAAAATATAGAGCTAAAATTTGATAATCCTTTAGCTTTAATGAGAGAAATAAAAAATATAGGTGAGGCAAATTCACTCAGTGCTAGTCATAATTATGCTATTTCTAAAAAGATGTTTTCTTTACTACAAAATTATACAAACGGCTTTGAAGATAATATTAATTTAATTAGTTTTATTGCTTCACCAAATAAGAATAGTATAAGATTAAAGTTGTTATAAAGGTGATAGTGGTGTATTTTAGCAGTATTACATCATTGTGAGGAAATTATGTAAGTAATTGACAAAGCAATCTCAGGATATTTGACAAGATTGCCACGCAGCCTATGGCTGCTTGCAATGACGAGCCAACAATTTATTAAGGTAAAACAAATATGCAAGAATTTGATTTAGTGGTAATAGGTAGCGGTCCAGCCGGTTATACAGGCAGTATTAGGGCTGCTCAACTTGGTATGAAAGTAGCATGTATTGAGAAAAGCGATACTCTTGGCGGCACTTGTTTAAATATAGGATGCATACCATCGAAAGCTTTACTTAATTCTTCCGAAAAATATGAAGCAGCTCTAAAACATTTTGAGAATATAGGTATTACTGCGGATGTAAAACTAGACTTACAAAAAATGCTAGCTAATAAAGATAAAGTAGTTCTTGATCTCACAAAAGGTATAGAAAGTCTCTTTGCCAAAAACAAAGTTACTAGGATAAAAGGTGAAGCTAAAATTAGCTCTAGTAATATCGTTGAAGTAAATAAAGAGCAAATTAAAGCCAAAAATATCCTAATTACTACAGGTTCCAGCGTCATAGAAATACCGAATATCAAAATAGATGAAGAATTTATTGTTTCATCTACCGGTGCTTTGAAACTTTCTAAAGTACCTGAGAACTTAATAGTAGTCGGCGGAGGGTATATAGGCTTAGAACTTGGTTCAGTTTGGCGTCGTTTGGGAGCTAAAGTAACGGTTATTGAGTATGCACCGAGCATTGTACCTATGCTTGATAAAGAAATTGCTACACAATTTATGACACTACAGCAAAAACAAGGTATAGAGTTTAAACTGAATACTAAAGTGCTATCTGCTGAAGTAAAGTCAGGAAAAGTAAATCTGACAATAGAGGAGGACGGTAAGAGTTCAGTAGTAACAAGCGATGTTGTGTTGATGGCGGTAGGCAGAAAAGCCTATACGCAAAATCTAGGGCTTGAGTCTGTCGGTATTATTACGGATAAGCAAGGTAGCATTGAGATTAATGATCGGTTCCAAACAGCAATTTCAAATATTTATGCAGTCGGTGATGTGGTAAAAGGAGCTATGCTTGCTCATAAAGCCGAGGAAGAGGCTGTAGCTGCCGTAGAAATTATGGCAGGGCAGGCAGGACATGTTAACTATAACTTAATTCCAAGCGTAATATATACTTATCCTGAAGTAGCAAGCGTCGGTGAAACGGAAGAACAGCTAAAAGAAAAAGGCATTAATTATAAAGTCGGTAAGTTTCCGTTTTTAGCAAATAGTAGAGCAAGAGCAATCGGTAGTACGGAAGGTATGGTTAAGATCCTTGCCGATAGTAAAACCGATAGGGTTTTAGGAGCTCATATTATAGGAGCTGATGCAGGTACATTAATTGCCGTGCTTACGGCTTATATGGAATTCGGAGCAGCTTCAGAAGATATAGCAAGAACCTGCCACGCTCACCCAACTTTAAGCGAGGCTATAAAAGAGGCAGCACTTAGTGTAGATAAGAGGACTATTAATATGTGATATATTTCTACTTCATTGCAAGGAAAAACTGTAAGTTTTGACGAAGCAATCTCAAGCGTTCTGCTTTATGAGATTGCCACGTTCCTTGCAGTCACGGCGTTGTTGCATGGCTTGAAAAACCAGTTCGGTGTCATACCGTGGCTTGACCACGGTATCCAGTAAAACCACTCAAAATACTAATAATATTAGTATTTTTAACTAGATCCCACGAACAAGTCGTGGGATGACAGAGATGAAGCGAGCCATACCACAAGGCCTTCAGTCGCTCGCAATGACGAATTTAAGGATATTTATGACCAAACAAGAGCTGCGTCTTTATTTCAAAGAATTTTTAATAAAAAACCAAGATAAGATTAATTCCGATTTAGTCAAAAACTCTCTAATCAATAAAATTAGCCGGTTATTACAGGAGTTAAAAGTAAAGACAGTAGGACTTTACTTTCCTCTAAAATACGAAATTAACTTACTTGAAATAACAAACTTACATCCTGAAATAAGATTCTTCCTACCGAAAATCATAAAAAATGAGATAAAATATTGTTCTTATCATTATAACGATCAATTGGCTTTAGGGGCTTTTAAAACCTATGAACCTATAAATAATGATTTTTTTATTCCTGAGTTAGTTATTATCCCAGGACTTGCGTTTAGTAAGGAGGGTTATAGACTTGGATACGGCCAAGGACATTTTGACCGATATCTTAATAATAACCGAAATATATTAACCGCCGGAGTTTGTTTAAAAGAACAATTAATAGATAATTTTCTGATTGAATCTCATGATCGTAAGCTTAAATTTATGATTTCGGTATAATAACCTTAACTTTTTATTGTATAAAATATTGATTTATATATTATTATAAAAATCAACTTAGGGTAAAATGGTTGATATAATAAAGAAAATTGTCGTATTGATCGGTGTACCTTTTGCTTTTTTTGCACAAGCAGTTGGAGATTGGCTAGAAACAGGACAAATATCCGGCGATACTCAGACTGGAGATATTTGCTTTCAATTAGCATTAGTAGGAGTAGGAACACTTATCATAGCCCAGGCATTTAGTAACTTGCCTGATGATGTATACAACGAATATGTCAAAGTAGTACAAGATAGTGAGATACAAGTTACATTAGTTGGCTAATTTTTTTCTATTCATAATAGGCTACAAGTTTAAGTTATTACACAAACTTATTATTTCATCTGTATATTTTTGTTTGTGTAAATATTTGCTTTTTAAATTTAGATTTTTAAAATCCTTGTGATTCAATGGCGGGTATTTACTAAGCTTTATTAAATCTTCATCTAAAATAAAATGCTTACGAGGAATATTTATAGTTTGTGCATTCTCTTCACGATAAGCTGCAAGCATTTGAATTTTGTGATTAAAACTCTTATCATCACTTCCATATTTTATTTTTTTCCAAGCATCTTGCGGCTCAACCTTATAATTTCTAACATCTAATAAAGCACTAAGAGTAGTTTGATATTTATTAGTTAAATTATTTCTAACCATTATATTATTTAACTCTTTATATATCTTATACAAATACTCCACGTCTAACATTGCATAATTTAACATATCACTAGTAATAGGGCGTTTTAGCCAGTTAGATTTTTGGTGGGTTTTATCGATAGTAATACCGATTAGCTTATAGCAAAGGTCATCATAGCTTAGCTGTTTACCGAATCCGCAAATATTTGCTGCAATTTGTATATCAAAAACATTAGCAGGTAGTGTTTTAAATAAATTATAGAAAATCTCTAAATCTTCACGAGGAGCATGAAATATTTTAGTAATATTATTATCTGCAAGCAGCTTATTAAAAATATTCAGATCTAAATTGCTTAATGCATCAATTATTCCGCAATATTCTTCTGCTTTAACTTGAATTATACTAAGCTGAGCATAATAAGTATAGCGACGCTCAAATTCCGTATCTATGCTTAAGCATGCCTTATTTGCTAACCGGTCACAAAATTCTTCTAATGTTTTTTGATTATCGATAATTTGCATAGAAGCTATTTATAAAGCTCCGATAATTTTTAAGAAAAGATTAGTATGAGATAACGACAGAACCACTTCAAGACCGATTAAAATAATAATAATCCACTCAAGTTTGGTGGAATGTTTATAATTAAGATCGTTTGAAAGAATGTTTAAAAGCTCGTGAATCATATTAAGACGATGATTCATTATATTTTGCCGTATTTCTATGTCTTGAAACTCTGCTGTCATGAGATATAGAGGCTCATAACTCGGACGACGCCAAAAAAATTCTGGAGTATCGAATATATCGCTATGCAAACTGATTGAATAACGCTCGTTAAATAATATACCTATTTGCTGTAATATCTCCTTTTTAGAAAGCGATACGCTACCGGTTCTAGCTAGTTCCTGTTGTATAGGGGTTGTCTGAACAATCAAGTTACTAACAGATTGCTCAAGAACGCTAAGTTTAACCGATTGTGCAAGAGCATGGGAAATAGAAAGTTTAACAAAAACTGATTTATTTGCTAAGATTATTTTATTTTTTTCTTCATCAATAAATGTTTTCTTGACTTCCGTATTATATTCAAAATAAATATAATCGGATACCGGCTCTTTAAGCTTATTTACTGGTACTAAATCAGTATCGCTTAAAACTATTTTTTCTTGAATTTCATCACCGCCCCAAATAGTTACACAACCAAACGGAAAGAAAAATATCTCTATAAAATCAGAATCTTTATTTATCTCTTTCCGAATATATAAAACATCATCAAAATGTTGAGGTTCAAGACCAATCTTTTTTAAATTAGTAACTAGATCACTCATCTTATATTCGGAAGAAGTACAGTAAGATGAACATCTCATGATTATTAAGTTTAATTTATATAAATTTAGAGTATAGTAGTTAGGAACCTATAAAGTCAATAATATTATAATTATGTATGAAATATTAAGTAATAGAGAAGTTATCAAAATAATAGGTTTCGATTCCGTAAAGTTCCTACAAAATCTCATTACTAACGATATTTGTAAGAGTATAGTCAATTCATTTGAATTCGGATACAAGGAGCGAGGAGCGAAGCCTATAATAATAGGCGAGACGACGAGTAACGCAGTAGGCGAGTCCAAATCAATTGACTATAATTATTGCTATACTTATTTGGTTAATAATCAAGGAAGATATTTATTTGATTTTTTCGTGTATGTTCATAACCCTGAGGAAATTTACCTTGATATTGATAAAAGTAATAAAGCTGCTTTGATAGAGTATTTAAACTTCTATAAATTTCGCTCAAAAATACAAGTAATAGATTGTAGTAACGAATATAAAGTTATCTACTCACTTCAAAAATTAGATATAGACTCGCTAATTACGGTTCGTGATCCTCGTTATGCTAAGCTTGGTTTCCGCTCAATAAATAAGCTCGATGTCATACCGCTGTGCGGTATCCAGACAATAATTAAAAAAGACTGGACCCCGTGGTCAAGCCACAGGGTGACAGAGGGGGAACCGCCCCCCTCAACAACATCTCCCCGCGAAAACGGGAATCCAATATACCTAGAAGATAAATATAATTTTGCAATAATAGATGGTGTGGAAGATTTAATCACAGATAAATCTATTCCAAGTATGTATGGTGCTGAGGAGTTAAATGCAATTAGTTTTGATAAAGGTTGTTATGTCGGGCAGGAAGTGATTTCAAGGGCTAAATATCAAGGAGTTATAAGAAGAAAGATATATAAAATTACAGCAGATGAAGATTTATCTTCATTAGTTAAAGATGAAGAAATACTCGCAGATAACAATAAAATCGGCGTAATATGCTCAAGTTATCACAATAAAGCAATCGCATTAATCAGAGAAGAAAAATATCTTGCCGATAAAGAAGCTGATGTTACCGTTAAAGGGATTAAAATCAACTTATCTCTCGCACCTTGGTATTAAATAATAGTTAATTTTTTTAATAATTACTTGACATTTATCAAGTTTCCATGTATTATTATAATTATAAATAGGTACAAAAGCTACAAAAGACACAAACCATATTTCATGGTATTTTAAAATTAATATAAATTGGAGACTTTTATGTATACACCTTTTCAATTATTAACTTCAGGAAACATACAATTAATACCGGCTATATTAAACAGAACTAATGTTAACAACAAACTTAATATTTTTGAAGCTCTTTGTAGTTTAATACCTCAACAATAAGATCAGAATGTTAAAAATGTTTTAGAAAATATTGCTGTATAGATATTAAACAAAATGATCCTCATCCCTGACACTAATTGGGATAAGAAAGATACAAACGGTAATACTATACTTGAATGGGGTATTTGGAGTAATAGCTCCAATGTTATTGATGTATTTCATCATAACCCTGCACTTATGGCAAAATTTGTTTCAACTGAGAAAGCACAAATTCATAATTTTTCCCGTGTTGCTATGGAGTCGCATATTTCTGATGATTTCCGTAAGATACAAATTGAAAAATTTACACAATTAGGTTTAGATTATTAATGATCTTGGTCAAGATAATCATATTGCTTTATATTCTACAATAAATATCAGCTTATTACTAAATAATCCGAGTAATCAAAATATAAGTTTATTTCAAACTCAAATTAAATATTATAAAATAATTGAGAATCTAGTTAAATTTGGTGTTAATCCTTCGCTTGAAGCAAATAATATATTAAATTTATTAGCTACCGGTACTTTACAAATACAAAATACAATATCTAAAATGTCCGATAACGGTCATAAATATTTAGCTCAAGCAGGTTTTAAAACTTTAATAATGAATGTAAAGGAATTAGTAGAAAAAACATTAGGAAATTGTAACCTTGAAAATTCTACCGGCGGTAATAATATGATTGCTACGCTTGGTAATATAATATGGTCTATTAAACAAGATATTGCAAAAGCATCCGGTCAAGAAAAAACATTGTTAATCAACAATTTTAAAGAACTGAAATCTTTAGCTGAGCCTATAATAGAAAAAATAGTAAAACAGTAAGGATTTAATCCTAACATTATGGATCAATTGAATTCTAATGCAATAGCATGGTTCGGTGAATTTGGAGCCGAATTCTTAGAAAAATGCATAAAAATACGCATACAAAACCTGATGTAAATTTCTATGATAAGAGTGGTAAAACACCACTTGATTGGTATAGCGATTATAACGCTACTAAAATCGTAGAAACTTTAATAAAAAATGGCGGTAATGTAAATCTTCAGTGTACTCAAGATGCAGCTACTCCTAGCCATAGATTATTTTTAAACAATTCAAAAGTATAATGCTAGCAACCCAAAACTGCCAACTCTAAAAGCATTATTAAATAAAGCAAACAAGCCGCCGTTTGATCCAAGTATCAAGATGGTAGGTAATAAAAACTGCAGCAGATGTATGAGAAGAGAAAAAAACAGCTATAGTTGATGACAATGATTGTCATAATGCACTTGATGAGTACACAACTTGGTATAATAACGATTATACTGTAGCATCATTAGGTCAGGGCAGTAGAAGTTTAATCTTTATGAATAAAAAAAGGAGTCTTGTATGTCATTCCTAGCTAAAAGCGGCCTTATTGCATGGCTCGTTTATGTCATGCCCGCAGAAGCAGGAATTTTAGCATAAAGCGAGCTTTAAAAAAATCTTTTAAAAAGTTTTGAAGTACTGGATTCCCGCCTACGCGGGAATGAAATCGAGTCTTATGACACCCATGTGTATTCGTAGGAATGACATACTTTTTTAACTCCACAAAAATATTGTTTGTTTCTTTTTTTATCTTTATTATTATTTGCATAGAAAATCCCTATAACTTAACTCTATGCCAAATATAGATCTCCTTATTTTTACTAGCTTTTTAGCGATTAATTTGCTAGTTGGACTTCTAAATATCAAAAATATTTGCGAATATGCGATAGGAACAAGGAATTTTTCTACAGGTACAATAGTCGCAACTCTTATTGCTACTTGGATCGGTACTAGTACTTTTTTAATCGATAATTCAATGATATATACGGACGGATTATTGTACTTATTACCTAGTATATTCGGTAGCGTTGTTAGTTGGTTATTAATTAGTGACTTTATAGCTCCTCGTTTTGAGAATTTTTTGGGTAGCTTATCGGCAGCAGAAATAATAGGGGAGGCGTATGGTAACAAAGTTCGTATTCTTAAGTCGATAGTTAGTATATTAATGTCTATAGGTAGGATTGCCATGCAATTCTACGTAGCAAGTTTAATATTACAGTTATTCTTTAACATTTCAAATTTTTACATAGATTTATGTATTGCCACTGTAATAATAAGCTATTCTGCTTTTGGCGGTGTAAAATCGGTTACTTTTACCGAAGCCGTACAAAGTGCCAAAAGTTTTTTTATCGGTATGATTACTGCAATATTAACTATTATATTGTGGCAAATATTTTCTTTAAGAGCAGTTCTAGGTATTTATCCAATACTACCCGCAACTATTGTAAATTTACTCTTTTTCCTTGGAAGCCATTATATTTTAAAGCAACCCGGAGGGTTTAGTTTTTTAAAAGAGCCGCTAACCGTTAAAATAATCAGGCAAGAGAGAGACAGAAAAGGTTTGACTTTATTTCGTGATCTTAAGAATTTTAACATCTTTAAATATTGGGAAAGTACCCTACCAAATCAAGAAATTACTTATAGTTATGTCGGTATATTTATTTTAATATCGATGTTCTCATCTTTATATACCACATCAGGTAGCAAAATAATGAACCATTTGGAGATATATAATATTATTTACCATACCACACTTATAACTGCTGCAATATTAATTACTTATCCTTTATGGTCTTTAAAGTTTCAAAAGAATTATATTATATCTTTATCTTGGTTTGTGGCTATTTTCGTTGTATTATCGGTAGTTTACTTGTTATATCAAGTAGTTTTGATCAACTGCAATTAATGTGTTCGATAATTAACTTACTTATAGTTGCAACGATATTCAGGTGGCAAGCTACTTTACTACTTATGACCGTTACGTTTGCTAGTATAGAGCTTTATAAATATTTTATGGATGAGAAGTTATTAATTAGCATAGATAGTTTTCAATGCAAAGTAGTATATTCCTAACCTTATTTAGTAGCCTTTATAATAG
Source organism: Rickettsia honei RB (assembly GCF_000263055.1). NCBI lineage: Bacteria > Pseudomonadati > Pseudomonadota > Alphaproteobacteria > Rickettsiales > Rickettsiaceae > Rickettsia > Rickettsia honei. The sequence goes on along the minus strand of NZ_AJTT01000001.1, from coordinate 351,103 downwards.
TATGCTTAAAACCAAGGCAGGAGCAAGCAAAATTAGTTAACCTAAAAAATACTCCTTTAGGTAATAGAGTTAATTATAGAGAGCAGGAATTAGAGAAGTTACTTGATTTGAAACATGAGTTCTTACGTAATATAAACCATGAAATCAATACGCCGCTAACCGGTATTATTAGCCTTGGTGCAACCTTATGGGCTAATTATGATAAATTTAATGAAGATCAGCGTCGCAATGCAGTAGAGATTATAGCTAAAAGCTCTATTAAATTAAATAGCTTGATAAATAATATTCTAGATTTTTCAAAATTATCCAGTCTTAATGATGAACTCAATAAAAAGATATAAACTTAAGCGAATTGGTACATGAAAGGATTAAAATATGTAAGAAATTATATCTAAACGGCAAAATCTTAAATTTTGTATCTGATATTGAAAAGAATATAATTATTATATTCTTTTCAATTTTAACTGTGATCCTCATTATATTAAACACACATTCGATAATCTAATAATAAATGCTATCAGCTATTGTAGTGAGGGAATAATAAAAATTGATCTACACATGCAAATAATATCTTGTTTTATAGTATAAAAGACGATGGAATAGGAGTACTGAAAGAGGAATTGCAGAGTATATTCGGTGTATTTGTCGTAAGCTCTAAAACACGTACGGCAGGAGGTAGAGGAGTAGGACTTGCATTATATAAGAAAGTAATAGAACTGCACGCCGGAAAAATTTGGGCAGAAAACCATAAACAGGGAAAGACTACTTTTATTTTTACGATGTCTTTGTAATTGAAAATGTCATTCCGTTGATCACAGGAATACAGTACTGTTTGCTGTCATACCGTGCCCCGCCACGGTATCCAAAAAACAACTTATAACACGCATTTTTTAACATTTTTACCGGATACCGTGGCAGGGCCACGGTATGACATTATTATGAAAAAAATTATTTTTAATAAACAACGAGATTTTATATCAATTACAGCACCGGCGTCAAGCTGTCTAGATGCACAAGATAAATTAAAGGAAGCTATTAAAATACTAGCGTTGCATGGTTTTAAAACTTTAGTAGATGATAGGATTTTTTCAGGTGATGTATTGCCTTTTTTCGTTGCTTCTACAGAGGAAAGGTTGAGAATGTTTAAAGAAGCTATGGAAAATGAACAGGTTAAAATAATTTGGGCTTTTCGTGGCGGATATGGATGCAGTGAATTTGTAGAAGATTGTTTTAATATAGAACAAAAAGGGGATAAAGTCCTGATAGGCTATAGCGATATTACCGTTTTGCATTTATTACTAAATAACCATTATAATATCTCAACTATTCACGGTTCAGTGTTAACTTCGTTACTACCGTCTACTAATCAGGATATTATGCCTATAATAAATGTTCTTAAAGGAGAAAAGAGTGAAATACAACTTATACCTATAAAGAAAATTAGTGAGGAAAATATAACAGGTACAATAACAGGCGGGAATTTAACGGTTTTAACTAAATTGATTAGTACTGGTTTGCAAATTCATTCTCATTCCTATGCTTCTTTATGTCATTCCCGCAGAAGCGGGAATCCAGAAAAAATAATACTGGATCCCCGTTTTCACGGGGGTGACAATAAAATTCTATTGCTTGAAGGCGTTAATGAAAAAGCCTATGCCGTACATCGTAATCTAGTTCAATTAAAAAATACCGGTATATTTGAATGCATAAAGGCAATAATCTTTGGTGATTTTACTAAAGGGGATGAGTTTGTAGAACAAGCTATAAAAAGTTTTTGTTTAAATCATATTCAAAATATTGGAACTTATAAAGCAGCAGGAATAGGGCATGGAGAAGTAGATCATCCAGTTATTATGAATCATGAAGTAATTATAAACAGTAATGTTTTAAGTTTTACTAGCCCTTTTGAAATAGTAGAAAACAAATGACAAATTATATCAGAATAGGTACAAGAAAAAGTCCACTTGCTTTAATACACACTAATTTAGTTATTCAGCAAATCAAACAATTTTTTCCTGATATCAATTGTGAAATAGTGCCGATTATTACTAGCGGGGATTTAATCCAAAATAAACCATTATACGATATAGGCGGTAAAGCTTTATTTTTAAAGGAAATAGAGCAAGCCTTGCTTGATAAAAAAATTGACTTAGCTGTTCATTCTTTAAAAGATGTACCGGGTAGAATACCTGAACCGCTAGTAATAGCTGCTGTTTTAGAGCGTGAAGATCCCAGAGATGTTTTTGTTTGTCTAAAATATAAATCTATAGAAGAGCTGCCGCAAAATGCCGTAATAGGTAGCTCGGCAGTACGAAGAAAAGCATTTATCCAAAAAATAAGACCGGATTTAAAGGTAACGGTTTTTAGAGGGAATGTTGATTCAAGAATAAAAAAGCTAATGACCGGCGAAGTTGACGCAACAATTTTAGCATATACAGGTCTTAAAAGGTTAGAGGTATTTAATCCGGAGTATTGCCATTTGATAGAGTATTCACAGATGTTACCGTGTATAGGGCAGGGAGTCATTGCAGTTGAGATTAGAAAAGATGATAATGCTATGCTTGAGATATGCAACCAAATTAATCATCTTCCCACTTTTGAACTCATAAAACCCGAAAGAGCATTTTTAGAGTATCTAGATGCTAATTGCCGCACCCCGATTGCTGCTTATTCACAATATCTAGATGCAAATCCTAGACATCTTTCCAAACTCGCTTATAGGGAGGTATTTGAAGGAAACACAGAAGCACTTGCCACCGCAGCGTACAAAAGCAATCGCACAGATGCGAGTACCGGATTGACGTACAAATTACCCCTAGAAGTAGAGTTTGGGAAGATGTCTAATATACAAACCAATTTTATGCTCGGTAACCTTGACGGCAGTAAAATAACTTTCCATACCGAAACTACCAATATAAAAACTTCAACAGAAGCAGGCATAAAAGCCGCTAAAATGATGTTGGAAGCTATATGTAAATAAATTCTAATCGATAATTTAATTCTTTTTTGCTGCAAATTATAAGATTTTTTTTGAAATATGAATAACACCCTATCAAAAATCTTATCAATTTTTGCTAAAAAAGCTCTTGACTTGCTAATTACAATTTATTTACAGATAACCTCTTAAATCAACTAGATAAATAGATATTTAGGGAATATACTCCTAAAATATCTAAATTTGCAAGATATTATCATGACAATACAAAGATTTTTAGACTTAGAATTACCAAAAGGACAGTCCTATTTTTTGTGGGGAGCACGTAAAACTGGTAAGTCAACATATCTGAAACAACGTTTTCCGGATATATATAGATTTATTACAAGCTGATATCTATAAAGTTTACTTTCAAAATCCTGAACGTTTAAGAGAAGAGTTTAAGTCAAAAGACGGCATCTCAACTATTATTATTGATGAGGTGCAAAAAATTCCCTTACTGTTAGATAAGGTTCATTTAATAGAATCTAATAAATCTTTACAATTTATCCTTTGCAGTTCCAGTACTAGGCGCTTAAAATCAACAGGTAGCAATTTACTTGGCAGAAGAGCTTGGAGATATATGTTTTTGCTGCTCTATGCTATTCTGAGATAAAAGAGCTTGATTGGCATAAAATTTTTAATCATGGACTAATACCTGATCATTATATTGCATCAAAAAAGATTCATAAATATCTTGCGTCCTATTTATATGACTATATTTTACCTGAAGTACAGTTTGTGAAGCAAATTTAAGAAAACGCGAAGCACTTGCAAGGTTTCTAGAGATTATAGGCATTTCAAACGATGAGATGATAAATTATAGTAATATAGCAAGAGATTGCGGTGTTGATGCAAAAACCGTTAGAACATATCTTGAAATATTAGAAGATATGTATTTAGGATATCATCTTTATCCGTATAGATCACTTAGCAAAAGGCAAATTATTACGGAAATGCCTAAATTTTACCTTTTCGATACCGCACTTAGCAAATTACCTAAGGAAATATGAATATCAGGAAATGACAGGGTTTGATGCTGGTAAATCTTTTGAGCATTATGTATTCTTAGAATTAATAGCTTATAAATATTTAAACAACAAAAGAGATGAATTATTTTATTGGCGTACTAAAGAAGGATATGAGGTTGATTTTATATTTCAAAATAATGATGCATTTGAAGTTAAAATTGCTTCTTCTATACAAAAAAATTATTTAGAAGGTCTATTAGAATTTAGTAAAGATAGTGATTTTAAATTACATATATGGACATTTAGTATAGAGCTAAGTATTATTAAATTAATCGATTAAAGGCTAAAAATGCATTCTTCTTTTGAATGGGATGAAGAAAAAAATAAAATTAATATTGGTAGCATAACGTAAGCTTTTATGAAGCTCAAAAAGCTTTTCTAGATATTAAAAGGATAATCCTTCAAGATGTAGACCATAGTGTTACAGAAAAAAGATATTTTTGTTTAGGTAAAGTTGATGGTAATATTTAACAGTCCGTTTTATGTTCCGAGGTAATCATATAAGAATTTTTGGAGCAGGATACTGGCGTAAAGGCAAGAGAATTTATGAGCAAGAGATAAAATACACTGATAAAGATGATTCAGTAAAAGTAACCATTTCTTTAAGTAAAGAGAGCGTAGAATTTTTTAAATCAGAAGCAGCAACTGCACATGTGCCTTATCAAAAAATGATTAGGATTTTACTAGATAAATATACTAAGCACTATAACGCAAATAAAAGGGTATAATACTATAAACTGAGCTGGCGGATAGGGTGGGATTCGAACCCACGGTACGGTTGACCGTACGCCAGTTTTCAAGACTAGTGCCTTAAACCACTCGGCCACCTATCCAAGAAGATTCATACCAAATAATCTTATATATTTCAAGGGAAATCTTGCAATATATGAATCTAAATTACAAATCCGAATTGTTCTTTCACTTCATTAACCGTTTCAGAAGCTCTAATTCTTGCTTTTTCTGCTCCTTTGTGCAGTATTTTTAATAAATATTCTTTATCATTCATTAATTCTAAATATTTATCACGTATCGGTTGTAGATTTGTAATAATAATTTCTGCCAAATCTTCTTTAAATTTTGCGAAACCTTGGTTTTGATAATTACCGATTATTTTTTCCAAGCTTTCTTCGGATAAACTGCTATAAATATCTAATAAATTACTAATTTCCGGTCTTGTTTCTTGATCATAGCTAACAAAACTTAAATGATCGGTTTTGGCTTTTTTTATTTTTTGATGAATAAGATCGTTATCATCTTTTAAATTGATACGGGAAAAATCCGAAATATCAGATTTACTCATTTTCTTTAATCCATCCCGTAAGCTCATGATTCTTGTGCCTGTTTCACTAATTAAAACCTCAGGAACTTTTAGAATTTCTTTGTTAAATTTTCTATTTATTACCCCTGCAATATCTCTTGTTAGCTCTAAATGCTGCTTCTGATCCTCACCTACAGGCACTATATCGGCTTTATATAGTAAGATATCCGCTGCCATAAGTACCGGATAGGAAAATAACCCAAGACAAGCCTTTTCTTGATCGCTACCTGCTTTATCTTTAAATTGCGTCATGCGCTTTAACCATCCAAGCGGTGTAACGCAATTTAGTAGCCAAGCAAGTTCAGTATGCTTTTTCACCATACTTTGGGCAAAAATCGTTACTTTGTCGGGGTTAAGCCCTGCTGCTAAATAAACAGCAAGCACCTCCATAATTGAATTGTTAAGTTCTGATGGCTTAATATCAACCGTGATAGCATGCAAATCTGCTAAGAAGAAAAAACAATTATATTCTTCCTGCATTTTAACCCAGTTTTTAATTGCACCAAGATAGTTACCGAGATGTAAAGAACCGGTTGCTTGCACACCGGAAAGAACAGTTTTTTTCATTTAATACCTTTTTATTTTACTCATTGTAAAATTATGTTATAAATACCATTTTAATTAATATAATTATCTTAATAATTATGCTGTGGCGTTTAAGAATTTTATCATTTTACGGATTATTATCGTTATTTACATTTATTTTTTTTCTTATATGTTACATACCCGTAACATTTTTCAATGTCAACTATCAAATAAGATATAGAATTGCCATTATCTTTTCTTATGCTTTTGTGTGGCTTGCAAAAATTTGTTGCGGTTTAAAATATGAAGTAGAGGGGCTTGAGAAATTACCGAAGACTATTTCAATCGTCGTGTCTAATCACCAATCCTTTTGGGATCAAATGTTTATGCAACTGATTATTCCTAAACATTCTTGGGTATTAAAGCGTGAATTATTTAATATACCCCTGCTTGGTTGGGGACTTCGGATGGTTAAACCTATTGCGGTTGACCGTGGTACTAATAGCTCGGTTGCTCAGATTTTAAGAGAAGGTCAGGAAAAAATAAAAGAAGGATTATGGTTAATAATATTTCCGGAATCAACTAAAGTTCCGCCTGATAGAACGGTAAAATTTAAACCAAGTGCCGTAAAGCTTGCTTCAATTACTAAAGTTCCAATTGTGATGATAGCTCATAATGCCGGTTTATTTTGGCCTAGAGGTTTTTGGTTTAAGCAACCTGGAACTATAAAGATAAAGATTATAGGTGTAATAGAAAAAGAAGAAATAGAGCAAACAGACGTACGTATACTTAATGACAAGGTTGAGCAAATTATTAACAGTGAAAAGCAAAAATTATTAAATTAATATTAGGTTTTAAAAATAATTAGTATTATCATAAAATTACAACTTAGTTCTTATGGAGGTATTTATGGTAAGGACAACAGCGTTAAAATTAATTGCGGTTATCGATAGTAAGCAAATGATGCTTTACGAAGCTCAAGGAGTTAAAATTACTACTAATACACCTTTAAAATTATCTTTGGATTTAGAGGAGCATCACCACCATAGAGAAAAAAGACAAAGCCTTTACCAAAATAAATCTACACCGGCTTCGTTATTTGAGCCACATACTTCGCTAAAAGATATAGCACATAAAGAAGCAGCAAGGAGCGTTATTAAACATTTAGAGAAAGTAACTACTGCTGATCAAGCTAAATATAAGGAATTGATTATTGTAGCAGAACCGCAAATGCTTGGATGTGTTAGACAAGAACTTAAAAACGGTCTAAAAAAGATGATTACTAAAGAAATTGCTAAGGATTTAGTGCAACATAGCGTAGATGCAGTGGAGCGAGCAGTATTTTCTTAGATAATCTTTATATGTCATTCCCGTGAAACCGGGAATCCAGTAAAACCTATAAAAAACTTGTTTTTTTAGGTTTATTTTGTCAATAATCTGTAATTTTTATACTAGGTATTAAGGTGATCCTTTCTAGACTCCCACTTTCGCGGGAATGACATAGAAGTCGTACAACAAGGTTTTTAGTCGTTTGTAATCAAATTAGGTGCCTAAACTTATTAAATATTTCTTTTGTATTATTTGAGATAGTTAAACCAATTTGCTTATCTGTATTCTCAAAAGTTTTTATAGTCTTTTCATTAGGAATCTTAATATGTGGTTTGAAAGGCAAACCGCCGCTATTTATACATTGAGTTAGAAAAATATCCTCATGGCTTCTGACATAGTCACCCCCATTTGCTTAAATATTTCTGCTGCTTCAAGTTTTATATCTGCTGAAACGCGTAATCTAATATCTACTGTATTCATAATATAGCTCCATTCAGTTATTATTATCCGCTATAGTCAAATGATTTGAATTCACTTACATCGTCTCTCGTCGCTCTCCTATTATCTATAGGCTGCGCTTCTCGCTCCTTGTAATTACATCCAACTGATTTGACTACATTTTAGTATATATGGCGGCATGCGTCAATACACTCATATTTTAATTCAGAATAGTTGCACTAATAAGAAAAAGTGGTAAAATATAATATCGAACAAATTAAATATTATGAATAATTATGCCACAAATTTATTTTAACGGTCCAGAAGGACGAATTGAAGGAAGATATGCAAAAGCTACCGTGCCTAACGCCCCTATTGCATTAGTTCTTCATCCTCATCCTTTATATGAGGGTAGTATGAATAATAAAGTAGTTTATAATGCCTATAAGATTTTAGCAGATAACGGTTATACCGTCTTACGTATTAATTTTAGAGGAGTAGGGGGATCACAAGGTAAATTTGATAACGGAGTCGGTGAAGTGGTTGATGCGGGGGCAGCTCTCGACTGGTTACAGCAGAATAACCCAAATGCTCAGTCTAATCTGATATTAGGATTTTCTTTCGGAGCATGGATAGCTATGCAACTTGTAATGCGACGTCCGGAAATAAATCATTTTATTGCTATTTCACCGCCGGTTAATACAATTCATAAATATGACTTCTCATTCCTCTCACCTTGTCCTATTCCAGGGTTTATATTACAGGGAGATAATGATAGTATAGTATCGGCAGATGATGTAAAAGACCTAGCAAATAGATTATCTAAGCAACAATCCCATATTAAAGTTGATTGTAAAATTATCAATGGAGCTGACCATTTCTTTCGTTATAAAACTGAAGAATTTTCTAAAGCAATAAATGCTTATTTAATAACAATTCAATCTAATTATCATCACCATAATAATAATGTAAATGAAGAAATTAGTAAGCACTCAAAGAAATTATTTTTATATTAGTTCTTTGTTGTGTGGTTCGGCTTATCCGTCATTGCGAGCAGGCGTTGTTGCAGGTACCCAAGTCGTCATGGCGAGGAAATTGCGTAGCAATTGACGAAGCAATCCAGTAAAATTCTGATTTACAGAATTTTTTTATCACCACGCAGCCTACGGCTGCTTGCAATGACGACTCGGTATCCACGCAACAATACCTCGTGGGAATAACATAAAAGAATCCATATCACAACGTCTACAATTCCAAATAAGCTTTTATTGTTAAAATTAATATTTCATCTTTTTTAGCATCTAACTCTTGAGTTAATTCTTCATAAATTTGCCTATCTGATAGAGAAGTAAATTTTTTAAATAGCTGCACTAATTTTAAAGAAGGGATAATACGAAAAGCATCTTTTAATATTTTGATCTTTTTATTAACATTAAGCTTATTATTTAAATTAAAGTAAAATTCTAGTAATTCGTCGTTATAAAAATTTAAATCTACAGCCGTTGCCAAATAATCTATAGCATTAGCCGTATTATTACTTTCTACTTCTTGCTTCGCTGCTAATAAATAATACTCAGCAATTTCCGGCATAGACTCATGTTTATGAAATTTTGCGAGCTTATTCGTTATAAAAATAAATTTCGTCCATAGAGAAAGTCTAGCATAACAATGCATTAAAGTAATTAAATTGTCAATATCAAGTTCATTGAAATTATAAGCCTTTGTTGCGTAATTTTCTGCTTTCTCATAAAAAGATTTATCATAATAAAGTTTTGCTAGATTTTTGCTACCGTAAAAAACAAATTCTTTAGATGTAATAAGTTTTTGAAAATAGGAAATTTTTCTATCTACATCCTCTTCAGTTACGGCTAAAATTAAATTATGGAATTCTTGTGAATCTTTTAGATCTTCAGAAGATAAATTTTTGCGCGCAATAGAAGCAGATTTAGCTTTATTATTCATAATATATTCGGCAAAAGCTAAAATTAAAGCATATCTATCATGATTAATTTTGCGTTTACTAAAAATATTATGTATTTTAGATGGTAAATCGATAATTAATATTAGAAATCTAATGACAATAAAACAAGAAACTAGTAATAAAAGGCCTAAAATAAGACTAAAGAACAAGGTAGTCTCTATATTATAATCATATAAACTAATAAAAACTTTTGAATCAAAGCTCTCTATAAAAGTAAACCCGAAATAAAGCAGTAAAAAAGTAGCACATATTAATAATAACCTAAACATCTTTATTTACAAACTCCTGCATAAATTTTTCTGAATAAAGACAATCGATTAGATAGTTTAAGTTCTCTAAAATTAGAGGTTTATCTTGTTCTTTTATCATCATAGCAGAAGGTTTTTTTTCAATTTTGATAAACTTCTCCAGCCACTTATGGTTGGTAGGAAAAATTACTTCCGTACTACTTGATTTAGAAAAAAGATAATTATTATATGCTTCTAAGTTATTTAAAATATTCCTTATATCTTGAGGCAGTAGGCGGGATTTTACTATTCTTAGTTCTTTACTATAATCCTTATCTTGCATGAAATTATATACTAATAGATTTACATTTAATAAGTAATTAATATAGTCAAGTGATACCCATACGCCTACCTCATCACTCGTCGCTCTCCTATTAGTTATAGGCTTATTCGCTCCTTGTTCCTTGTATCCGAATGAAGCTGAATTGACTACAGTTTCTAATTTTGGTTCTACTAAATTAGTCGGTGCTTCAGGAAACTTTAAAGAACTTACGTAATTTAAAAGCGACGTGGTAGATAATAGAGGAGCTGCTTCCTTTTCTTCCAGGGTAGTATTTTCTTTATTTTCTACTGCTTGATCAGGAATTTGGCTTAAATCCTTATTTTCACTTTTAAACAGTTTTAAAATATCGGATCTATTATGATAAAGAGTAAAAGAAGATAAGACAAATATTACTATTGCTATAAAAAAGATGTTTTTGCTTTTAAATAAACTATCGAATTTGTGCATTTTCAGATAATAACTTGATTATATCGTTAAGGTTTTGATCATCACAATAAACCACATTTTTTATAAAAGGTCTAACTATATTTGCAACTTTCAAACTTATGGCTACAACTAAACTATCTTGTAAGTACTCTAGTAAATTATTTTGCAGTAATAATTTTACTAAAGTCCTAGCACTATTTTGAGAATAAAGTAATATAAAATCAATATTATTTTTAAATTCTTTTATAATAGATACGGGCAGCTCATTCAAATATTCTACATTATAAATGATATGTCTAGCTATTTTGCTAGGTAAATCTTTAGTAATTTCATTTGAAGATAAATATATAGTCTGCTCATATAAATCAGGAGGAAAATGCTTAATCAAATCTTCCACGTTTTTAGCAGTATATATTACTTTCTTGCCTAATAATCGTTTTGACTTACTACCTACTACCCAAATATCTTGTTTTAAGTTATGACCGGTTAAGATACTTGCTGCATATTTACTAGTTATTATTATATTTGAGTAATTATCTAAAATATCGATATTAAAATCTAGAGTTTTATATTTAATTAAAGGACAATGAATATCACGTAAATCTAAATTATATTTACTTATTTCCTTTATAGTTTCATTATTTTCTTCAATATGTCTAGTTAATAAAACCGATTTCATACAATATTTGTACTCCAATATAAAAAGCAACTGCCCAAATAATAATAGCAGCTATTTTATTAATTATAGTTAAAATCGTACTACTTTTATTTAGCTTTCTAATATTATAACCTGCAACTGCTAAAGAAAAAAACCATATCCAAGATATAAGTATGCAAGTTAAGGTAAATATAATTTTTGCAATACCGCTATACTTTAAAGCACTAATACCTATTACTATAATCGTATCCATAATTGCATGCGGATTTAATATTGACACCGATATAGCAAATAAAATTTGTTTTTGAGCTGAAAAAGCCCCGGAATTCATTGTAAGATCAATAGGCGGCTGATTCCAAGTATTATATCCCATATAAATTAAGAAAATAAATCCAACAATAAATATAGATAATTTAAACCAAGAAATTTCAAGAATTAACAAAGATATCCCAAGCACTGCCATACATATAAGCATAGTATCACATATTGAGGCTGCAATTATGCTAGGTAAAGCCTTGCTAAACTTTGGCTGTGTTGCTCCTTGATTGAATATAAAAATATTCTGTACTCCGAGCGGCACTATTAAACCGAGAGCTAAAACAATGCCATGTAAAAAAGGACTTAATATATCATTATTCATTTAAATAGCCATTTTATTAGAATTTTTATTTAATTTTCTAATATTATAACCAATTATTGCCAATGATAAAAACTATATACAAATAAACATGTAAATAATTTTAATGTCATTTCCTTGATATTTGTAAAAACCAATATTTAATATACTCATTATATATGGGTTTAATATTTTAATATAGATAATATTGATATCACAATATAGAAACTCAACTTTGTTTCCACATAGAGAAATAGGCTAAGGTTCTATTGTTAAATTAACATATGATTGATTCCAAGTATTATATTCCATACAGATTAGAAAAATAAATCCAATTATGAAAAAAGGTATTGCCTATATACCAAATCATAAAAATAAAGAAGAAATCATGATTGAAAACGATTATATGTATAAGTATATTATAACATATCGAAGCAACAATTACACTAGGTAGAGCTTTTTTGAAGTTACGATATTTTGCACTTTGATTTAATATAAAAATACTTGGTATAATGGAAGAAATAGCAAAATACGGTATTAAAAATATTATATTATACTTAATTATATCCTTCATTATTGTAATTTAGTTTTTATTTTTAATAATATTAATAAAGACGGAATAGTTATAATAGTAGTAAATAAAAAGAAATTTTGCCAACCGAAATTTACTACCATATAGCCTGAAATTATAGGAAAAATTGAGCGCGAAATCCCCATCATCGATGAAAGAAAAGAATATTGAGTAGCTCGAAATTTACCTTGACAGAGTGCAGAAATAAAAGCGATATAAGCAGTCATTGTCATACCGCCGGTAATACTTGCTATTCCTACCGTAATAAATAATAATAAAGAATTTTTACCGTTTATTTCAAGAAAAATAAATAAAATATGTCCTAAAGCATGAATAATACCAAATAAAAATATACTATTTAATATATTTTTATGTTTCATAATAACCCCGCCGACAAGTCCACCGATTATAGCTCCTACAACTCCACAAAACTTTCCAACGCTTGCTATTTCAAAAGCATCATACTTAAGATGAAGCAAAAACGGATTAATCATAACATTAATTAAGTTATCCGGTAACCTATATAATACTAGGAAAATTAATATAAGAATAATGAAATAAACAGAACCTATAGGTTTTAACGCATTATATATAAAATTTATTATGTTTTTTTTATTTTGATTATTTTTTATATCATTCTTGATTATCTGTATATGTATGTTCTCGTTTAAATAACAATACTTAATTCCTACAATCAATAAAATTAAATAAATAAATACTAAACCGGCAAAGATTTTATATATTTCATTAAATGTTAAATAAATAGATAAATAAATAGCTCCAGAACCGGCTAAAAGCATACCGACCCGATAACCGAATATATATATTCCTGAAGTAAACCCAAGCGATTCTTTAGGTACTATTTCCGTTCTTAAAGCACTTAATATAGTATCTTGTGCAGCACTAAAAAAAGAAATAATTAAAGCCGTGAAAGCAAATAATAATAGATTAGTACTAGGATCTAGAAAGCTGAAAATATATATAAGAAATATCAATGCACTACTAGTTAAGCAAATCCAAGATAATCTATGACCGAATATTTTGTTTAAATATTTAATTTGCACTGCATCAAAAATCGGTGCTAACAAGAAATTAATAGAGTAGGGAAGCGTTATGAATGATAATATACCGATTGTTTGCAGTGCTATATCTTCTTTAGCAAGCCAATAATTTAAAGTATTACCGGTAATCATTAGATTAAAACCGCTAATAAGCCCAAACAACCAAATAATACATAAACGAGAGTTATTTAACATGAATTTATATATTTCGAGTAAATGAAGAATTGATAGACGAAGATCAACTTCAAAAAGAGCAAGGAGTCTATAAGGCGAGGAGCGGAGCGTATACTTAATACGTGAGCACCGCAGAGCTTATGAGACAACATAGCCAATTTTTGAAGTTGATCGAGTATATATGCCTTTAGCTCTAAGTTCCTATAGGCTTAATATGCAAAAATGTGAGTCTTCTGTTTATTTGCGGCATGTAATGTAATCATGTTATTTTAATTTCTCAATATCTTTCTTATCTAACTATGAGCTAAGCTATTCATAAGGTTTCCTCTTCTATTTTATCATTTTCCCTAATCTGATTCAAGGTGTAGAGGACAAAATTAGCTCTATATAATCTATACCGATATTAACTTTAATAAATTCTGGTAAAAGATCAGCTACTTCTTGCCATCTCTTTAATAAATCTCGTTTGTGGATATGTTTTAAAAAAAACTGCAAGATTCCAGACCAAGCTTTTTCTTTTAATTTTTCATCAGAAATATTTTGAACATTAATTAACTGATAATCATTAATCCATATGTATTTTTTACAAGTTCACTGTTTTCAAATAACTCCCATAGATTAGTCATAAAGTGACAAAAGAATGTAAGAGAAATATAGCTCATTCTTATAAAAATAGCGGGGTAGTATTTTTAAACTTAAAAAATATGCAAAAAAAAGCAAGATAAAAATATGTTTTTAGAAACTTTACAAAAGTCAAATCGATGAGATGGAACTGTTTTACATATTTTGAGACTCAAAACCCTTATTTTTCTTACTTCATTTTACACTATGCAGGACCTAAGCCATGGACTACCGATAAGCAGGAATTATGGAAGACAAATCAGGACAAATTAGATAAGATCACAAAATATTACTGGCGATATAAAGAAATAACACCTTGGAGTAGTATAAATTAATTATTTTAATTGACTTTAGCACTGAAGAGATTTAAAAGTTAACTTTAATATGTAAGGTTACAATAAAAATGTTACCGCCTAAAATTTTCTTTGAAAAAGTTAAAGAAATAATGTGGCCTATAGAAAGGAAAGAATTAAAGCTATTTATACCTATGGCTTTAATGATGTTATGTATCCTTTTTAATTTTGGGGCTTTAAGATCTATCAAAGATAGTTTAGTAGTACCCTCTATGGGGGCTGAAATTATTAGCTTCTTAAAATTATGGTTAGTATTACCCTCGTGCGTAATTTTTACAGTACTTTATGTTAAACTTAGTAATAACTTAAATTTTGAATATATTTTCTACATTATAGTCGGCAGTTTTTTACTATTTTTCTTATTATTTGCCTATATTATTTATCCAAATCAAGATATTTATCATCCTAATGATGAAATGATAAATAAATTAATTGCTTCATACCCTAATTTTAAATGGTTTATTAAAATAGGTAGTCAATGGAGTTATGCACTGATGTATATTTTCGCGGAATTATGGAGTGCAGTAGTCATAAACTTAATGTTTTGGCAGTTTGCCAATCACATTTTTGATACTTCTAAAGCTAAAAGATTCTATCCCGTTCTTGGAATGGTCGGTAATATCGGTCTTATAATAGCAGGCAGCGTACTTGTCTTTTTCTCAAGCGGGCAGGACGTCATTGATTCAGAATTATTACCGGATTCTTTTAATTCATCTGCCGGAAATGCTATAATGCTTCAGCCAATCATGTCAATTATTGTTACTGCAGGAATAATTGCTATGCTTCTATTTAGAATAATAAATAGATTTATTTTAACAGATTCCATAAATGTTTTAGATGCAAAAAAAGTTACAGCTAAAATGAAAACAAAACTTTCGGTAATTGAAAGTATCAAATTAATAATTCACTCAAAATATATAGGTCGTATTGCCTTATTAATAATCTATTATGGATTATTAATAAATATAGTTGAAGGACCTTGGAAAGCAAAAATAAAAGAATTACATCCAAACACTATAGACTATGTTAACTTTATGGGCAGGTTTAATATTTGGATGGGGATATCATGCGTTACTTTCATGATAATAGGCAGTAATATTCTTAGAAGACTCGGTTGGCTCATTTCTGCATTATTAACTCCTATTATGTTGTCTATTACCGGCTTGATGTTTTTTATCTTTATAATTTTTATTGAAGAAATAGGAGAATGTTTTGGTGATTTTAATCTTCTATATGCAGCGATTATTGTTGGAGCAATTCAGAACATACTGAGTAAATCGTCCAAATATTCATTATTCGATTCAACAAAAGAAATGGCGTATATTCCTTTATCTTTAGAGCTTAGAACTAAGGGAAAAGCTGCCGTAGAGGTAATAGGTACTAAATTCGGTAAATCGCTTGGAGCATTTATACAGTCTTTGATATTTATTATTATTCCGACTGCTACCTTTGATTCTATTATAATATATTTATTAGTAACTTTTATAGTTATGATGAGTTTATGGATTTGGAACGTTATAAAATTGAATAAGGAATATGTAGAGCTGTGTAAGTAAACGTCATTGCAAGCGGGCATTGTTGCGTGAATACCACCCAGTCATTGCGAGCAGTCGTAGACTGCACAACAACAGAAAATCACACTATAATACCGATTTAAAGATGAAAAAAATTCTTAAAATAATATTATTTATAACTATCTTTATTATACTCGCATATAGTGGGTTGTGGTTTACTATTATGTTCTCTTTATCACACTCTATAAATCAAAAATATGCCGGTACCAACCTTAATATAGAAGAGGCTGATAATAATCCTAATCAGCAATATCTTATTAAGTTTTCTAAAGTTCAGCCATATGGTTTTCCTTTCAAATTAGGTATTTCAGTAATTAATTGGCAAGAAGAGAGTATTAATAGAGTAACTGAATTTACCACACCGATAAATATCGGTTATGATTTACTTAAGCAGAAATTATTTATACATTTTTCCGGAGAAGCATTCGGAAAATTTAAGCCGGTTCAAAGAGGCTTTGGAGTAAGATTTTATAATGAGAACTGTATATTATCAACAAAAATACCGTTAAATTTTAAATTATTTGAAATAGTACGATTTAAAAAAGATTTATTTGAAGTTATAAATTTAATAGAAAATATTAAATTTACTTCCGGTAAAACAGAAATTTTTGACTTAGTCGATAATCAAAAATTATATGAAGAAGATCATACTATACTTACTATGTTATTTGACAAAAGTAAGTATTATACAAGTAAACAGGATTTCCTTGATAACATACCGCAAAAATTAGCAATTTATTATGAAACCGAAATAGTACAAAGTAACCTTGAAGATAGAATAATACCTGCCGGCTTATTATTATATAGACCCGCTTGGAATAATAATTTCAAATTTTCCGGTAATTTCTTGATTAGTACTAGTAGTGTGCATTTTAAAGATATTGCTAAAGATTTAACAATTGAAGTTACTAATGCAAAAATCAATAGTAATAACTTTGAAAATAATATTAATTTATTATATAAAGGTAAGTTAAACGATTTCGGCAATAATAATATTGATCTTTTGGTAGATTCGCAATTTAAGCTAAAACCTGGTTTTATAATAGGTTCATTAGAATTTATAAAGAAATATTACGATAAGCAAACCTATTTATTTAAACTTTCTGATAATAAGCTATATCAAGATTTTAATAATGAACTAAGCTATATTTTAAATAATAATAAACAATATAATTTTAGTATTTTTGAAGATAGGGAATATAATTTTAATTTAAATATTAATTTAGTAACTGAATTAAACAAATTAACTAGAGCACAGATAAATGCTTTAAGTCTCTATTCAAACGCATCGGGATTTAATATAACAAATGAAACTATAGTAAATGCTCTTAAAGATTCTTACAGTAAAGGTACGATAATAATTAATGATTACTCTAGAATAATAGATGTTTTAAGTGCATATATATACGGAGTAGGGGATTTTAAAGATTTTTCGGAAGAGAGTAAGGAAGTATACGGGAATGCTTTGAAATCATTTTTAAAAACTATTTCTGATCACCCGAATTCATCTAATTTAATTGATGCTAGCATTGAGTATGTGTTTGATTTGTCAGATTTAAACAAAGCTAAAATAGGTAATATAGATGATATAAATAAACTTATACCTTTATATTATTTATCTTTATATCAAGCAGCAGTAAAAAAAGTGCAACCCGGTGAAAATGTAAAAGAAAAAATTATGGAGTTAATTCCTAATGTTAATCAAAAAATATTAGAGGAATGTATACTCGATGAACTTCGTTAATCATCATTGCAAGCAACTGAAAGGAGCGTGGCAATCTCAGGATTTTGGCACGAGATTACTGCGTCAAAATTTTCAATTTTTTCTTGCAATGACAGAACAATTTATAAAAATACCAACCATGAATATTATAGTAAAAATACAGCAAGATTTAAAAGATGAAGTAACTAAGTTAAACAATTTAATCATTAGCTGTTTAAAAAGTGATGAAGAGTTGATAGAAAAGATTGGTAAATATTTACTAGAAGCAGGAGGTAAAAGAATTCGTCCGCTTTTAACTATAATAACTGCTAAAATGTTTGATTATAAAGGCGATAATCATATAAAGCTCGCAAGTGCAGTTGAATTCATTCACACCGCCACATTGCTTCATGATGATGTGGTAGACGACAGCACTTTAAGAAGATTCAAACCTACGGCTAACGTTATTTGGGGCAGTAAAACAAGTATTTTAGTGGGTGATTTCCTCTTTAGTCAGTCTTTTAAGTTAATGGTAGCTTCCGGCTCTATTAAAGCTATGAATGTTCTAGCTAAAGCTTCAGCAATTATTTCCGAAGGGGAGGTAGTACAGCTAGTGAAGTTAAATGAACGACGTATTATAACTATAGACGAATATCAGCAAATAGTTAAATCTAAAACCGCCGAACTATTTGGAACTGCTTGTGCAGTTGGAGCTATTATAGCAGAGCAGGGAGACCATATTTCTAAAGATATGCAGGACTTTGGGAAATTACTCGGTACGATATTTCAGGTTATAGATGACTTGCTTGATTATTTGGGTAATGATAAACAGGTAGGCAAAAATGTTGGCGATGATTTCTTAGAAGGAAAAGTTACGTTACCGCTGATTTTTTTATATAATAAGTTAGCGCAAGATAAGCAGCTTTGGCTTGAAAATATAATTAAATGTGATAAGCGTACTAAAGATGACTTTGTAAAAATACATGACTTAATGGTAAAGCATGAAATTTACAATGAAACAGTTAATTATTTGAGTAACTTAGAAAATGCAGCAAGTAAGTTATTAAATAAAATTCCGGTTCAGAATATTTATAAAGACTATTTGTTTTCGATTATTAAATTTATTTTGGATCGCTCTTATTAGTTATTTATACATGACTTAATGGTAAAGCATGAAATTTACAATGAAACAGTTAATTATTTGAGTAACTTAGAAAATGCAGCAAGTAAGTTATTAAATAAAATTCCGGTTCAGAATATTTATAAAGACTATTTGTTTTCGATTTTGGATCGCTCTTATTAGTTATTTGCATTCGTAGCTCAGCTGGATAGAGCGTTGCCCTCCGAAGGCAAAGGTCGTTGGTTCAAATCCAATCGAATGCACCATCACTAAATAAATTATCATTTATTTTCCATAATATAGATTATAGAACAATTACTTTATATTGAAAATTGACGAATGGCTGGGACGGGAGGATTCGAACCTCCGGATGACGATACCAAAAACCGTTGCCTTACCACTTGGCGACGTCCCAATGTAGAAAATTAGAATTAGAAATGTATAGACTTTATACCAATAAATAGCGGAAACGTCAATTACAATATAAATTTATTTCATTATTAAGCCAATTCCTCGCTTGCGTGGATAATAAATCATAAATTTTAGCTCTAATTTTGTTATAATATTCCTTGATATAGTTTATTTCATCAATATTCAGTAGTTTCATATCAGTCAATTTACTAGCATAAGGCACTAGGCTTAATGTCTCAAACTCAAGCCATCCATTATTTTCTTTTACATACATCAAAT
This sequence comes from Rickettsia honei RB, assembly GCF_000263055.1. Taxonomy (NCBI): domain Bacteria; kingdom Pseudomonadati; phylum Pseudomonadota; class Alphaproteobacteria; order Rickettsiales; family Rickettsiaceae; genus Rickettsia; species Rickettsia honei. The sequence continues at coordinate 331,371 of NZ_AJTT01000001.1, read as the reverse complement.
TCTCAATCCTAATACCATATTTCCCCGGAACATAAAAACCCGGTTCATTAGATAAGATCATACCTGCTTTAAGTATTGTTTTATTACGAAGATTTATGCTTTGCGGTCCTTCGTGAACACTTAAGAAGCTCCCTACCCCATGCCCTGTACCGTGTGGATAATCTAGCATTTCTTGCCATAAATATTGCCGAGCGAGTATATCAAGATTAGCTCCTGCGATGATATTTTTTGGGAATTTGGCTTTAGCTAAAGCAATATGTCCTTTAAGTACTTGCGTATAACGCTTTTTCTGCTCATCTGTCGGTGTACCTATTACTATTGTTCTAGTTATATCGGTAGTAGCACCTTGATACTGACCGCCGGAATCTATCAGTAATATCCCCTGCCCTTCAATTTTTTTAGCAGTTTTTTGGTCAGCTCTATAATGAATAATAGCACTATTTTCCTGAAATCCGCAAATAGCAGGAAAACTATCCGAAACATATCCCTCTTGTTTAGCTCGTTGCTCTGTAAGCTTTAAACCGAGGGAATACTCGGTCAATTCGTTATTATGTTTTTCTGGATCCCCGCTTCCGCGGGGATGACATTGAGAAAAATCAGCAAAAAATTCACATAAAGCTACTGCATCTTTAATATGCAAATCGATTGCATGCTTAATTTCTACATCGTTCTTACAAGCTTTAAGCATTAAGCATGGATCGGTAATTTTTTGTACTTTTTTATCAGCTACTAAGTCCATTATATGAACAGATGCTATAGTATCATCAATAAAAATATTAGACATCTTCCCACACTTCGCTTCTAGAGGTAATTTAGACATCGATCCGATACTCGCATCCTCACTTACGCTTTTGTACGCTGCGGTGCTGCGTTTCGTATCTCCTTTAAGTTCCTCTCTATAAGCTGGTTTGGAAAGATGTTTATTCTCGCTATTTCTTAAAATATTTTCAAATTCTTCTTCCGGTAAAATCGTTATTTCAGGACGAGCATTAATAATTTCGACATCGATTCTTGTAGGATTTATAAACAAATATAATTGTGTAGAAGTGAGTATAACTTTTGCAAACATTAAAGGCGTATAAGCAACGTCACTGGCACGCAAATTTAGTAACCAACATATGGAGGAGCTATCGAGAATGACTAAGGCAGATTGCTCGGTGTCATTCCCGCTTTCCTCTATGTCATTCCCGCAAAAGCGGGAATCCAAAAAAATTTTACGACATTTACTTATTTTATCAGTATGACTAACGCCCGCCAACTTAATATCATGCAAATAAACTTTAGAATTTGGCTCTAGCGGCTGATTTGGCCAAATCTTATCAACTAAATTTCCATTAATCTTCTGAAAATTGAACTTTAAATTTGATATAGTGGGATAAGTAAATAATTCAGAATCGTATCCTATTTTTGCATCTTTACCAAACTTAGATATATCTTTTAAGTCAAAAAGCTTAAAAAGCTCTAAATCCAGCTCTTTATTTGCTTGCTCTAAATAACGTCCATCGGTAAAGAATAATGCTGTATCTTTATATATAATAGCTATACCGTTTGAACCAGTAAAACCTGTTATATATTCAAGTCTCTTTGCATAGCTTGGAACATATTCACTCATATATTTATCGTTAGACGGAATTATATAACCGTCTATATCATATTCTGTGAATAAATTTCTAAGCAGATTAATGCGGATTTTTGTCATGTTTATATCTCTTATGTCGTGCTCTTGCCCGCTTGGAGGCTGAGCCGTCATTGCAAGGCAATTACTTAAGTAATTGACGAAGCAATCCAGTTAAAAAATTCTGACTTACAGAATTTTTTATTATTTTTTCTGGATTGCCACGCTCCTTTCAGTCGCTCGCAATGACAGCTCAGCATCCAGCTAGGCAACGCTCATAGACGGGAATGACATTTATACCATCCATAATACAAAGGAATACCAAAGATAGTAAAAGAACTAGCTATAATCAGAGTTTTAACAGGTGTTTCATAGATAACCCATGCACAAAAGATAATCGATATTATAGCTATAAGTAAATAATAATAAGAAAAATTTTCTTTTGAGCTAAAAATCACCTTTAAAAAAGCTAAGCTACAAATTAAATAGACGAATAAGAATGTGATTGCCGAGAAATCTATTATTTGTGTAATCTGTTTGGCAAAATTATCATTTGCCGTAAAGACTAATAAAGGCACAATGCCAAGGCAGCTTACAATAATTCCGTGAGTTGGAGCGTTATTGCTATTTTTCTTAGCAAAAAATTTCGGTAATAAACCATCTTCTGCAAGCCCAAGAGCTATCTGTCCGCTAGTTAGCACCCAAGCATTGAGCGTACCTATACATATAATCGAGGCTATAACCGTAATTACGCTTGACCATTTACTTCCGAATAATAATGAAGCGGCATCGGCATAAGGAGCTTTAGCACTGACAAGTTCAGAAGCAGGGATTAATCCCATTATACCTATGCTATTAATAATATATAACACTGCTACGCAAAAAGTTCCAACTATTATGGCTCGTGGAATGGTTTTTGCCGGATCTTTTACCGCACCTGCTGTGGTAGTTGCACATTCTATGCCGATAAATCCCCAAAAAGTAAGAAGTACAACTCTTCCCATAATGCTCGGAATGCTTAAATTCTCTACTTCCTCGGCAATAGTTATATTATCTATATTAAAATGTGATAAAGCACAGAAACCTACTATAAGCAATGGAACAAATTTTAAGAGAGTTAAATAAAACTCTGCTTTTCCTGCTACTTCAGGACCTTTTAAATTTAAAACCATAATAGCACCTAATAATATGATCTGTAATATTAAGTCTAAAATCGCTTGTGATTTAAAAAAAGGCGTTAGATAACCTATTGCCGAAATGACTACTATACTTGTACTGACAAAGGATATAACCCAGTAAGTCCAACCGGTGAAAAAAGCTATTGTATCCCCGAAATTTTCCTGTACATAAACGTGCGGACCTCCTGTTTTAGGAAATTTTGCACAAAGGGTAGAAAATACAAGTGCTATACTCATAGCACCGAATAATGAAAGTACCCAGCCCCAAATGCTGTATATACCGAACGGTGCTAAACTTAACGGCAATATAAAAACGCTAGTACCGATTTGACTGCCGGTTACTAAGGCAAAAACCGCCCAGAAACCTAATTTTTGTGACATATTAATCTAATTTAAAGAAACAGCTTTAACATAGCTGAAATAATGATTTTTAGCAATAGTTAAAACTACTATAATTATTTTACTCTTGATTTCTAAAACAAAAGATTGATAGCTTTTTAAGCTATCAAAAATAATCTTAGGAATTAATATGCCAAATCGCGCCGCTAAAGTTTATACAGTGAAATCAGGAGATGTATCAAAAATTTCACAAAATTATGATACTCCTGTTCAGGATTTAGTTAAATATAATTTAACTTGCTCTGTAGCAGAATCTTTAATACCGTTATTTAATTGCGTTAAAACCTTTTTGTGATTAAATAGCAAACTTTCTTTTAAAGGTATTTCCGTATAGGGTTCTAAAGTAATTTGTCCTTTTTTACTATTGCTTCTAGAATAGACTTTTTATCATTTTCGATATCAGCATCTCTCATAAGTCTAATTTCAGACCTTCTTTCCTTTTCTTCTGTATTAAGCGGAGAAAAGAAATCAATTCTTTCCTCTAGTGCTTTTCGTAAGCTTTCAATATTAGGTGAAGGATAAGAGAATATTTTAAATATTTTATTATAAACCCAGTTAAACATATTTTAAAACCTTTATTGATTCTAAAGTGTTACACGCTAAAAGATTTGCCGCAGCCGCAATTAGCTTTTTCGTTAGGATTGGTGAAAGTGAATTGGGATTTGAATTTAGTCTCTACATAGTCCACTTCAGAACCTAGAATATACATTAATGCCTTTGGGTCGATTAGTATCCGTACGCCCTTTTCTTCAACTACTTCATCGAATTGATTTTTACTATCGGCATATTCCACGTAATAAGTCTGACCGGCACAACCGCCTGACTTAACCCCTACCCTAATACCAAAGGTAGGCTTGGCGCGTTTTTCTATTAGCAATTTTACTTGCTTTGCAGCAGAATCGGTTAATGAAATAACATTTTTCATATTTTAAGAGTCTTTGTTGCTTTCTTTTTTCTGTTTGTAATCGGCTATAGCTGCTTTTATTGCATCTTCAGCAAGTAGTGAGCAATGTAATTTGACCGGTGGAAGTGACAATTCTTTTGCTATTTCGGTATTTTTAATAGTCTCGGCATCTTCTACCGATCTTCCTTTAACCCACTCCGTTACTAAAGAACTTGAAGCAATAGCTGAACCGCAGCCGAATGTTTTAAATTTAGCATCTGTAATAATCCCGTCATCATCAACTGCGATTTGTAACTTCATAACGTCACCGCAAGCAGGAGCTCCAACTAGTCCTGTACCAACATTTTTATTTTCTTTATCAAGCGATCCAACATTACGAGGATTTTCATAATGATCTATCACTTTTTTGCTATAAGCCATTGTTATTCTCTAAAATTTGGTTTTGTATGTTATACTTGCGTGAATACCTGAGCCGTCATTGCGAGGAAAAACTGCAAGTTTTGACGAAGCAATCTCAGGATATTTGACAAGATTGCCACGCAGCCTACGGCTTGCTCGCAATGCCGATATTCTCAATGTACAGCCCATTTAATCTTTTTCAAGTCAATTCCCTCTTGCATCATTTCCCAAAGAGGGCTTAATTCCCTTAGTTTATCGATTTTTGAGCATATTAAATTTACTGCGTAGTCAACTTCCTGCTCGGTAGTAAATCTACCTATGCCGAACCTAATTGCAGTATGGGCAAGCTCTTCACCGATTCCCATAGAACGTAAAACATATGACGGCTCTAAAGAGGCAGAAGTACAAGCAGAACCGGAGGAAACCGCTAAATCTTTAATGGCAAGGATCATTGATTCTCCTTCAACTCCGGCAAAGCTTAAATTTAAATTACCTTTATATCTTTGATTTTTATCGCCATTTAAATAAACTTCTGAAATTCGCTTATGTATATTATTTAAAAATCTGTCGAATAAGTAATTTACGTGCTTAGTATCTTTTTCCATCTCACTATACGCTATTTCAGCAGCCATGCCAAGCCCTACGATTAAAGGAGTCGGTAGCGTACCTGAACGCATACCTCTCTCCTGCCCGCCACCGTTTATGAGCGGTGTAACACGCACACGAGGTTTTTTCCTTACATATAATGCACCTATTCCTTTCGGACCGTAAATTTTATGCCCTGAGATACTGGCAAGATCAATATTAAATGCGTTAACATCAATTGGAATTTTACCAAAACCTTGAGCAATATCGGAATGAAAAAAAACGCCCTTTTCACGGCAAATTTCCCCGATTTCCTTTAAAGGCTGAACAACACCTATTTCATTATTAACCACCATAACTGAAACTAACATAGTCTGATCGGTAATGGAATTTTTTAGAGTTTCTAAATCGATTATTCCATTTGGCTTAATCGGTAAGTATGTGATTTTTATACCTTCTTGCTCTAAATGCCTGCAAGCATCAAGTACGCATTTATGTTCACTGACTACGGTAATAATATGATTCTTTTTATTGCTGTAAAATTTTGCTATTCCCTTTATTGCAAGATTGTTAGACTCAGTTGCACCGGAAGTGAAAATAATTTCTTTAGTATCCGCTCCTATTAACTTTGCTACCATACTCCTTGCCTCTTCAACGGCGTTTTCTGCCTCCCAACCGAAAGAATGGCTGCGTGAATGAGGATTGCCGAACTTGGTAGTAAAATAAGGCAACATTGCCTCCATTACTCTTGGATCTATTGGAGTCGTCGCCTGATAATCCATATATATCGGTAAGGTTAAATTGTTTAATTGTGGGTTCATATGGTTAAATTAATTCATGTTTTGGTATAGTTTAAACAGTCATCGATGTCATTCCTGCGGAAGCGGGAATGACATAAACGGAGCTGTGCAACAACGTAGCTTTTAGCTAGGAATGACATCGTAAATCTCCTCAAAAGCCTCTATAAAAGCCTCTATATCACTTACCGTATTAGTATGGCTTAAAGATATCCTAATCGAAGATTTTGCTTCTTCTTCCCCTACACCCATATTGGTTAATACATGCGATTGAGATATTTTCCCCGATGAACAAGCAGAACCGGAACTTACGCAAATATTATGTAAATCAAACCCGATTAATTTCGCTTGTGCATCCGTATTTGGTATAGTAATTAAGGTAGTATTAGGCAACCTAGCTACGTTATTACTAACAATATTTACATTAGGATATTTTTTTAATTTTTTCTCTAAATTTTCTTGTAACTTTTTGATTTTTATATAATTTTCTGAGATATTGTCTGTCCTCAATGCAGAAGCTAAACCAAATCCTGCAATTGCTAAAACATTTTCAGTGCCTGAGCGTACTGATTTTTCCTGCCCTCCTCCTATAATCATTGGAGTAACTTGAAAATTAGAGCTAGAAATTAAAGCAGCACCACCCTGCCCCCCCCCTATTTTATGCCCTGAAATTGTAGCAAAATCTAATCCTAATGCTTTGATATTTATTGGTATTCTGCCAAAACCTTGCACTAAATCGCTATGAAATTTTGCCTCATATTTTTTAGTTATTTTACCTATCTCAGCTATATCTTGTAAAACTCCGCTTTCATTATTAGCCATTATTATGGAAACTAGTTTTTTACTAGTATTACTTTGAGCTAACAACTCTTCTAAATGTTCTAAATCAACTAGCCCTTGCGTATTAACACTTATAACTTTAATATTTGGAGCGTAGTTTATATGGTTATAGATCGATAAATGTTCAATAGCTGAAATAAAAATATCGCCGTCATAAAAATTTTTCATTATTAAATTATTACCTTCAGTTCCTGATGAAGTAAAAGTAATATCATATTCTCTAGATGATAAGGTTATACCAAGAGCCGTCGCTATTTGTGCGCGTACCGTTTCTATGAGATTCTTAGCAAATCTACCTGAGCTATGTACTGATGAAGGGTTAAGTTCCTTGTCCATTAAACTTATTATGAATTCCTTAACTCTAGGGTCGATAAAAGTAGTAGCATTATGGTCTAAATATATCATATATTTAAATTTGAGTTTAAAGCATCTTTAATTGAGATATTTTCAAAATAATCTCTAATATGTTTACCAAGACCTTGCCATAATTTATGCGAATTACATTTTATTGTATCAGGCACGCAGGTTTTAACTGACTTCTTATAGCAGGTAGTCATTATAAAATTTTCGTTAACGGCGTCCATAATATCGGAAATTTTTATTTCTTCTAGGTTACCGATTAAAATATACCCACCTTTCGATCCTCTAATAGCCTTAACTAGATCAGCTTTTTTAAGTTTAGAAAATATCTGCTCTAAATAGTTAAGCGATATATTTTGTTTTACGGACATTTCATTCAAAGTGACCGGTTCGGCACTTGATTTTGAAGCCATTTCAAGTATTGCCATTACGGCATATCTTCCTTTCGTCGTCAGCATCATATAACCAACCTATTAAAACTTAAAATTGTTTAATATCTACAATACCCAAGTAATTTAGTCAAGTATATAATTATATTATTTAATAAAAAATTAGCTTGTTAATATAAACTAAAATTTAATTGTGTAAAAACTAGTAGCAGTAGAAAAGAAGGAGAGAATATTATAAATAAGTGTTAATCCAACATTACCTAGGGACGTTGTTGCATGGTGCAAAAAACACCTTCGATATCATTCCTAGCTAGAAGCGGGAATCCAAAATTGCTTTGTCATCATCCCGCAAGCTTGTAGCGGGACCCAATTAAATATTTAGTACTTTAAATTATTTTTATGGTCCCAGTGGTCAAGCGAACTAGGTGACATAATGGGTTTTACCAATCCACGCAACAATGCTGGAGTATGACATTTAGCTGGATGCCTGCTTTCGCAGGAATGACATTTAATTATAAATAGTTAATTTATTATCCACGCCCTCTGTTTGTTGTTCTATTTCTAGCTTTAGGTTTTGCAGAAGTAGCAATATTTTTTAAATTAGTTTGGTAATTTTTAATTTTTTCTATTCTTTCCTCTCTTAGTTTTTCATAATGAGTTTTAGCATTTTTTCTGAAACCTACTTTGGTTTCCATATTTTTTACAAAATCAGTAACAAGTATTCGTAGATGCCCTTGAATATCGATTTGACAATTTTTATCTAAAGCACCGGGCATAGTTTCTTGTATTTTTTTACAGCACAGTACATATCTAAAGCTTCAGATTGATAATGACCGCTATATTACGAAGGTAATCAATTTTTCCCTTATCATTTATACCTATAAATCCTGATGCTTCCGCAGGCTTTCCACTTAAAAATGAACCGTGAACAAGTATTTTTAGTATTTGGCAAATATTGATTTTTATGAGTACCCATATAAATTGTTCCATCCTCTCCCATTACAAATGCTTGAACATGATTCATGCTTTTACTTTCTTTACCGATAGTAGAAGCTACTTTACCGTTAGCATCAAGTAATCTTTGAGAGGAGGTATCATAGAATAATTGGTGATTTTTTTTCTTCTGGTCCCATACGTAATATTTTAAATTTATGCCCATCCCATATTTGTTTACCTTGAGCTATTTCTTGAAGATGATGTTCTGCAAGTTTTGGATTTGGATGAACTACTTTAACTCTTACAGAATCTACTATTGCATCGTTTAATTTTCCTAACTCATGTTCCGGTATTAAAGCATGCTTAAATTTCTTTATTAATCTATTCCAATTATCTCTAGCTCTAGTTTTGGGATCTCTAAAAGGTGTATCAATATTTCTTCTGACATCTCCAACTAGATAAACTTTATTATCTTTTTGGACTAAGTTATCTTTGTATAAAGGCTCTCCTTCTTGATTTATAAGTGGACGTTTTCTTGCAATAGCAGCTAATTGACCATCCTTATAAAGAATAATTTTTTCATTACTTAGTCCAAACTTTGAATTAATTTGTATTTTACCCTGATGATTTAAATTACCAATACCGATACCGTCAATATCTGCAATTTGAATATCTCTATTTTTATCAACAAATTTTCTAATTTCTTCAGAATTATTAATAAATTAACCATTATCCTTTAATATTCCTTGTATATCGCCGATAGTATAAGTAAATTCTTCTTTGATTGTTTTTGTGTCCTTTATAAGACCTACTGCAGCGAAAATTTGTTGAAAGAAATTTAGATTGCTCTTTACTTCAACATTTTTTACTCCAATAGCTTCTCGTTCATGAATTACCAATTGATCCGGCTTTAAGTAGCCGCCTTTATCATAAATATTAATTACTCTTCCTCTTATAAGGTCTACTTCTGTTGCTTCTTTATCTTGTGAAAATTCCTTAACTTGCGGCTCTTCTGCAAACCTTACTTTCTTTTTTTTCTTACCCATTTAAATTACCTAAATTTATAAAAAATAACTTTAGGTTTCATTTTAACAATAAAAACTTTTATTTTTTTAATAATAGGTTGTTTTTTTAGTAAATTGAGGATTTAAAATCACATATTATATGATAACTGATTTTTCTTACATATAGTGCGATAGGTTCTTGTTAATTTGCCAAATAGCGACAAATACTAAACAAGTTGTAAACATTTGTAGTAGCTGTAATAATATGCTTAATTCCGGTATTAATATAATAATAACCGGTTGTAATATTATCGGGACTCCGCTTGAAAACATTACTAACCTTATAGAAGTTTGTATTGAAGTTTTAGTAGTAAGTAAATTAGCTAAGCTATATACTAACAAAACTATAATACTTCTCTCTAATAAGAATGTTACAAACCAAAATAATATAATAGCCGGCATACCGAAATAAATAAATAAATTTGGTGCATATAATAAATGATCGGCAAAATATTTTTTTATTATTTCAGGAGTTAAAATTACTTCATTTTGCTTGAATATCTCAGAATAGTTAACAGTACTTGGGAAATTTTTCTTAGTATTGGCTACAATTAAATTTATCTTCAGCTTATTCTCTTCAAGTACAAACGGTATTTTGCTTTTTTCTTTGTTAGAAACTTGATTTTTTGTATCAATGACGACTATTTTATTGTTATTCTTGCTATATAAATATATAGGCTCTACTTCTTCAACTGAAATGTTTGAATTATTATATTTAATTTCCGGTAATTGATTGATAATATATTCAATGTTGGCTGTAACTTTTGATGATTGTATTCCGTTAAAATAATCTTTTAAAGTTATTATGTAATTTAATATAAAAATACAATAAATTATTGATGGAATAAAAGATAAGGTAAATACATATCTTATTCCGTACCCTTGATAGTTTTTATATACATCTTTATAAAACTCTATAGAGCGAATTGATAAATGTAATTGACGGAGTAATGCATTTAATCCTCCTAATATAAATGATAATAAATACATGTATAAGTAATTTATTTAAGTTTTTCAACCTCTTCCTTCTTTAATCCGGTTGAGGTAGCTATTAAATCAGTTTTTACACCAGCTGTGATTAAATTTTTGGCTATATTAATTGTGATTTAAGTATTTTTTCTATTTCTATTATATCATTTTGACCGAGTTTGGTCAAAATGTAGAATAAAATTAACTCTATATAATCAATCCCTATATTAACCTCAGCAAATATAGGTAAAAGGTCTGCTATTTCTTACCATCTCTTTAACAAATTTTGTGTATGAATGTGCTTCACCAAGTATTTTCTGTCAATTTTTCATCAGGAATTTCATGAACATTAATTAGCTGATAATCATTAATCCAAGTAGCTTTTACTAATTCACTATTTTCAAATAATTCCCATAAATTTAAAGGAGCAGTATATTTTTGTATGCCATTATAAAACACTAAAGGATATATGAAAGGAAATTTTGTGTTTTTTAGTACTTTCTATGATATTCAGCAATATTTAACATATACCTAAATAACCGAAAAGCCATATAATAATATTAATATTAACCAATGTCTTAGAAGATAATTAAGGTAATCATAAGCTTTTTAAGCAAGTAGAAAATATGGCTTTGCAGCGTGACTCTCTTGTTGTACTGGTAAAACTACTTATTTCAGTAGAGGAAAATAATAAACGAATACAAAGGCCCGATAGAGTTTTGTGTTATAAATCTTTGAGTATTGAAGGAAATACAGAGTTAATTAATATAACGCATTCTCATTTGTTAGAAATAGATGTTAGTGATCTAACGGCAAGTGCTTTAGCAGAATTGAAATATTGGTTTTCAAATAATTAAACATCAAAAGCTTGAGAAGTGGGGAGCAAAAGTTATAGAAAATATTTCTTATATGAGGCAATTTGCTGAAGAATATAATGATGAACAAATCCCCCAACAGCCTGTTGGAGAAATTCCCTGGGGATATCATATAGTCATTGTCTCAAAAGTTAAAAATCATACTGAAAGGCTTTGGTATGTATGCACACAAAACTATAGAAAACGGTTGGTCACGTAACGTACTAACCTTTCAAATTAAAAGCAATTTATACGCAAGATCAGGAAAAAGTATAAATAATTTTGGACATACTTTACCGGCAATGCAGTCTGATTTAGCAAAATCAATTATAAAAAATCCTTATAATTTAGAATTTCTAGATATTAAAGAAAATATTTTAGAACGAGAACTAGAAAATAAGCTAATAGATAATATTAAGGATTTTTTATTAGAACTCGGTCAAGATTTTGCATTTATAGGTAATCCATACCTATAGAATTAGAAGGAGAGGATTATTACTTAGATTTAGTTTTTTATCATGTTAAACTTAAATGCTATGTTGTTATTGAATTAAAAACGGGTAAATTTAAACTTAAATTAACCGAAGAATTTACCTACTAAATTAAAAAGCTATTTACCTAGTCCAAAAGATTTAGCTAGGTTAAAGAAACGAAGAGAAAAAGGATAATTATGAGTAGTGTAAATATTAGTTTAGCAACTCCTGATAATATTACAAATATTTTACCTTTGATGGCTCAACTTGGCTATCCTTCTAGTTCAGAAGAATTAATAGCACGTTTTAAGAATTTTATAAATCGTGAGGGGTATGGTGTTGCTTTAGCTAGTTTAGATAATAAAATAGTTGGATTTATTGCTTGGTCTAAATCGCTGCTTTTCGCCTCAGATAAAACTAGAATTCATATTGAAGCTTTAGTTATTGATGAGAATTATCGGGGAAAACAAATAGGTAAAAAGCTTATGGAATATTTAGAAGAAATAGCAAAAAAATATAGCCTCGTAATCGTTGATTTTACTTCTGGTTATCGATGTGCTAAAGACAGTACGCATATATTTTATGAAGTGCTAGGTTATCATAATGCCGGAGAAATGGCTAAATTATATTTAAGAAAAGAGTTATGAAGAATGAATCTGTAAAGAATATACGTTTAACCACTGCAACCGTTGCTGATTACCCTCTAATCCAAAATATGGTACGGTTTTATATATATGATATATCGCGTTATTGTGGGTTTGAATCAGATGAATATGATTGGACATTGCCACGAGATGGTTTATGTGAAGCTGATGATTACAAAAAATATTTTATAGAAACGGATAGGAAAGCCTATTGAATTAAAGTAAATGACGAAATAGCAGGTTTTATATTGCTTAATAAGGTTGGAACGCATTATAAAATCGATTGGAATATGGGGGAATTTTTTATTATAGCAAGATTTCAAAATAAAGGAGTTGGTAGGCAAGTAGCTAAGCAAATTTGGCAAATGCATAAAAGATTATGGGAAGTTGCGGTTATTCCTGAAAATAAGCCGGCATTAATATTTTGGCGGAAAGTCATTAACGAATTTACCAAAGGTAATTTATCTTGAGGAAATTAAACTTGTTCAAATGAGTGATTATAAGGCCGAAAGAGTTATTTTTGAATTTGGTGCCAATATATTATGAATATAAATTTTACTACAACCTAATCTCTGCTTTTGCTAAATCTTTTAAAGTGCGTGATCCGGTGCATAGCATGGTAATTTTAAGCTGCTCGATTATCAATTGTATCTCTTCGGAAAGCAAGCTTTCAGAAGTATCTGCCGCTTTTAAAAATTGACCGGCAAGTCCAAAAATATTAGCTCCTATACGAATTGCTTTTGCACCGTCAATGCCGGATTTTAACCCGCCACTGGTAATAATCGGAATATCTTTTGAAACTTCCCGTACCATTTTTAGAGAATCTAAAGTCGGGATTCCCCAGTTAATAAAGCTACTAGCTATACGGTTTTGTAACGAATTTGTAGCACGATAAGCCTCTACTTGACTCCAAGATGTCCCACCGCTCCCTGCAATATCAAGAACCTTAACCCCTGCGTCAATAAGACTCTCAGCAACTTTTTTAGATAAACCGTATCCTACTTCCTTAACAATTACCGGAATAGAGAGGTAATTAACCACTTCTCTTATCTTAGGTAACAGCTTTTCCCAGTTTCTATTACCTTCCGGCTGAGTCAGTTCCTGTAACACGTTTAAGTGTAAAATTAAGGCATCGGCTTTAATAGCATCCACTAAATACTGACATTCTTTAGGTGTCACTCCGTAATTAAGCTGTACTGCACCGATATTGGCTAGTAAAGGGATATCGGGAGCTATATGCCTTACTGCAAATGTCTTGATTGTATCCGGTTCCGTTAACAAAACCCGCATAGAGCCAAGCCCCATAGCAATACCGGCTTTTTGAGCAACCTGTGCAAGTCTATAGTTAATATCTCTAGCTCTAGTCGTGCCTCCGGTCATACTAGAAATTAGGATAGGTGCTTGTAAAGATTTTCCGAGGAAAGTAGTAGTTGTATTTACGCTATCGTAGTTAATTTCCGGTAATGCATTGTGAATAAAGTGAATAGATTCAAAACCGCTTTTAAGTGTAGATTCAACGTTTTTCGTAAGATTAATTTCAATATGGTCTTGCTTTCTTTCTATATCTAAATTCTGATCTTTTAGCATTTTCTCACTAATTCTTTTTACACTTAATCTATATTAATATATCTAGGTTCTGTGAAGATTTCTAATTGATTTTTTATTTTGAAGTATTTTTTTTTGAATATTATCTAACTTTTTTTGAAAAGCAAAAAGTCCTTAGTTTATGATATGTTTACTGTGTGAAGTATTTATAAATTGAAATAGCAATAAGACATGGTGGAGCCAGGGGGAGTCGAACCCCCGACCTTTTGAATGCCATTCAAACACTCTACCAACTGAGCTATGACCCCAATATAGTCAATTGATTTGGACTCGCCTGCATCGTCATTCGTCGTTCTCCTATTAGTTAGGTTTAACTCCTCGCTTCTGGTGTGCAAATCCCACTGACTTGACTATAACAAATTAATTCTCTTATACTATAATAATAAAACTAAATCTATAAAATTTAATCTTTATTTTGCTAACAATGCCATAGCATCTCTGGAAGACATTATATTATCTACTAATCCAAATTTTTTTGCTTCTTCCGGTGACATGAAATTATCACGTTCCATACTTTTTTCGATATGTTTTAACTCTTGTTCAGTATGTTTACTATACAATTCGTTAAGTAACCTTTTGATTTTTAGGGTTTCTTGAGCGTGGATTTCTATATCGGTAGCTTGCCCTTTATAACCTCCTGATGGTTGATGGATCATAATACGACTGTGAGGTAAACTATAACGCATCCCCTTCTCGCCCCCGCACAGTAAAAGTGAACCCATAGAACAAGCTTGACCTATGCATAATGTAGCCACTTTAGGTTTTATATATTGCATTGTGTCGTAAATTGCAAGACCTGCGGTTACAACTCCTCCGGGGGAATTGATATACATATATATATCTTTTTTAGGATTTTCTGCTTCAAGAAACAATAATTGTGCAACAATTAAGTTTGCCATATGATCTTCAACAGTACTACATACAAAGATTATACGTTCTTTTAGCAATCTTGAATATATATCATAAGCACGTTCACCGCGTGATGTTGGTTCAATTACTATCGGTACATACGACATTAATATTTTCTCCTGAAATTGATTAATTAAATAGTTTTTCGTCATTACGAGGAGGTTATTTTAATAACCGACGTGGCAATCTCATGAAGTAGCATAGAACTCCTGAGATTGCTTCGTTGAAACTTACAGTTTCTCCTCGCAAGGACTTATAGATTATTACTTCTTATCTTCTAAAGCACTAGCAAGTATATCTCCCATATTGGTAGTATTATCACTAGAACCATATTCTTTGAGAGCTTTTTGACGTTCTGCTATTTTATGAGCTTTTACCGATAATAAAATTCTACCGGTTGATTTCTCGATAGAAACAACTTTTGCTTCTATTTCTTTGTCTATTTGAAACATTTCAGGCTTCTGCTCGTCTTTTTCATCCGATAGTTCAGTTCTTTTAATAAAACCTGCTACTTTATCGTTTAATAATACTTCGAGTCCTTCATCTTTAACTTCTGTTATAAGGGCTTTAACTATGGTGCCTTTTTTATATTCATCACTGATTTCTTGATATGGATTCGGCGACAATTGTTTTATACCTAAACTAACTTGTTCTTTTTCAATATTAATGGCTAGAACTTTGCATTCTATTTCGTCACCTTTTTTGTATGATTTTAATAGATCCGTTCCTTTATCTTCCCAGCTAATATCACCTTCATGAATCATGCCGTCCATATTATTACCGAGTGCAACAAAAATACCGAAATCCGTAATATTTCTAATCGGTGCTTTAATTATAGTACCGACAGGATTATTTTCAGCGAACTTTGTTAAAGGATTTTCTTGGCATTGTTTAATACTTAAAGAAACACGATGCTTTTCAGTATCGACCTCTAAAACTACGAATTCTACTTCTTGCCCTATAGTTAGCGTTTTTCTAGGATTTTGATTAGATTTTAACCAACTAATTTCGCTTGAATGAACAAGTCCCTCAAGCCCGTCTTTTAATTCTATAAATACGCCGTAATCAGCAAAATTTGTAACTTTACCGGTCATTTGTTTACCGACGGGGAATTCTTCTTTAATTGCTTCCCATGGGTTAGAATCAAGTTGTTTTATACCGAGTGATATTCTTTTGGTTTTTTCATCAAACTTAATAACCATTACTTTAACCTTTTGGTTAAAGTCTAACACTTCTGAAGGATGGTTAACTCTTCCCCAAGAAATATCGGTTAAATGTAATAAACCGTCAACACTTCCAAGATCGATAAACGCACCGTAATCAGTAATATTTTTTACGGTTCCTTCTAATACCATGCCTTCTTTAATTTTAGATAGCATCTCATCTCTAGCTTCGGAACGTGATTCTTCTAAAATAGCTCTTCTTGAAACTACTATATTACCAAGCTTTTTATCCATACTTAAAATTTTAAACGGTTGCTTGATATTCATTATAGAAGTAGGATCTTTAATAGGTCTAACGTCAACTTGGCTTCCCGGTAAGAATGCTACTACACCGGATAAATCCACGGTAAAGCCTCCTTTTACACGACCGAAAATCGTACCGTCGACAAATTCGCCCTTGGAACACATAATTTCTAGTTGTCCCCATAATTCTTCTTTAACTGCTTTTTCACGGCTCAATATTGTTCTGCCGTTACGTCCTTCAATTTTCTCGATGAAAACTTCAACTACGTCCCCAACTTCAGGTAAAGCTAAAAATTCAGACTTAGGTATTCTACCTTCATTTTTTAATCCAACGTCAACAATAATTATATCGTTTTTTATTTCGATTACTTGACCTTTAACTACCGTTTTTTCTTTTATATGACTTGTATCAACGGTTTCAAGCATTTTAGAGAAATCTTCTGCAAATTCGTGATTCATTGCTGCAAGTTGTGGAACAAATCGTTGTTTTAGTTTTATTGACATATTCTTCTCGTAATATTAGCTAAAGTGCCTAGGCTAATAAAATTTTTTTGAAAGGTTAATAAAATTGGATGCTCTTGCATGGCTAAAAAAAGCGTTCTATGTCATTCCCGCGTAGGCGGGAATCCAGAAAAAGCGAAATTGAGCTTTTAATATTAATCCAGTGTTTTTTTACCTTTTAGTTACTGAATTCCCGCCTACGCGGGAATGACATACTAGCCATGCAATAACGCCATAAAATCGAATAAAATAACCTAGCACTTTTTCAAGTTATTTTATTCTTTATATAATTTGTTACTTCTTCTACGACTTCCATAGCCGAAAGCTTTGAAGTATCGATAATTAAAGCATCTGAAGCCGGTAATAACGGTGCAGCTTTTCGCTCTTTATCTCTTTTATCTCGCAAAATTATTTGCCGTAAAATCTCATCGAGTATACATGTTTTTCCTTTTGCTTGCAACTGCTTATATCGTCTTTCAGCCCTAATTTGAGGATTTGCGGTTATAAAAATCTTTAAATCGGCGTCAGGTGCAACAACGGTGCCTATATCCCTACCCTCCATAATCATTCTAGGTGTTGTTTTTACTAGATTAATCAGGTATTTGTTTAGATTATTTCTAATTTCACTTATTACGGCAATTTGCGATGCTATATTTCCTATATTCTCATTCTCTAAGTCAAAATTATTGTCGAGTTTTAATTCTTTAGATAAAGCAATTACCGCATCTATATCAGTGACATCTATTTTTTGACTAATACAGTCAAACGCAAGCTGCCTATAAACAATACTTGACTGAAAATATTTAAGAGAAAATTTCTTGGCTAGTATTAAACCGATAGTCCCTTTACCTGAAGCAGCAGGACCGTCAAGAGAAATAGTGAAATTTTGAGAAATATCAAAGGCTTTAGTTTTTAAATCCACCATAAAATTATAGACTAAATAATAAAATATTATAAATAATGGAAATAAAGCTTGAAATCTAGTACATTAATGAATTTTTTAAAAAAACAAGGGTTAAAAACTACATATAGATTTAGTAGTACACCCTATGATGGGGTAATCAACAAATTAATTTTTTGATTTACAGCTTTAGCGTATTTTTGAAGGCTTAAGAAATTAGGAATATGATGTCCGCTTTCCATTCTTGCTATTTGCGCTTGAGAATGAGACATTTTTTTAGCAACATCCGCCTGAGTCATATTAGATGCAAGACGAACCTTGATTAAAGTGCTTGCTATCTCAAATTCCATTTTTCGTTCTTCATAAGCTTTTTTTACTTCGGGGTTTGATAATAACTCTTTTTTAAATTCATCAAAGTTTTTCATTAAAACCTTCCTTTAATCTTAAGTTTTAGTTATTGCAATAGCTGTTTTAGGAGTTTTTTCTGTTTTTTTAATAAATGTATGCAATATAACTATTTTTTATCAATATAATCTTTTTAACATATCACTTGAACTAATCAATTGACACTTATCTTAATTGTAAATATTATAAGGTCCATAATTCGATAAAGCCAACACTACATAAAGATTAAAAAAATTATAAGGGTGATTAGCTCAGTTGGTTAGAGCATTACGTTGACATCGTAAAGGTCGGTGGTTCGAGCCCACTATCACTCACCATTCTCCATTTTTCGGTATTGCTACAAAGGTATCAAACGGTGAACGCAGCATAAAGTAGAGGCTTTTCAGTGTTCAAAGAAGGTTAGAGAATATCAATTATATAGGATAAAATTTATAAACCTTCGGTAGGGCAAATCTCCAAATGGTGACCGTTAATAAATACTTCAGCTTCTTTAGGGTTGGTCTCATAATCAAAATTTATTAATAACTCGTGTCTTATGTTTTCATAAATTTTATTCGTTAATATACGTTTACCGGCGTTAATTTTTATTTCAACAGCATTCTCTTTCAAAAATTTAACTCCATTTATTCCATATGGATGATGTATTATTCCTTTCTCCATAGCTTTCTCAAACCGTGGCAGTAAAGAATCAACAGCTTTCTTTATTTTTTCATCAATAATACTATAACAATCTTGACCTTTATATTTACCTATATAAGTAGCTTCAGTATTTTTAATATACCCTTTCTCTGGAATATTCCATGAAGTGATATAATGAGTAATTTTATGACTTAATATATGAAGCTGTTGTTTTTTTTAAGCTGATAATACTGATGAATTTTTTTGCATCATATTGCTTAAATAATTGATCTAAATCCTCTGCGTCATTAACCTCTCCAAAATCATTTGTAAAAATTTCTTCTTGTTTTTCCTTACTTAATTGGTTTGCATATTCCTTAGCTTTATTTATGTCATTATTAAGTAAAGCAGTATTTATTCCAATTTCTAAAGTTTCTTCATTTTGAGGGGCATCTTCTAAAACTTTCTCTACATTTTGTAAAACGTTTTGAGAATTTTTAGAAACAAATTCTTTTGCATCTTCTGCCATTAGCGAGATGTTGGCAGCATTAAGGACTTCCGTTATTTCTTCTTTTTTTAATGTATTTGTGCATTATAAATTATAGAATTTGGATCAGGAAAAGCTTCTAAAGTAGATAAATTTAAACTTTTATAAATAGCAATATCGTTGTTAGGAATGTTATTTAATATATTACGTGCTATATCCAATTGTTTTGTATAAATGGCAACCGAAAGTACAAGTAACTCATCAGTATTATAGACATCAGTTTTTTAAATTATTGTATTTAAATCCTTTGCTAAACGTATTTTTTGTGCAATTTTTCTCTCATCTGAAAGAGCATTATATTTAGCAGTATATTTATAAAGCGCAAAACTTTGAACGTGGTAAGGTAATAAATTTTTAGAATTCATTGTCTCTAATTTTTCATTGGTGATATTATTTAAGTCTCGACCTAATTTTAGTAAAGCTTTAAGGCTACCTTCAGGCATCTTATTTAGTAAATGTTCTATATTTTTTGAATCAGAGTGATAACCATAGATAGTCCATAAATTATATATGATTTCTTCCTCTTCAGGTAACCTATCTATTGCACTATTATAATATTTTATAGCAAGTTCTAACTAACCAGTTTTATAATAAACAACCCCTAAGTTATACTGACACCAACCTATATATCTTTGGCATTTACTTGATTCATCTATAGTGATATTGCTAAGTGCTGCCGTAAGCAATTTTTTAGCTTCATCTAAGTGATTATTATTAATTAATATGGTAGAGAGCGTATATGTAATATTGTAATAATGCCTTATATGAGGCGTTAAATCTTTAATAATTTTTCTCCATACTCCATGATATAAACTGATTGACTAACTCAAATAAAGTATTGGTATAAGCTTTATGAATTTGCAATTCGTATTGGAAATATATTAAATTTAAATCTACATTTGCTTTTGACAATATATCTATAAATAATTTTTCTGCTACTTCCACATGGTTATTCATTATACTGCAATGTATAGCAGTGATCATCCCTTGAAGTTGAAGAAAAATATTTTAAAATTAATAGTTTTGGGTTCTTTATTTACAATAGGAGTACTATAAGTTTTGGGGCTTATAAAAATGCTAATTTCTTTATTCGCTTTTAATGCAACATGATATTTGCTTAAGGCTTCTTTCAGTACTTTATGTTCTTGAATATTTTTATATTCATAAATAAAGTTTTTAGTGTATTAAGTTTTAGGCTTGTTACTTGTGGAATACCCAATTTTTTTTGTTGTTTTGCTATCTAAAGAGTTTAAAAGAGTTGTTGCTATTTCTGCACTAGCGTCTATAGAACTTTTTACATTTTTTAATTGTTCTATTCATTCCCCCGCTACAATTAAAGCCTTTTGTGATTTAAACTCTATTATTTTATTGTATGACAATGCTATAGGATTAAATTTTGAGACTGCTGAAGATTTAGGATTTTTTATCATAATAAATAGGCATGTATTATAAAGTAAACCCACTATTTTGTAAAAAAATACTAATTTTTTAATTAAAGTTAATAACTTGAAGCATTTCTATTGGTATTTCACCCCTACTATTTTAACTCTTAATAAACACCAATTCGTTATCGGATGAGTGTTTAGTACTAAATGCATAACCTAAATATGAGAAATTCTTAAGTAGCTCAGGTGAGTCAATTAGGTTGTTAGCAATAACCTTGACCATCGCCCCTCGAGCTTTTTTAGCATTTATACCGATTGTTGATAATTTACCGTTCCTATTTTCTTTAAAATGAACGTTAACTAATTGATATTTAAGTTTATTTGGGTTTATTACAGATGAATATTCTTGTGATGCTAGGTTGAGTAAATATTTATTTCCCTGTTTAGCAAGAATTTTATTAATATAATTAGTGACTTCATCTTGCCAAAAGTTTGTTAAATTTATTTCATTTAATTTTGTTGCCATTTCTAATCTATACGGCTTAATAGTATCTAGCGGTTTTAAGACTCCGTAAAGTCCTGATATAATAAGCAAATGTGATTGCAAGAAATTTAATGAATGATTAGTTAATTTTTCTATATGTATATTATTAAAAACATCTCCTGCATAAGCAAAAATAGCCGCTTTACTCTCTTGATTATCAAAATCCTTAAATCTTTCTTTATTTATATGTGCAAGTTTTGCACTTATATTCATTATTTTCGATAATTGATTCTCAGAATAGCTTTGGAGTGTAGAAAGTAGTTTATTAGTTAACGTAAGGAACATTGGAATCGTCAGCTCCGTCTTGGGAGCTAACTTCTCGAAATTTAGAGTTTTAGCAGAAGAAATAATAGCAAGCATTTCTATCTAGCCGGAGTACTCGGAAGAGATGAAGTAGTGCTAGCGATATTTCTGTTAGTACTATCGATTGTTTGCATAATTGCATAGCTTGGATCACCGTCAAGCTCTACTACTTCTTTGGGTTTCGTAGTTTTTGGACCGGCACAGCCAATTAAAGCTATAGAAGCAAATAAAATTATTAAATACCTTATCATAAATACCCTGTTTTAATTTTACACTTAAGATAGCTGCCTATTATTATAATGTCAAGTGAGAGGAAAATTTTACCTTTCAGTAATAGTCTAAAGATTCTTCATAATATTTTAAATCTAATTCTGCATAATTTAAATTAGGTTCATCTTTGCTTCTTTCTATTTCGGGTTCAGGTTTAAGCTTATCATAATTTTTTCTAGTTTTTAAATAATATTCTAAAGTTTCTTCATATTCCCATCTAGGTAGAGGGTGATTATCAGATTCTTTTTCTAAATATATCATTATTGATGATGTTTTTTCCTTTAAAGATTCATTACATAATTCTTCAACAATAGGATAATATTCTTTCTTATTCAGATACTAAAGGCATTACTATCATTTAAGTAATTATATAATGCTTCAAAAAAAGAATCATATTTCCCATTACCTATAATATCGTGATATATAAAAGAGTCTATATTAAGTGCTTGAATAACCAGCTTCCCATCTATCGATAATATTTTTTTGAAGAGTTCTAAATCTTCAGTATGAAGAGCCATGGAAATTTACTCCTTAAATAAATTTTTAGGCATTCTGTAATAAACCGTATTATAGAATTTTTCGCTTTCAGGAAATTTGCGTTTGCGGATAGAGAAATTACCGAAATTTCTGATTTCGATACGCTTTTGTTTTTTAAGAGATTCGTTTAAATAATCTAAAATTAAATCTACTGAATCTTTAACATCTTCTTTAGAAAGATAATTCAGCTTATCATGTATTTTATCTATTAAATAATTCTTAGTAATCATTATTAAAAAATCGCCTTGATTCCGTTAAAACTATTTTTAAAAAAACTAGGTGCTATACTATCAAAATCTTCAAGTATTATGTCCATTAATTTTGGTTTTGGTTTTAATTGATAATCTTTAACTAGTAGATTAACATTAATTTTCTGAACTTCCTGTAACCATTTTAATGCAGTATCTTCCGAGCCTATAGCATCCACAAGCTTTAACTTTAAAGCCTGACGACCTGAATATACTCGTCCGTCTGCGAGCTTTTTTACTTCTTCTATAGGAAGATTACGTCTCTCTGAGACAAGTTCAAGGAAGAAATTATAAGTATCTTCTATATTTTCCATAATGGCTACCCGCACTGCTTCCGTCAGTTTTTCGGTAGGATTTGGGACAGCTTTTAATTCACCCGATTTGAAATTATTAAACTTAATCCCCAATTTTTGAGCAAGCTCCGTTACCTCGGCTGTTTGTAGTATTACACCGATTGAACCCGTAATAGTTCCGTTATGGCTGATAATATAATCACCTCCAAGAGAGATTAAATAACCGCCGCTTGCAGCCATTGTTCCCATAACTATCACTACCGGCTTTTGTGCAGATATTTTACGCAGAATATTATAAATTTTTTCAGCGCCGACTACCGTACCGCCGGGAGAATTTACGTGAACTATTAACGCTTTAATATGAGAATCATCGATTATTTTTTTGAGTTTTTTGTCACGCTTTTTGTCTTCAAGAATTATTTCGTCTATTAATACGGAAGCTATATAGTCTTCATTACTATTAATAGGTAACACCTCTTTTGGCACAAAATCTTTACCGACTAGTAAGAATACGATCGCAATTAAAATAATAGCTGCTAGCTTCCAAATTAACAAACGAGATTTTATTTGTCTTCTTTCAATTAAATAATCAGGTGTTATACTCATGATCTTATATACTTTTTTAGAATACTAAATGCAGACCTATACTGTGACAGGTGTGAGGAGCGAAGCCTATAATATAATAAGGTGAGGCCGACGCACAACGAAGCACAATATAGGTATCAATTGACTATAGACCGTTCTTAGGACGTTCAGGACTCTTCATCATCTCAAAAAACTCACCGTTAGTTTTAGTATTTTCAAGTTTTTTGAGTAAAAATTCTATTGCTTCACTGCTACCCATTGGATCGATAATACGACGAAGAACCCACATTTTATTTAATATTATTTTATCTACTAATAAATCTTCTTTTCTAGTTCCTGATCTAGTTATATCAATAGCCGGATAAATACGCTTATCGGCAATCTTACGATCTAGAACTATCTCGGAATTACCTGTACCTTTAAACTCCTCAAAAATGACCTCATCCATACGAGAACCGGTTTCAATTAAAGCCGTACCGATTATAGTAAGCGAACCGCCGTTTTCAATATTTCTTGCTGCTCCGAAAAATCTTTTAGGTCTCTGAAGAGCATTAGCATCAACACCGCCCGTTAATACTTTACCTGATGATGGCACTACGGTATTATAAGCACGAGCTAAACGTGTTATCGCATCTACTAAGATTACCACATCTTTTTTATGTTCTACTAAACGCTTTGCTTTTTTGATAACCATTTCTGCAAGCTGCACGTGCCTACTTGCCGGTTCATCGAAAGTAGAGCTAACAACCTCCCCACGCACGGAACGTTGCATATCGGTTACTTCTTCAGGTCTTTCGTCTATTAACAGTACTATTAAAAATACTTCCGGATTATTGGTTGTAATTGCATGTGCTATATTTTGTAATAATACGGTTTTACCTGTACGAGGCGGTGCTACTATTAATGCACGTTGTCCTTTACCCATAGGGGCAACAAGTTCAATAACCCGTGTACTAAAATCCTTACTATCTTTACTATTATTTTCAAGTTCTAATCCTAATTTTTCATCAGGATATAAGGGGGTTAAATTATCAAAATGAACACGATGATAAGCTTTAGAAGGGTCTTCAAAATTTACTCTATTGACTTTCAGTAAAGCAAAATAACGTTCTCCGGCTTTTGGCGCTCTGATCTGACCTTCTACGGTATCACCGGTACGCAGACCAAAGCGACGAATCTGACTAGGAGAAATATAAATATCATCAGGGCCTGCTAAGTAGTTTACTTCCGGCGAACGTAAAAAACCAAATCCGTCAGGTAGTACTTCAAGTACCCCCTCTCCCACTATTAAAACTCCCTGCTCTACGGATTTTTTCAAAATTGCAAAAACTAATTCTTGTTTAAGTAATGAATTAATATTTTCAATTTTTAATTCTTCTGCTTGAGCTTGTAGTTCCTCCGGTAATTTACGTTTTAATTGTTTTAAATTAATAATATTACCGTTATCTGCAAAATTATTATAATTGTTATTGGATTCGGTATTGTTAAGTGCTGCTGTGGATTCTTTATTAGTTGTGTTCATTATTTTATTATTAATAGATTATAATTGAAAAGTTGAGTTAGCAATCAAGTTTAAAGGTAAGTAATATACTTATTTAAGTTAGGAATCAAATTAGATTTTTAGAAAGTTTTATTTATTCTTGCGGTTTAAAGAATTATTTATCTTGTTAGCTTATAAGAGCTGGCTATGTAAAAGCATACTAACAACGTTAATAGCACATTGTCAACCCAAATCGTCATTGCGAGCAGGTAATCGGTAAATGGTCATTGCGAGAAAATTACGAAGCAATCTTGGGAGTTTATTATTATTGCATGAGATTGCTGCACAGCTTACGGCTGCGTAGCTCATGACAACCCTGGTAACCTCTTCTCGCAATGACGGATGAATCAATCCACGTAACTCTAGCAATCCTTTGATTTTAACAATAACACATTTGTATTAAGTAATGGCATGCATACGTTTTTAACTTCATTTAATAAGGCCTCATTGCTTATTTTTTGGTTTAATTCGTTGCGTACCGCATCAAATATTTCTCTTAAACTTTTCTCTTCTACCATATATTTAAAAATATATTTAGTGCTTCTAAATATCGACATTGAGATATTAACATTATTTAATATCCCATTATTAATAGTAAAATTAATAGCATTATTTACTGCTGAAGGATTAGATTCCAAATGCTCATAAATTTGTTTAGCAAAATTGGCAATATTATGGAAGTACGGTATATTATCAAGGTCATCAAGAGAGGCTACACTATCTTTTTGATTTGATACGTAAAATGAATGTTTAGTAATATTACCGGTAAGTATTTCGGAAATTGCTTCTCTAGTTACTTTATCCATCTTTTTAACTTTTTGTAGAAGTGAAAAATCTTTTATATAATTATCCGGTCTTAATAAAATTTTCTCTAAAGGATCAAGATAATCAACAAAATTTAAGCTTGCTTTTTCTACGAATTCATATAACTCAGGAACGGAATAGGCTCTATCCTGTTTGTTCAGGAACATATCATAAACTCCGACGTCACCGAAATTTTGGTAATCTGAAAATAACTCCCAACCTCTTTTATACCAGTTAGTAGCAGGCAAATTATCTAGAATTAGCTTCCCGTTCATTACTTCTTCGATACGGCTTTTAGTATCTTTATTTATCATTTTCATTAAATCCTGAATTTGATAAACACCGGTACGTCCGTATTTAGCATATACCATTAAACCCATACCGCCGGTCGGCTTTAAAGAATCTTTTAGATTTTTTAAACCTTCATCAGGATTTGCTAAATGATGAAGCACGCCGGTACAATTTATATAATCGAATTTTCCAAGTTTTAGACTAGGTATATTTAATATTGAATCATTAATCCATTTAATATTTTTAAGACCTCGTACTTCTGCACGTTTTTGTGCTACTTCCATGCTAGGCTTGCTGAAATCTAGATATATTATTTCGGCATTTTTATCTTTTAACTGCTCGGCAAGATAAATAGTCGAATCACCGGTGCCGCCGCCTGCTATTAAGCATCTAAAATTATTATTAAAATTTTCTTTTCCTTGATATAGAAAATGGTTTAATTCTCCTAAGAACTCACCGCATGTTGCAAGTAAATATTCTTTTTCTTGATTTGGGTCTCTGAAAGGATAAGGATAATCTTGATAATGCTCTTGTACTTCTGCTAAGTCTTTAGAAATTGTAGTATTTTTTGTTTTCTTTAAATTTCTCATAAATTATTATTTTTTAAGTTGTTATTATATATACTTAGTCTATCTACTCTTTTAGAAGTATATCTTTTATAATTAATTGAATAGTATAATTATCTTGCCAATTATTAGTTTTTAACGTTCCTATTGCGGCAATATTTTTTGCTTTAGGGCTTAATAAAACATCTTCAAATGCAGTTCCTACCGAATTAAAAGCAATAGCAGATAAGGCTTTATGACCAAAGCCTCGCTTATTTGGAACAAGCATACATTTAATATGCTTACTTCCAACGATATCTGCTTTTAATACAAATAAATCATCAAATTTAAATATAGGCTCATGATTTCCTTGACCGAAAGGCTCTAAAGTGTTTAATTCCTGCATTAAAGGGAAATTCACACTATTAACCGTTAAATCAATATCATATTCCGCATGCTTATAATTTTCTAGTTTAGTTATACTAATTCTAAAAGCATTATTAAAAAAATTCTGCAATTCTTGTAATTTTTCAGCCGTTACGGTAAAACCTGCCGCCATAGCATGACCTCCGCCTGCTATTAGCAAATCTTTGCTTTTAGCATTGATAATTTCAGCACCAAAATCAATACCTAAAATAGAACGGCATGAAGCTTTACCAATCCCGTCATTTAAAGCTATCACTGCCACCGGCTTATCAAATTTTTCTTTTAATTTGCCGGCAACGATTCCTATAACGCCTGGATGCCATCCTTCTTTTACGATAAATAATAAACTACTATCTTGTTGTGTCAAAGCAATTTCGATCGCTTCTTCTATCATTAATAACTCAATTACTTTACGCTCATTATTGTGTTTTTCAAGTTCTTTAGCTAATTTATTTGCTTCATTAGAACAACTAGTAGATAGGAGATGAGCCCCTAAACTTGACTTTCCTACTCTACCGCCTGCATTGATGCGCGGACCTAGAATAAACCCTAAATGATAACATTTTGGTATTTCATGAAGCCCTGCCATATCATATAATGTTTTAATCCCTATATTTTGCCTTTGTTGCATTACTTTCAATCCGCTTGCAACAAATGCACGATTTAAGCCTGTTAATTTCATCATATCGCAAACAGTACCAAGAGCCACTAAATCTAGATACTGCATTAGATTAGGCTGAAGCATTGTTTGCGTGAAATAATTTTGCTTCTTTAAATTCGATAATATTGCAGTTGCAAATAAGAAAGCAACTCCTACGGCTGCCAAATGTTTATATTCGCTTTTTTCATCAATACGATTTGGATTTACTATAGCTACTGCATCCGGTAATATTTCCGTAGTTATATGATGATCGATTACTATAACATCAAGGTTAACGTCTTTTGCGTATTTTAGGGCTTCATGTGCCATAGCACCGCAATCCACCGTAATTAATAATTCTGTGCCGTTATCTTTAATTTTTTGCATAGCAAAAGGAGTTGGACCGTATCCTTCAGCTATACGATCAGGAACATAAATGTCACATAGTATATTTAAATCTCTAAAAATATTTTTAAGTAAGGCGGCTGAAGTAGCACCGTCTACATCATAATCGGCGAAGATACATATTTTTTGGTTATTTAAAATAGCTGTAACGGTTCTATCTACAGCTTTTTCCATATCAAGTAGATGAAAAGGATCAGGTAATAAATTTTTGATTTTCGGTCTTAAGAAATTTTCTACTTCCTCTAGATTATTGACTCTTAATGATACTATCCTAGCAAGTAAATCACTAATTTTGAAACTACGACATAACTCGGTGACTATATCTTCGTTAATCAGTTTCTGCTGCCAGATTTTACCGTTTATAGATGCTTGTGGTTTCATTTGTTTATTAGGCTGTATTTTTGCTTTATATCTCCAAAAGTTTTTTAGCTTCATTATCTGCAATTAAAGCTTCAACAAACTCATCTAATTGTCCGTTTTTAACTACTTCGTCTATCTTATAAAGTGTTAAGTTTATTCTATGGTCGGATACTCTTCCCTGTGGGAAATTATAAGTACGTATCCGCTCCGAACGATCTCCCGAACCTACCTGCCCTCTTCTGCTATCGGCTCTTTCTTGTTCCTTTTTACGTCGTTCTTCTTCATAAATTCTAGCACGTAGAATTTTTAACGCCTTTGCTTTATTTTTATGCTGTGACTTCTCATCTTGCAAGGCTACGGTAATACCAGTAGGGATATGAGTTATACGTACGGCAGAATCGGTAGTATTAACGTGCTGTCCACCAGCCCCTGAAGCTCTATAAGTATCGATTCTTAAGTCTTTATCTTCAATTTTAATATCAACCTCTTCAGCCTCAGGAAGTACTGCAACCGTTGCTGCCGAAGTATGAATACGTCCTTGTGATTCCGTTTCCGGTACTCTCTGTACTCTATGAACGCCTGACTCAAATTTGAGCTTAGAGAATACATCTTTGCCTTTTATTGACGCCGATGCTTCTTTATAACCGCCTATTCCCGTATCGGAAATTGCTAATATCTCAAAACGCCATCCTTTTAACTCAGCATATCTTTGATACATATTAAAAAGTACGGCAGCAAAAAGTGCCGCTTCTTCTCCGCCGCTTCCTGCTCTAACTTCAATAATAGCACTTTTACTATCCGCATCATCTTTTGGTAATAAAGCAATTTTTACGGCTCTTTCAAGTTTTGGTAACGAATTTTCAAGAGTGTATATTTCGTCTTCAATCATTTCTAAAGTGGCATTATCAAGTCCCACTTCTAGCTTAAAATTATTTGCTTCTTCGAGCTCAGATTTAGCCTTATTATATTCTTTAATTTTTGCTACAACATCTTCAAGTTCTGCATATTCTTTAGATGCCTTAACAAACTCGCCTCCCATAATGCCGGAAGATAGTTTGTTACCTAAATTTTCGTATTTGTCTAAAATTTTTGCTAAATTATCTGAAAAACGCATGTTATTTTATTGTGATTTGTTTATTGGTGAGATTTCAACGTTATTGCGAGAAGCAACTGAAAGTTGTAACGAAGCAATCTCAGGATATTTGACGAGATTGCCACGCAGCCTATGGCTGCTCATAATGACGACTTATATCAACATCAAAGCGGGACTCTCTATAAACTTTTTAAATGCTGCCAAGAACTCAGCACCGACTGCTCCGTCTACTACTCGGTGATCGGCAGAAAGAGTTACGTCCATAATTGTTGCTATAGTTATTTGATCATTCTTGACTATAGCACGTTTTGCACTAGCTCCGACGCCCATTATACAACTTTGCGGTGGGTTAATTATAGCATTGAAATTCTTAATACCGTACATACCGAGGTTAGAAATGGTAAACCCTCCGCCCTGAAATTCTTCAGGGGTTAATTTATTATCTTTTGCTTTCTTTATTAATGCTTTCATTTCACGAGATAGTTCTAGAATGTTTTTTTGATTTGCATTTTTAACTATCGGTGTAATAAGCCCGTTCTCAATCGCTACCGCTACTGAAATATCGACATTATTGTAATATCTAATTGCATCTTCTCCCCAGCTAGCATTGGCATTTGGCACTTCTTGTAAAGCTTTGGCTACTGCTAAAATAATAAAATCATTAACTGATATCCTTGTTGATTTATCTTCAGAAAAAGATTTATTAATGTCTTCTCTTATATCTAACAATTTATCGACATTACATTCTATAGATAAATAAAAATGTGGAACTGTTTGTTTAGATTCAAGCAGACGCTTGGCTATAATCTTGCGGATATTATTATTTGGTACTAAACGATATTCTTCAGGATTTCTGCTAACTATTTTATTATGAGCAGTGCTAGGAGTATATGATAAGATATCTTGTTTGACTATTCTACCGTGCGGACCGCTACCTTTCACGCTCTCAAATCTAATATTTCTCATTTTTGCAAGTCTTTTTGCAAGCGGTGAGGCGAATATTTTACTAGCATCATGTTTTATAACTGTTACCTGTTCTTCTACATTAGCTATATTCTCGTGGGGTTTCGGAAGATTAACATCTGTTTTCGGTGACCGTGATACACTATTATTTTTTACAATAAACGCATCAATGTCTGTTTTTTCTTCTCCCTCTTCACTTAACACGGCAATTAAAGAGTTAACAGGTACATTTTGACTATTTTGTGGGATAACTATTTTGGCAAGTATACCTTCGTCTACTGCTTCTACTTCCATCGTTGCTTTATCGGTTTCAATTTCAGCAATTACTTCTCCAGGATTAACTTTGTCCCCTTCTTTTTTTAACCACCTAGCTAGATTTCCTTCCGTCATAGTTGGAGATAAAGCAGGCATTAAAATTTTAATCGGCATAACTTATTTAGATTTGACTTTTTATTGTTGTTATTACACGTCATTGCTAGGAGAGGCTAAACCTCGACTCGGCAACCTCATGAAACAGTAAAATTCCTGAGATTGCCACACTCTCTACGTTCGCGCGCAATGACGATTTGAGTAGCTATTGCACCTTAATATCAGGGCTAACGATCATTATCATCTGTTTACCTTCCATTTTAGCATGTTGATCGATTTTAACGAGTCCTCCGAGCCCTACTTCTATACGTTTAAATAGTTCTTGACCGACCTCTTTATGAAGAATCTCTCGTCCCTTAAACCATAAAGAAATTTTTACTTTATCTCCGTCTTTTAAAAATTCTTTTATTTTTCTTAACTTAGTTTCAAAATCACCTATACTAATATTAGGTTTAAATTTCATTTCTTTAAGTACGACGATTTTTTGTTTTTTGCGTGCTTCATGCAAACGTTTTTTGCTTTCGTACTTAAACTTACCAAAATCTAGAATTTTACAGACAGGGGGTACAGCATTCGGTGATATCTCGACTAAGTCAAGACCGGCTCTTTCCGCCATATCTAATGCTTCTCTAATATTTACGATGCCGTGCATTTCGCCGTTTTCGCCTACTAAACGCACTTCTTTAGCTCTGATTTCTCTATTAGCCTTAGGAAAATTATTTTTAGAAATAAAATGTCTCCGTATTATGTTTATAAATAAATATATATTGCATTTAACTTATTTTATTTAAAATTACAAGTAAATAAAATATTTTATCTTTAATTTTATTTAGAAAGTTTTAAAAAAAATTGAAACTACAAGGGAAATTCCAAATATTAATAAACAGATTCGTGTTAATTTAGCGACTCTTGCCTGTATTTTCAAGTTTTTTAGGTCTATAGCATGCTTATGAGCTTGCTCTTGTTGTGCCATATGCATTAATTCCTGTAAAGTACCGGGATAAATACTCTCATACTCACTGATTAAATCAATTGGCGGTAATATATGTTCAAATTTTTTACGGTAAAAATTATTATCAGGTTCGTTTACACTAAAAGTCTTAGCATAACCTTTATTTAATCTATTATTTTTGTTAAAAAAACGTTTAGTCTCTTTCATATCCCTGTTTTATTTTTTGAAATGTATATAATATATTACTTTCAACTATTTTAAAATAATCAATTAATTGCGTTTCTTTTTTTTGCTTTTGTTTGGAGCTTTTCATATTTATTATATTCTGTAGCTCTGCATATACTAGTTTTATAAAACTTTGTTTCATTGATTATACTAAATTTATAAAATCTGTTTTTGGTATTAGCGGTTCGCCCCTAAAATTTATAGCATTATTAAATTTATTGCAACAGGTTATAAAATTTTTATCACATCCGGCAGTAATTTTTACTTCCTCGGCATCTTTAACATAATCCGGTATAATATCCTCTAATATAATCAAATCACCGAAATTGCTTAGAACTTTACTGTTAAAACGATTTTGCTGAATATAATTTGACCGCCGTTATAATAGCCGTTTTCTTTATCTAAATCTAGTATTCTTAAAACTGTCCTTGAGCATTTCTTTAACCTTATACATGCCACTATATAAAGCTTTATCTATTTTACATTGACTATCTCCGAAAACTGCTCTACATGTTTTGCTATATCGATTAATTATAGTCTGATTATATTTTACCGTTTCGGGTTTTAAATGTATTTAAAAGTTTAAATCGTATTTTGTATATAAAGTGCAATAATATGTAACGAAATGCTCAAAAACTTTGTCAGTATATATTATTATTTAACAATAGCATTATTTAAATCGATTGTCGTCGTAATGCCGTTTGCCTCAAAAATACTTTCAATGATTATATGGTTTTGTGCGGAATCGTTAAATTCTGCTTCTTTTAAATCTAAACTGGAATTCGGTACAAAAACTCTCTCTTCACTTTTTATAGCATGATCGCTATTTGTTAAGTTTAATTCCTCACCGCTAGCTCGCTTAATTTGAAAACAATAAACAAAATTCGTAAGCTTTGTAATTACCTCTTCAATCGCAATACTCATATAATCACCTCCACTAACTCTATGTTGTATAACGCTATAGAACCGTCATTACAATAAGAATATTCAAAACTATATACTAAATCTAACTGCTACGTCAAAAGTAAAATCAGTAGTTAAAATTACATCTTGACCTAAGGGACTTGGTAAGGTCACTATACCATCGTTGTAATCTACAATGCCCATAGTTCTTACATTATTAATGTATAGAATGACACTATTATTAACCGGTTTAGTGATCACTCGTTCGTAAGGAGCAATAGGATCGCCATATATCTTCCTTAGCTGAAATTTATTTAAATTACCGTTCCCTTTAGCAATAACTTCGTTAATTCCTCTATAATCTGCATAATTCCTAAATCTCAAAGCAAAATTACTTCCACATCTTGCGTTAAAAAAGCTATTAAATTGCTCAAATTCTGTACTGCTTAACCTTGCATTTTTGATTAAATATTTCTGACTCGTTAATTGCGAAAGGATCTTTACTATTTTGCTGTTGACATATTTCAATAGTTTTTACGTGAGTAACAACACTTGGTTTGAGAAATTTTCATTAATATTTACTGACAATAAGGAGGTATTTATACATTGTTCATGCTTAAGTTCTCTTCCGACTAAGACCATAATATCTCTAAATTGTGTTATATTTATATTTTGAAGTTCATAATTAGGCATTTTTTATTACTTCGTCATATAATTCTACTAAACCTTCACATGCGTTATTATTACCCGTAAATAGTGTACATTTAAAAGCTTTTTCAATTTTATAAAATCTTGCATTAATGTACGAATGTAAGTTTTTTAAATTCGTTTAATTGCTCATATGCATTTGTTAAAAACGCTTGAGACAGATAACTTGGGTTGTTATTCTCTTGGGGCATATATTTATTACCTTGTTAAATTGGAGCTTAAGTAGAAGTTAACAAAATTTAAATTTAGTAATATTTTTGCTAAAAAAAAGTTCGGCAGTGGAAAAAGAGATTATTTTTTTGGACGGTAGTTGCAATATTATTCTGCCGGTATTATCGATATCTTTAAAAAGACCGTTTACTATATCATTTTGATATTTAACGCTAATATTTTCATATAACTTATAAGCATGTTCTAACCATTTTTTTCTAATAAAAGGAAAATCGTTATTATGCCAAATTTGATAATATTCTTCAAAATTTTCTATTAATATCTCAAGTAAAGCTTGTGGTTCTATAGGTGGTAGATTTTCGCTTATTAAGCTAGTAGTAGGCTGGTCGATATTATCAGGGTGATAGGTAATATTAATGCCGATACCGATAATAAGGTAATAATTATTTTCTACTTTAACAGATTCAAGAAGTATACCGGCAATTTTCCGACTGTTAATTAATACATCATTGGGCCATTTTAGTTGTATAATGTTATTTTCGTTCCTTATGTCATTCCCGCGAAAGTGGGAATGACATAGAGAACTATGGGAGTGACATAAAGAGGTTATACTATCATAAACGCTAAGTGCCGTAACAAAAGATAATTGCGGCAATAATTCTAGCTCTTTATCAGGCTTTATTAGTAAACTTACATGTAAGTTACCTGACCTAGACTGCCAGTTTTTGCCGCTTCTACCACGTCCATTAGTTTGAGATTTGGCAAGTACTGCATAGTTTGAATCAACTTTAGCATTCTGAGCCATTTTCATAGCCTCAGAGTTTGTACTGTCTAGCTTGTCAAAAACAATTAGTTTAAATTTACCGATATTCATTTTTTTTAGTAGCCGTTATTGCGAGGAAAGGCGAGCTTTGTTGCATGGCTTGAAAAACCCGCTCGATGTCATTCCTGCGAAAGCGGGAATGACATAAAAACACCTAACTCGCCTCCTACTGACATGACTTGTAGTGACACTATGTTTGCTTTGAATTTTTGGTGCTTCGCTTTTACTCTTAGTTATAAAGCTTTCTAAATCTTGTTTAGTAAATTTAAACTTAGCAATATTTTCATCAAAGGTTTTAGTTTTATCAAATCTTACATCTTTATTTTTATCTATTCCAAGTACCTCAATGAAACTATCTTTTATTTTACTTGAAGCAGCAGTATCATTTAAGGTATACAATAAAGCGTTCAATGAGTTTGTATCGGCTTTTAGTGTATTATTACGACTAGTTGCAGCAATAATTACATATTCTTTAAGCTTTTCATTTAATTCTTTTTCGTTTAATGCTCCGGTTTTACAAAATGATAATAACATCTTTGCTTTATCATCATGATTTTCAATAACTCCTTCTTGCCATTTAGAAGTATTATTTTCTTTTGACTGAATAAACATTTCTAACAATTTAGTGCCAAATGTTTTATGTAGATTTTTATTATCATGAACTTCATAAACATTTAGTAGAAATTTTTGATGGTCAAATATTTTATCTGCTTCTTTGCCAAGGTCATGATTATTCAAATGTTCTCTAGTTTGACAATATCCTTTAATATGCAAATAAAATAATTAGAATATTTTTGTGCATCTTTGAAATCCAAAGTATCTATTCCGGCAGTATCTAAAACAGCAGTGTTTAAAGCATTGTCACGTAACTGTTCATTAGTTGCTCTTAGAGTTTCAGTATATTTAAATTTTCCTCCTACTTTTGCAAGTGTCTTAAATAATATATCAGCTAAAAACTTTACGATATCACTTGGGCTTTCAAATTTTTTTGCACTATATATAGCAATATTTGCATCAGCTTCCATACCCGTACCAAAAGCCATAGCTAGAGTTCTACCTTGTTTTTTAGCTAAGGTAATCTCCTCCATATTATCAGTTATTGCTTTTGTATCAAATTCCAGTTCATTGCCTTTAAAATATTTTGTCGGTATATTATCTCTATATCCGCCGTCTATATATTTTTTACTGTCAATTTCTACCGGCTTAAAAACAAGTGGTATAGAAGCAGAAGCACAGCAAGCTAAAGTCATTTTAACATTTGGCGTATCAAAGCTATTGAAAATAGTTAGTTCACTTGTCTTTTGCTGAGTTGCCATAATTACTAAATCTTTATACTGTACTGGATTGTATTTTCGCAGTAACGCTATATCCTTAAAATATATTTTTCGTCTTTTTGGTTGTATCTTTCTCTTAATTCATCAAGAGCTTTATCATCTTTAACATTTACTATATCTGATCTCTGTAAAAAATTTCCTATATTTTCTTTAATAACAAGTTCTAATAGAGCATATAAAGGTTTACCGTCTTTATTTAACTGTACTATATCCGCAGAAAATCCTTTTTTTCCAAGTAAAGTTTGCAGATTTGTATTTTTAGAAATTTCTTCAAATCGCTCAGGCGGGTGTCCCAAGAGCTACCACTGTGGCAGTTATAGCACCAGCGGAAGAACCTGCTACCGCCTTGACATTATCTAAAATACCAGCTTTTTTTGCTGTCTCATAAGTTCCGGAATATATTGCTCCCTTAGTTCCTCCTCCACTAAAAGCTATATATTCGATAGGAGCTTTCTGTGCTTGTTCTAACTCCTGCAATGTTTTTGTTTGATTGCTAGAAGATTGTTGAATTTTTTTAGGTCTTTTAACTCCTCTAATATATCAAGATTGCTCATTAACTACAGGAGTTTGTGACTCTTGCTTCAGATTATTAATAATAGGATGTTTTCTTACCTTTATATCAGCCATAGTTTTATTTTATTAAGTTATCTTCTACAAACTTCCAGTTAATCATATGCTTAATAAATATGTCAACATAATCAGGTCGTTTGTTACGATAATCAAGATAATAAGCATGTTCCCATACATCACATGCAAGAAGCGGCTTCATACCGTGTGCTATAGGTGTACCGGCATTAGCGGTTTTTATAATTTGTAACCTATGATCGTGATATACAAGCCATGCCCAGCCGCTACCGAATTGCCCTACTGCCTCTTGCTTAAACTGTTCGCAAAACTCTTCAAAACTACCGAAATCTTTATTAATTTGTTCTAATATTTTACCGCTTGGCTTACCTCCGCCCTGCGGCTTTATTGAATGCCAAAAAAAGGTATGATTCCATATTTGGGCTGCGTTATTAAAAATAGCCGCATTTGAGTTTTGTGATGACCATTCTATTATTTTTTCTAAATCTTTTTTTTGTAATTCTTCTTTATCTTTGAGTAAATTGTTTAGATTTTGTACATAAGTATTATGATGCTTACCATGATGATAATCAAAAGTCTCGAGAGTAAAATGTGGTTTAAAACTTTCTTTCTCATAAGGTAAATCAGGTAAGATAAAAGGATATGAGGTTTGATTAGATTTGTTGCAATAGGTCATGTTATTTTCTCCTATGTTGGTTTTTATATATTTATAGCGAGAATCAATACGTCATTGCGAGGAAAAATTGAAAATTTTGACGAAGCAATCTCAGGAGTCCTACTTTATGAGATTGCCACGCTCCTTGCAATTGCTTGCAATGACGATTTAGTATCCACGCAGGCATGACATCATAGTAACTTATAAAAATCGGAAGCTAAATAAAGCGATCCGGTTATTATAATATTTGCTTTATTATCGCCGTTTATCTTCTTTATATCACTAATCGCTTCTTTGAGTGAGTTGCTTTCGCTAAAATCAATACCACTCTTTCTGCCTTCCAAATTTATTGTTTCTGCACTATGGCTTAGCGGTTCGGATAAAACTTTAACGCCGTAACCTTTAATTGTCAAATCCTTAAAGTAAGAGCAAAATTCTTCAATATTCCTATTTTTAGTCATACCGAGTATTAAATATATCGATGATTTTAAATTATCACGCATCCAATTTGCCAAAACTTGAGCTCCGCTATTATTGTGAGCTACATCTATCCAAATTTGAACATTATCACCTATTAATTTAGAATATTTTTTCGGTTCTATTTTTTCGATTCTAGCAGGCCAAATAGTATTTTGTAATCCTTTAGCAATAACCTCATTATTAATATTAAATTGTTTGTTAATAAGGCTTATTAAGGCAATAACGCTTGCAGCATTTATTAATTGATGATCACCGAGTAGCGAAGGAGTCGGAAACTCATAGGTAAAATTTCGTGATGAATAAATAAATCCGTTGTCCGTCTTTTTAATACCGAAATCATATTCATAACAGAAACTCGGTACTTCTAACTCTTCAGCCTTGGCAAATAATGTTTCATAAACTTCCAAAACTTGCATACTTATAACGCAAGGAACGCAAGACTTCATAATACCAGCTTTCTCAACTGCTATTAGGGGTAATGTATTACCCAGCATATGCATATGATCATATGAAATAGGTGTAATTAAAGTAATTAACGGTTGTTCTACTATATTTGTTGCGTCTAAACGACCGCCTAGTCCCGTCTCTAAAATTAATATATCGGCTTTTGTTTTCTCAAATGCTAGAAACGCTGCTGCCGTAGTACCTTCAAAGAAGCTAGGTTCAATATTAAATTTTTCGCTTGCTACCCTCACCTGCTCACAAACCTGCCATAATTCATTATCCGAGATTTTCTCACCTGCTACTACGATTCGTTCATTAAATTCTAATAAATGAGGAGATGTATAGCAATGTACCTTATAACCGGCAAGCGTAAAGATGCTTTTAAGCATAGCACTACTTGAACCTTTACCGTTTGTACCTGCTATATGTATGACGGGAGGAAGCCTTAAATGAGAGTTACCTAAGGCTCTTAAAAGTCTTGCTATATTTTCAAGATCATATTTAATGTTATTTTTCCAGGTCGGCACCGGAAAATGCGGCATTAGCATTGTTATTGATTTTTTTCATGAATGATAGAGTTATACCATATTTGTTGTCAACTTAAAGATCGATGCCATTCCTGCAAAGGTGGTGTTTTTGCATGGCTCGAAAAACCTACTCGATGTCATTCCCGCGTAAGCGGGAATCCAGGGTAAAGCGAGATAAATCAAGCTTTTAGAAAGCTTAAAAGTAGCGGATTCCCGCTTGCGCGGGGATGACATCGAAACTTTAGATCAACTGTTTTTAGGCAATACTGAAGTTCATCGAGTTTTTGGTTTTACTGCATTGATAAGTCCAATTAATAATACTGATTTAATTATTCCCGGTATTATAAAAGGTAATACGCCGCCGTAAAAGGCACCGCTTGCTCCTAAGAGTGTAGAGAGCCACATCCAGCCTAAACTCATAATAATTATATTACCGATCAAACATAAAGATATCTGATTTAACCATTGATTAGAAGTAAAAATTTTATCTTTTAAGCTAGCCATAACATATACGGCAATTACAAAACCTGCTAGATATCCTCCGGTAGGACCGAATAATATTCGTAAACCGCTTGAAAATTCTCCGAACACAGGGATTCCCATTGCTCCAAGAGTTATGAAAGATAATATTGTTAAAGGTGCGGTAGTCTTATTATATGTAAGTCCGATGAATATCACTGCAACGGTTTGCAATGAAATAAATATAGGCTTTATAGGTATTACTATTTGTGAACAAATAGTAAGTAATGCCACTCCTAAAACTATTTCTATTGCTTGCCTTGTGGTTAACGGTAGTGAGATTGAATTAAGTTGCATAAAATTACCGCATGATTTATTTTTAAGTAATTACACTAAATAGAATTATATAATGTCCTTGTCAAGAATATAAAAATGAAAATAAAAATTTATAATGATCTAGGAGTTTCAAAAGAAAGTATTAAGCATTGCGTGCATACCTTAAGACTTTATGCTCCAAAGTATAACGTAGATTATATTACTGCACAAGAAATTATAGACGAAAAGTGGGTTCAAAACACCTTATTACTTATTTTACTCGGTGGAAGAGATTTATACTATGTACAAAAATTGCAAGGCAAAGGAAATGCTAATATAAAGAATTATATTAAAAACGGTGGTAATTTTCTTGGGATATGTGCAGGCAGTTACTACAGCGGTAACTATGTAGAATTCGCTAAAGGAACAAATATAGAGGTTATAAGTAAAAGAGAATTAAAGATTTTCAATGGAACGGTTAGAGGACCATTGCTTGCTCCTTATTATTACAACTCACATAAAGGAGCAAGAGCCGCTTATCTAAAAATAAATCCAACACTTAATTTAAATATTAAGGATTGTTATGCTTTTTATAATGGCGGTGGATATTTTATTGATGCAGAAAATACCAAAGATACTGAAATAATAGCAAGTTATGAGGATGCTCAGGCTGCAATAATAAAATGTACTTACGGCGACGGGACAGCTATTTTAAGTGGAGTGCATCTTGAATATGAGCCTGCACTCATAAAAAATCAATCTCTTAATAATATTCAT
This sequence comes from Rickettsia honei RB, assembly GCF_000263055.1. NCBI lineage: Bacteria > Pseudomonadati > Pseudomonadota > Alphaproteobacteria > Rickettsiales > Rickettsiaceae > Rickettsia > Rickettsia honei. The sequence goes on along the minus strand of NZ_AJTT01000001.1, from coordinate 291,054 downwards.
AAAATACTAAAAGCTCATGATACGGAAAGAATCAAATTATTAAATTATATATTAGACTTCTTCGGAAACGCGCTTATAGAGAGGAATTTGTAGGAAACACGCAGCACAACAGAACCGCAGCGTACCGTAGAAGTACGTGAGAGGATGCGAGCAGCGAATTGACGCACAAATTACCCTAGAAGTAGAGTTTCCGAAGAAGTCTATTCAAAAATCTAAATCTGTATAATAGTTTGGAGGGGTAAAGCCAGGGATTCTATCTTGTAGTAATAACCTAAAAGCCGGTCTTGATTTAATTAGTGAATACCAATGTTTGATAAGCGTCCATTTATCCCAATAAATCTCACCGAAATAATCGAGTACCGATAAGTGACAACTTGCGGCAATATCGGCAATAGTTAGTGAATCCGATACAAGATAACTTCTTTTTTCTAGTAAAGAAGTTATATATTCTAAGTGATAATTTAAATTATTTTTTGCAACACGTAAAAACTCGGTTCGTGGGCTGCTCATTTTAGCAATTGATCTTATAACTTTTTCATCGATAATAATCTTAGTAACTTCACGATAAAATTTATCGTTAAACCAAAAGAATAATCGTCTAATTTCGCAACAAATATCAATATTTTCATCTAAAAAATTAAAATTCGGATATTTGCTATTAAGATATTCAACAAAAGGATAAATACCTACCACAAATAAGCCGTATGATTCTGCTAAAATAGGTAAAGTTCCGGCAGGATTTATTTTTAAGAAATCTTTATTGAATTGCCAATAATCTTCTTTAATCGTAGTAAATTCTATATCTAATTCTTTTAAGAAGACACGGGCTTGTCTTGAAAGAGGACAAATAGGATTATGATATAACTTTTTCATTAAATTGTGTTACAGTCCTAGTCATTCCGCGACTTGATCGCAGGATCTATCAATATTTGTTAAGCTATTTTCTAAGCTCCCGCGATCAAGTCGCGGGATGACAATAGGTCTATAAGCCGGATTCTGTATGAATATAAATTCATTGCAGTTATTTATCTAGGATAAACGTTACCGTTTACCTCAAGCGATCTACCCGCATTACAAGCCGGCTAGAGATAACCCGGGAACTTGATAAGTTCTGTGTAACGCCTATTTGATCTTGCTCTTGGTGGGGTTTACCATGCGTAATTTGTTACCAACTTACCGGTACGCTCTTACCGTACCTTTTCACCCTTACCAAAAATACTCGATCAACTGCAAAAATTGGCTGCGTCATTTCGCAAGTACTACGGTACTCACGTATTAAGTATACGCGCTGTTCCTTGCCTTGTGAACTCCTAGCTCTTTTTGAAGTTGATCTTCGTATTCATACTTGGCGGTGTATTTTCTGTGGTACTGTCCCTAAAGTAATAATACTCTGCCGGAGGTTAACCGGCACCATACCTCTATAGAGTCCGGACTTTCCTCGTGATCTATAGTTTTGCTATATTATCACGCAACTGCACGACCATTTAGAATTATGGTCAATTTTCTTAAATTAGTCAATAACATTTAGAATAAGTTCAATTAACTTATTAGGTTCTGTGAAGGTTTCTAATTGATTTGCTATTTTGAGATATTTTTTAGCGAAAATTAATAAGATTTTTTTTGAAAATTTGACTTTTGTACACAGAATATAATTAAATTTATAAGTATAATAACAAATTTAAAATTTCAACTATTTTATTAAAGATATTCTTAATTTAACGTTGCTACTATTTTTTTCATACTGTATAAATATGTATTTAATGCTCCTAAACACATAAATTGTTAGCAAATTTTGATATATGATATGAAAAAATTAATTTATTATTTTGGCAGTAATGGTAGTGATGGAAACGCTAGCATGAAAAATATACTTGGTAACAAAGGTGCTGGTCTTGCCGAAATGTCCAACCTAAAACTACCTATTCCTGATGGTTTTACAATAACTACAGAGCTATGTAATTATTTTTATACCCACAATAATAACTTTCCTAAAAACTTTCAAAGCGACTTAAAAAAAGCTATCACTGAACTTGAAATAATTACCGGTAAAATTTTCGGCAGTACAAGCAATCCTTTATTGTTATCGGTGCGTTCGGGCTCTACGGTTTCAATGCCTGGAATGATGGATACTATCCTTAATCTTGGAATGAATAACGAAGTGTGTAATGCTCTTGCGGATTCCTGCGGTGATAAACGATTTGCTCTTGATAGTTACAAAAGATTTTTAGAAATGTACGGTTCAACGGTATTATCTATACCTAGTGATCTATTTGAACAAATTTACGAAAAGCACAAGATGCAAGCCGATATTCATAAAGATAGCGATATTACCGTAGAATTATTAGAAAAAATTATTGATGATTTCAAACGGTTGCATATTAAGTATACTAAGCAACTAATTAATGATCCTTATGAACAGTTAGAATCGGCAATTAAAGCGGTGCTACATTCTTGGATGAGTAATAGAGCGGTTATATATAGAAAAATCAATAATATTTCGGAGGATTTCGGTACGGCTATTAATATCCAAGCAATGGTTTTCGGTAATTTAGGTAAAACTTCAGCTACGGGAGTTGCTTTTACTAGATCACCTTCTACAGGAGAAAAAAAGCTCTTTGGAGAGTTTTTAATAAATGCTCAAGGTGAAGACATAGTATCGGGCACTAGAACACCTATGCCTATTATTGCAAATGATTCAAATTCTATGCAAGCAATGATGCCGGGAGTGTTTAAGGAGTTATCACAAATTGCACAAAAGCTTGAAGAACATTACTTAGATATGCAGGATATAGAATTCACTATAGAAAATAATAAGCTATATATTTTGCAAACACGTACTGCAAAAAGAACAGCCATCGCTGCTATTAATATTGCTGTACAAATGGTAGAAGAAAAGCTTATTTCTAAAGAACAAGCTTTAATGCGAATCGATCCAGAATCATTCAATCAATTATTACATACAAGAATTGATTACAGTAAGGGGCTTACTTCTATTGCTGAGGGGCTACCTGCTTCTCCTGGGGCTGCAACAGGTATTGCAGTATTCTCACCTTATGATGCCGAAAAATTATCTCATCATCATAAAGTAATTTTAGTACGCCATGATACTAGTCCTGAGGATATTAACGGAATGCATGTTTCTTCAGGTATTTTAACTATTAGAGGGGGAATGACTTCACATGCTGCAGTTGTGGCAAGAGGTATGGGGAAGCCTTGTGTTTGTGGTACAAGTAATTTATCTATAGATGAGAAAAAGCAAATATTAACAGCAGGCGACATAGTTATTAAACAAGGTGATATTATAACGATTGATGGAGGTAGCGGTAAAATCTTCTTAGGTGAAATGCCGTTAATTCAACCTACTTTCAGTGAGGAATCAAAATTAATTTTAGATTGGGCAGACGAGATTAGTAGCTTAAAAGTTCGTGCAAATGCTGAAACAGTTAACGATGCTTTAGTATCTGTAAAGTTTGGAGCTCAAGGTATAGGTTTATGTCGTAGCGAACATATGTTTTTTGATAAAAATAAAATTCCTTTAGTAAGAGACATGATTATTGCTCCTGATATAGAACGGAGAAAGCTTGCCGTGCAGAAATTATTACCTCTGCAAACTGAGGATTTTAAAGCTTTATTCAGAGTAATGAAAGATAAACCGGTAAATATTAGATTACTTGATCCGCCGTTACATGAGTTTTTACCTACCACCGAAGAAGATAAAAAGAATTTGGCCAATAGCTTAAATCTACCTTTATCCATGATTAATCAACGTCTTCATGCTATGCATGAAGTAAATCCTATGCTCGGTCACCGTGGATGTAGACTTGGTATATGTTCGCCGGAAATTTACCAAATGCAAATTGAAGCAATTTTTACAGCTATTTTTGAGCTACATAAGAAAGAACATATAGAATGTAACTTAGAATTAATGATCCCTTTAATTAGCAATGTAGGTGAAATAAAAAAGCTTAAAATGGATATTTATGCGGTAATAGAGGAATTAGAGCAACGTTATAGATATAAGTTTTCTTTTACGCTCGGTACTATGATAGAACTACCCAGGGCAGCACTCGGCAGTAAGAAAATAGCTAAGGAAGTTGACTATTTTAGTTTTGGTACTAATGATTTAACTCAGACTACATATGGAATTTCTAGAGATGATATTGCCTCTTTTCTTCCATATTATTTAGAAGAAAAGATTTTTGAATCCGATCCATTTACTACTCTCGATGAAGAAGGAGTAGGAGAATTAATTGAAATTGCTATAAAACGCGGAAAAAGCAGTAATGCTAATTTGAAACTTGGAGCTTGCGGAGAACATGCAGGGAACCCTGCCTCTATAGAATTTTTTCATAGAATGAATTTAAACTATGTTTCTTGTTCTCCATACCGTATCCCTATAGCAAGAATCGCCGCAGCACAAGCTAAAATTAAACACGGGTGATAAAGGCGTTGTTGCGAGCGGGTATTGGATACCTATAATACCGGACATTTTCGTTCTATATCATTTCCGCGTGGCCTTGTTGCGTGAATCAATTTCACCTCTGTCATCCCGTGGCTTGACCACGGGATCCAGTTAAAAATACTAAAATTATTAGTATTTTTTATTGTTTTTTGGACCCTGTGGTTAAGTCACGGGGTGACACAGTGGGTTTTACCGGTTCACGCAATGACCAAAAAATTATTTACAAATTAATATGATCATAATACCAATATTAAGCATTTTTGGGTTTTCATCTTTTTTTGCCAAATATTTCAAAACAAAATTGACTTTTGCTATTCCCATAACAATCAGCATATTAGTACCGATTTTATATTGTTTTGCTATGTTAAAGATATTACCGGCTGCAACATATATATATTATTTCATCGGTATATTTTTAGCTTTCATGTCATTCCTGCATTTTATAGGCGTTGTTGTAGGGGGTGGTTCCGCTCCTGTCATACCGCGACTTGATCGCGGGATCCAGTTAAAAATGTTTAGTATTTTTAAGTTATATTTTTGGATACCGTGGTCAAACCACGGTATGAAACCGCACGCATTTCTTGATCTACGCAAGAATACCTCCTTCATGTCATTTCTGTGGAAGCAGGAATCTAGAAAAAATATAATTGAAATCATTGTATTTACTTTATTGATTCTTTTGTTTTTTCTTTATACCAGAGATGCATCGCTGCATTCTTATGATGATTTCTCACATTGGGGAATATTTACTAAAGAATTGTTATATTTCGGTGTTTTTGAAAATCAGTCTTCGTTAACTTCCATTATTACTACTCATGCCCATTATCCAAGAGGAGCTGCCGTTTATCATTATTTTATGCTGCTACTTTCAGGTTATTCGGACGGTAACGTATTATTTGCTCATTTCTTATTACATTTAGCATTTCTAGCTCCTTTAGCCGCAAATAAGAAATTGTGGCAAACCGGAATGTTGTTTTCACTTTTACTTTGCGGCGTAGTATTATATACGACCGGAATTCGTTCAATATATAACGATAGTACTATTGGTTTAATGTTCGGAGCTATTTTTGCAATTTATATCCTTGCGGAAGACAAGAAAAAAGCATTATTGCTTATTTTACCTATTACGATATTACTTGCCTCTTTCCGAGAAATTGGAACATGGCTTGCTAGTTTTGCTTCGATAATTCTTATAGTTCATTATACAATTTTTTATAAAAAGCCTAAAAAATCAAGTGATTATATTACGTATCTGATTTTACTTACTTTACCTATTGTGTGTAATTTTATTTGGATGAGTTATTTTAAAAACACCCATGATTTTTTTGACAGATGCGAACATAGTTTTAGCAATTTAGTATATATTGCTGAAAATTTTAATGAACAGCATAGATCATTATTACTAAATTACGGTAAATTTCTCTTGTTATTCTTATTAAAAGAAGGAAGTTTAGTTGTATATACTATTTGTATAGCTGCATGGTACGGAATTCATAAATATAAACCGGATGTGCTGAAAGAATATAAATTTTTCCTGATAAGTACGTTTGCGTGTTTTATAATTTTTGCTTTGTGGCGGTTATATTTATATTTCTTTAACTTTAGTTATGAAGAGGCAATTAGAGGGGCATCGTTACTTAGATATCTTGGATGTTATGTTATAGCTATTGGAATGATTGCAGCTTCGTATGTTAAAAATAGTATTTTCTTACACAAGCAAAGTAATAAAGAATTATTTATATTCCTTCTGCTTCTTGCTGTTTCTACGTTTTCCGTAGTAAAAAATATACTAAGAATCAAACACTTAAACTTAGAACAAAAGAATTTTATCAAGCAAACAACAGAAGTTAAAAAGCTATTGGAGCAAGGCAATAAAATTGAATTTAACTTTAGCGGTAAGAAAGATAATTTACAATGTTATATATTAAATTATAATCTAGTACCGTATTTAGGTAAGAAATCCTTACAAGAATGCATAAAAGCTCCTAAAGAAGCGATTATAGAAACAAAGGAAGAAGCGGTATACGCTCCTTTTAAATAGCGTTGAGGATTTGTTGCACAGCTCCTATGTCATTCCTGTGTGGCCTTGTTGTGTAGATATTACCCCATCATTGTGAGCAGTTGTAGTACTTGCGTGGCAATCTCATAAAATAATAACAGACTTCTGAGATTGCTTCATCAATTGCTATGCAATTTCCGTAGCTCAGATGGGAAAGCTGATTCACGCAACAATATCACCCGAGAATAACATAAAACCAATATAGATTTTAACAATTATGGATATAAAATATAATTTAGCTGCCGCTTACCGAATAATGGCGTATTTATCGCTGGATGATCATACTTATACGCATCTATCCGCAAGACCTAAAAATGCCGTTTTTTACTATATTTATCCTTTTGGACTCAGATTTGAAGAAGTAACTACAGAGAATCTTTTAAAAGTTAGTTTAGACGGACAAATTTTAGAAGGAGAAGAATATCAATATAATAAAACCGGTTACTTTATTCATGGTAGTATTTATAAAACACGCCCTGATATTTCTGCTATTTTTCATTATCATACTCCTGCAGCTATTGCCGTTTCTGCTTTAAAATGCGGGCTTTTACCGATCAGTCAATGGGCATTACATTTTTACGACAGAATATCATATCATAATTATAATTCTCTAGTACTAGATGCCGACAAACAGAGTAGTAGACTTGTTACTGACCTTAAACAGAATTATGTGATGTTACTTCGTAATCACGGTGCTATTACCTGTGGAAAAACTATTCATGAAGCTATGTTTTATACTTACCATTTAGAACAAGCTTGTAAAACGCAATGCCTACTAAATTCTACAAAAGAACAAGAGCTTATAATCCCTTCCGTAGAAATATGTAAGCAGACGGTAAAAGATTTATTATCGTTTGAAGAAGATTTAGGCAAACGTGACTGGGCAGCTTGGCTACGACTTGTGAAGATGTGATCACAATACTACGACCCCAGCGGCTTTACTTGCTTGTTTTAAGGATTTATCAAGTGTTGCTATTGGTAACCCACAGCTAGCATCATAAAGTGTTAATCCATATTGTACGGCTAAATCCATTGTCTCAAACCATATATGTTCCAATGTTATTTGATCAATTTTGATATAAAGATCCTTTAAATAAAGTATAAATTGCTTGGTGACGTTGATTTGCAGTAAGACGTTTTGCACGCTCTGCACATAATAATACATTTCCAATCTCAAGCCCCCAAATAGCAGGGACAATTGCTCCTTCTGTTATGGTTTTATCTAGTATATCCAAGCTTGCTACTTCATCAGGCATAAGCCATGATAAAGCAATTGAAGAATCTAAAACAAAAGAGACCATTTTTTACTTTATTTTAAATTTAAATGTCAAAAACTTTAATAGACATCTTTCCAAACACTTATAGAGAGGAATTTAAAGGAGACACGAAAGCACTTGTCACCGCAGCGTACAAACTAGTACGTGAGGATACGAGTCTAGGCTTGATGTATAAAATTACCTCTAGAATAGAAGCGAAGTTTGAGAAAATGTCTAATGCCTACAACCGCTACCGTGAATATGTGGAGGATGGAGTTTTATATGCTTTAGCATCTTTTTAATTAGTGTATCACGCTTAAGTTTTGATAAATAATCTAAGAAAGTTTTGCCGTTTAAATAATCTATTTCATGCTGAATTACAGTTGCTAAAAAGCCTTCTGCTGCTAGTTCTTGCTTATTACCGTTATAATCAAGATATTTTACCTTGATTGCTTTTGATCGTGTAATAGATGCTTCAATGCCTGGAAACGATAAAGAACCCTCAATAAAAGTTTGTTTTTCTTCTGAAAAATAAGTTATGTCCGGATTAATAAAAACTATAGGCGATGATTTATTATTTTCATGTAGGTCAACTACCGCTATACGCTTTAATATTCCTACCATATTAGCACCCAAGCCCACTGCCCTTTCTATATGTAAATTCTGAAGCATTTTATCGATAATAGTACGAATATTATCATCAACAATGTCTATATATTCTGCTTGTTTTTTAAAAATATCGTTTGGTGCATAAACTATTTGATAGTAAGGTTTATCTTGATTCATTAATATACTCCGATAAATGAAGAGTTATTTTGGCATTGCTAAATAAAGATAGATATCGTTATTGCGAGCGAGCATTGTTGCGTAGACCGGTTTTCCCGTCATTACAAGGAAATTACACAGTAATTGACAAAGCAACCCAGTAAAAAATTCTAATTTACAGAATTTTTTAATTATTTTCTAGATTGCCACGCAGCCTACTGCTGCTCACAATGATGACTCAGTGTCCATGCAACAACGCCTCCTTGCAATGGTGTAGCTTTTTCAAACCATCAATATTTATTTAGCAATGCCATTATTTCATTACGATAGCTGATAATATATTCTGATTATAAGGTTCTTGCAAATGATATGAGCGTCTTTTACTTGGATATTTTAACGGATTTGTGTAAGTATCTTCAGCAATATTTTTTATATCTTTGACGCCTGCTTCTTTAAGTTTTAACTCTACAAAAGCCGGTAAATCAAACATATAATGATTTTCTTTTATAGAGTTTATAAAAAACTGTTTATTGTTAATATCCTTACTTAAGAAAGCTTTATAATATTCATCATCAACTTCATATGAACTTTGAGCTATAGCAGGACCTATCACTGCTATTAAATTCTTTGCTCCTTTTTCTGTTATTTTAGTAACTATATTACTAATAATATTATTTATACTTCCTTTCCAACCTGCATGTGCCGCTCCGATTATTTTACCGTCGCCGCTTGCAAGTAATACCGGTACACAATCTGCTGATTGTACCGCTAATACTAAATTTTTCTTAGTTGTAATGCTGCCATCTGCTTCAGGTACGGCAATTATGGACTCATCAGCATTAACAATTTGATTGCCATGTACTTGGTTTAAAATTAAAATATCTTGTGCTTTAAAATAAGTAGTAATAGATTTTTTGTTTTCAACTATTTCTGTTTCATTTATAGAGTTATTTTTTTTTATATATCTATGACTAGAATTATTGAATGTTTTATCAAAAATTTTATAATAAACTGATCCGTTTATTAATCCTTCCATGAAAATATCCCATATTAATTATAATAGTTTTATTAATACTTTATCCGGTCGTTTACAAAAAAATAAACAGCTAGAAAAAATAATAGCACAATTTCATCAAGACTATAACCTAATCCCTATTATTGGCGTAGAAATAGAGTTTTATTTAAGTCACAATATTGATATAGCTAAATTTGAAATACTTTCAAGAAAATACTTAGCTAGATTTAAAATTGCTAAAATAAAAAAAGAAAAAGGCAATAACCAATTTGAAATAGATCTTCCCCCTTCTGTAAACTTAATACAATATATAAAAAATATATTAGAGGTTAAAACTATTTTAAAAAAAATGGCACAGCAGTTAAACGGTTATATAGATTTTTCGCCTAAGCCGTTTTTGGATGATTATGGTAATAGTATGCATTTTCATATTAATTTTAATTCCGAGTTCAATGATTATTATATAATTTTAGCAGCACAAGGGCTATGTCACTATATGTTAGACACCCTACTCGCTTTTATGCCTACTACTCTAGATTATTCACGGATAAATAAAAAATTTATGGCTCCTACGCATATATCGTACGGTGGAAATAATAGAAGCGTAGCCGTACGAACTCCAAATGCTTTTCCCAAACGTTTAGAACATCGCTTATCTTCCCCCGAAACCGATCCATATATAGCAATTTTTACTATTTTAAAGTCAATATTGTTGGCTTTAAAATCTCCAAGTTCGCTCCAAACAATAGAAAAAATTTACGGGAATGCTTTCGATCCACAATATAATTTAACTCCATTACCGACATCATCTCAGGCGAGCTTTATGTTATTTAAACCGGATTTTTTTAAATAATTTGTATTTTGTTCACAAAACCTAAAAACTAAACAATAATTGTTTTTACAACTAAAATAAAGATTGATATAAAATATTAAATATAAAACTGCCGAAATTGTTTCAATTAAGTATTTTATTTTTCTGATGAATTGCTTTAAGCTGCACTTCACTCTATATTTTCATAATTTTTCATTAGATAATTAAATTCCGCACCATAGATAAATATCATATTTATAATATAGAAGAATATTAATGTAACTATTATACTACCAAGTGAACCATACATTAGATTTAATTGATTATAGTAGACTATATAAGTTGAAAGCAAATAGCCGCTTATTATCCATAATATCACAGTTAATAAAGCCCCTGGAAATACATCAATAAAATTTAGTTTTACATTAGGTAATATATAATACAAAGATGAGGCACCTAAAAATAATAAAATTAAAATTAAAAAATATCTTATAAAATTTAAAATGATCTTATATTTTTCAATGGTCTCTAATATTATCGGAATTTTTGTAAATAATATTGGAATCACCACTAAAAGAAACATAGTAAAGGTAATCAATGCACTAATTATAAGAAACTGTATAATACTAAGTAATCTTCTTCTTATATAAGGGGGTGGAGATTTTATTTGATATACACGATTTAAAATAGTCCTTAAACATTCTACAAAAGAAGAAGCAGTCCAAATACTGCCTACTATGGCAAGATTCATTAAACTTTGAGGAGGAGCACTTAGTAATTCGCGTATTCTTTTTTCTATTGATTCCGTTGCTTGTTCCGGAAGACTCTCTAGAAAAATTTGTATAAAATTTTGACCAAGTTCTGAAGCTCCTAAAAAGCTTGTTAAAGCTAATAAGAATACTAGGAAAGGGAAAATAGATAAAAGTATCATGAATGACATATATCCCGAATGTTCAACGCCATCATCTTCTATTGTTCTAAATAAGGCTACGTAAAGACAATTAAAAATTTTTCTCATTATAAAAGCTAAGTTGTTATTATTAATTTTATATTTAATCTTAAATAAGTTCGCTGTAAATAATTAATTTATAATTAAAATGAAACTATACTTTATCCTTGATTTGAAATATTAATATAGAAATGAAATTTTCCTTTCATTAATTTTATATTTTTCTATAATGCACCAAAATTTTATTTTTTATAAATTGTTAATTTATGCTTCAGTAAATAAGTTTTTAAAACATAAGGTATTCATATTTTAAAAATAATTTTAAAGTTCTTATGATATTTTTATTTGATAAGAAATAATTTTATTCTTTAATAATTATTTACCAAATGATTACAAAAAACTTAAAAAATGTTATTTTATAGTTGCTTATAATATTAATTTATGGTATTATTTCTACCTACACTTGGATAAGTTTAACGGTATTAAATTATTAATAACCACATGTTTTATAATAATATAGGATAATATCATTTTTGTTCAAAGAAAATTTTTAAATATAGATATAATTAGTAACCAAGGAGAGGATAATGGGTAGAAAAAACGATATTATACAAAAAATCGATAGTTTTATCGGCAAGAAAATTTATTCTTTAAGACTCGCTAAGGGGTTGTCTCGTCAACAACTGGCTGAAGTAATTGATGTTACGCATCAACAATTACAAAAATACGAAAAAGCAATTAATAGAATTTCTGTAGGAAGGCTAGTACTAATCGCAGAAGCTTTAGATAGGAATATTGATTATTTCTTTGAAGGTTTAGAAGAAGCTAATAAACCGCAGCCCGTACATACTCAACATCAACGTATGTGCATTGAAGTTTCAAGAAATTTTATGAAAATTAATAGCACGGAAGAACAACAAGCCGTTAATAATTTAGTAAAATGTTTAGCTGGAAAGAAAAACTAAAAACTAATGCATAACGGCAAGCTGCCATTCTGATTACGTTGTGATATAATTTATGTCATCCCCGCAGAAGCGGACATAACATTGCTTGCCTTGATAATATACAGAATACAAATCTTGATCAGCGTTGTGGAGGGGAGGACGCTCTTTTAATAGGTGTTGATTTATTTAAATTTTCCGACTGAATGATATCTCTTGCATTCATTAATGCTCCCATAATTTTTATATTCCCTTTGATATTAACTCTATCTCTTCCTACTACCATTTTAGCTTTTTCAATATCTGGATTATCTTTACTTATAGGTTTTAATTTAGACTTTCCTGATACTACCCTTACATCTTCCGTTTTAACACTAGGGTTTTCAATTGCTTCTGCTCGTTTTTGTTCTTGTAATAACTTATCTATAGTTTGTAAACGTACCTCTTTAGATAAAGTTTTATCATCAATTAAATTAGCTTTAATGAAACTTTGCTGTTCTTCAGTAGAAGATTTAGTACCAAATGCCTTTACCAGCTCATCTACTTTTTTTATTGATTCCTCTTTTGTTTCTTCAAGAGTTTTAAGGTTACCATTTGGAGAAAGCATAGCACGAAAATTATTGACTTTCTCAACTGCAAGCTTAGAGATATTATTTAATATACTAGAAGTTTCTTGTACAATTCTTTCTTCTGCCGACACTACCGGTTCTTTAGATTTTTCTAATGCTTCTATAACAGGATTAACAGCGTTAATTACTTCTCGAGCTCTGTTATATATATCATCGTGAGGCTTGTGTTCTTCTATATTCTGTCCTTTTAACCCTTCAGTTAAATTTTGAGTGTCTCTATCTAAAGCTGCCTCACTCGCTGCATCTTTAGCTTTTTTAAGTGCCTCTTTCTCAGAGTCATTAATATTACTATTATCGATCCCGCTAGAAACTGCCTTAGTTATTTCAGGACCTCCTTTGCCTTCATAAATACCGTCTACTAACCCTTTAGTCATTAGCTCTCTATCAGGTAAATTGGTCTGACTTTCTGCAATACCTTTTTCCGCTGATGCCATAATAAGTGCTTTATTAGGTAAGGATAAAGAGTTATCACTATGAGTAGCTATAGTCTCGCCTACCCCTTTAACAATCGCTGCTTTGTCTTGAGCTTCAAGCGAGCTTCCTGCAACTATGTTAGTAATTTCTTGAATGATTTCGCCTTTGACTTCTGCTGTAGCCGGACCATCTAAAACATTAGACGTAATGGCTTGTATGTTTGTTGTTTTTAATTCAGTATTACTTAGAGGATCAAACAAAATATTATTGACTTTTTTTATTGTATCTTTTTTAGTTTGTTCTGCCGTAATCTTATCTAAATTCTGCTGAATCAATTGTTGTTGTGCCGGACTGAGAACTTGGGCTTCTACACCTTTCTTTAATACAGAACCTAATAATTTTTGTTTTTCCGCATTGCTTAATTCAGAGACATTAACCTTATCACCTACTGTTATAAGCATTGTCCATTTATCTTCAGTAGAAAGGTTACTTTTTATTACAACATCCTTAATACCGTCAATTGCTGCAGCTCTACTTGCATCATCTTTAAGACTTAAACCGACACCTACTGCCTTTTCTAACATCTGCTGTTTTTGCTTCGGCTCAAGATTCTCTGAATTTAAAACGATAGCTACTGTAGCTTCAAGCATTTTTGATTTTTCTAGGTCTGGGGTATTCTGATCATTTTTTATGGTTTCTAATACTGCATTGACTCCAGTTACTTTTGCATCCGGTTTGAGGTTTTTATTATTGACCGTATTTTCAGCTAAAGCAATGATATTAGCCTGCTTTTCAGCAATATCACTTTTCTCATTATTAAGAATTGCCGTGGCTGCTTCTTTAATTAAATCAATTTGTTTATTGCTATCAATTTCTTTTGCTAAACCTGTATTTACATAATTTAATAAATCTTGCATGTTGCCTGATAAAGCCGTAGCTGCATTAAGAAGATTTGGATTCACTTGTTGCGACTGTGGCATTTGTGAAGTCTCAGGTTGCAGTGGTTGGTTAGTAGGAGTAATTGGCGGTACTTGTTGTTTATACTGAGGTGGTTCAACCGATGAACTTGTTGTTTGCTGTGGAGTTATTAGTGGTTTTTCCTTACTTTGTCCTTGTCCTATTATAATATCTTCAGCTTGTGATAAATCAACGCTCTGCCCTTGGTTTAGTTCTACCTCCTTCATCATTTCTTTATATTTACCGCGTGTTACCGCAAGTGTATAAATTTCTCCACCATGCTCTATATAAGCTATTGCGTCATCTCCGGTTCCGGCAAATTTTAAAGGTTTTGGTGAGCTTATTTCTTTAAGTTGAGGTTTACCGTTTGGTCCTTCTTCGTAGTGGGCAGTGAAATATACGGCTTTATCTTTGGAGGGCTTTGTGCCATCAGCTTTTAATGCTACCATCGATAAATGCATTGACCCATCGGCTTTATCAAGTTTTATAGGAAAATCTATTTCCCTATATGAGCTGATCTGAACCTGAGTACCGTCTTGTTTAGCTAAAGTAAAAGGCTTAGTTTTAACAGTTGTTTCATTTAAGGTACAGAGTTCATCACCTGCATCATTTTTAACTACTGTTGCTCTAAGATCGCTTGCACTTATGTGATTTTCCCACTGTACCGGTTTAAATCCACCAGGGTATCCACTAGCGGCGCTAAATGTATTATGCACATTTTTATAGCCGGCTATTTCTATTGATTCTAATTTCTTTTTAAGCTCAGGATTTTCTAAAGCCTTATCAATAAATTCTCTATTAGCCGGATTACCGAAAAAAGTACTTAATGTTTTATCTTTTTCTTTTTCTTCTTCTATTTCTTTTCTTTTTTGTTCAGCTAAATCACGGTCTGTAAGGGCTGCCAGGTCTTTTAATATTTGTTCTATTAAATTATCTTTTTGCGGTTGTATAATTGTTTCTCTTACAGCCTTGGTTATTGGGTCTGATGTCTGACTGTCAGGAGAGATATTGCCCGATAAAGCACTCATTGAAGGGGTAGATTGAGCAGAAGATGCAGAAGTAACGATAAAACCATCGTCAGCTTCTAGTTCTGGGGTTGTAGTTTGAGATAAAAATTCTTTTTGCTCTTGTTCTAATGTTTGCTTTTGTTCTTCTGTATATTCCTTATTTGCTAAAGGATCAAATTCACTTGTATCTAGGTTACCGTCTTTACTCATAAAACCTCTTATTTAACCAAAAATTAATTAGCATAAACTGTAAGTGATGCGTAGTCAAGCCGATGTTGTTACATTGATCTTTACCCTCTATGTCATTCCCGCGTAGGCGGGTATCCAGTCACTAAAAAGTCTAAGCACACTAGATTTTTAAATTAAAAGCTCGATTTATTTCGCTTTTTTCTGGATTCCCGCCTACGCGGGAATGACATAACATATCCTTTTTTCACAGTTTGAGTTATACTGTCAATTAAAGATAGTATATAGAGATTTTAGTAATATCAAGAAAAAACTAATATTATTGAGAAAATTTAATAGAATTTTTATATTCTTTATTGAGTGCTTTAGTTGCCCAAAGCCAGGTTAAGCAAGTAATTGTAAATATAATCATTAAACAGATGGAAATAGATTGATAATTAGCGGAAGGTAATATTATAAATACCAATGATTGTAAAAATGCACTACCAGATTTACCGAGTTTTGTACCTATCACGTCGGCAGCAGCTTTGCCTTTTATTTTTATTTCCGGATCTAAAGGAACATAGGCCATTTCTTTTGTTGAATCAAATAAGGTATATTTGCTTGATTTACTAAGCACATTTTGAATAGCACCTATTGTTATAGCAATTAAAGCAGGATCGGTTAGAACAAAATTTGCTATTATTAAGCCGGCAAATCTTTCAAAATTATTAACGGCAAAAAATAATATACCGCTAATAAAAACTATTAAAGGGGTGATAACAGCCGCCGTAAACCAGCCAAGTCTTCTAACTATATTTGAACCAAGTACGACAAATAAAATAGTAAATACTCCGGTATAGCTCAAATAACTTCCTATAAAAGCTGCATATTCGGTTGGAGTTTTATAAATTTTAGTAGCTGCTGCTTTCCAAGGACCTTCTACTAAATTAATGGCAATGCCATAGCAGATAAGCAAAGTTGCAATTAATCTAATATGTCTTGATGATAGAAGCATCTGAAAACTTTCGGCAATAGTCATAGATTTTTTCTTTGCTTTAAACCTGAGTAACGCCATATGCTCTTTGTCTAGTACTTTATGATTAAGCAACCAAAAAGTTTTAATAGCCATTATTCCTAAAATTAATACTATAGTTAGTATAATTTGTATAGAAAGTGTATGAAAAGACGATTGCAATGCAAATTTATTAGTTACGTAATCATTAATATTACTTAGATTTTCTAAAAACTGCCCTGCTAAATAAATACCTGTTTGACTAAGTAAACCGAATAACGGATAAAATCTTTTAGATTCTTCTACTGTAGTAATATTATTAACAAACTGCCAAAAAAGTAATGCGAAAACTACGTTTGGCCATAATTCGGCTATTATATAAAATAACGAAAAGCTCCATTTTGATAAAAGCACTATAAACCATTTTAAATTAGGTAAACTTGCCGTTAAATTTTGAACGGTTACAGGACTGAAATGCAGCATTTCATGATTTGGAAAAATAACGTAAGCAAAAAGAGCAAAGAATGTTAAAAATATTGATATAATAAGATAAAATATATTTTCTGCTTTCATCTTATTAACAAGCTTTACATATATAGCAGTCATTAAAAAAGCTGACGGCATCACTCCCCAAAACTTCAAAAACGAGATAATCTCGGCACCGATCATAGTAGTAACAATACTATCTTTTAAAGCTCTGATTAGATTTTGGATAAATAAAATACAGAACATTAATAAAGTAATGAATAAAAATTTAGAAACTTCATGGCGTTTTATAGGCCAGATATAATCGGTAAGCTTAGAAAAATAGCTATTGATTTTAGAGGAAGAATTTTCTATATTACTGGGGTTAATCGTCATTATTTGGTCTAACCTATCTTGCTATTGGCTAGAGTTATATATTAAAGATTGTCTAAATTTAAGTCAAGTTAAAATCAAATTAAAATGAGTAATTATTGGTTAAATATTTATAAACCAAGAGGTATAAGTTCTGCTCAACTTGTTAGCATAGTAAAAAAAATACTAGGTAAAACCAAGATAGGACATGCCGGTACTTTAGACGTAGAAGCGGAAGGAATATTACCGTTTGCCGTAGGTGAAGCTACAAAACTGATACATCTGCTAATTGATGCTAGAAAAACCTATGTTTTTACCGTAAAATTCGGAATGCAAACCAATAGCGGTGATTATGCCGGTAAAGTAATAGCAACGAAAGATAGTATCCCTTCTCAAGAAGAAGCTTATGCAGTATGTTCTAAGTTTATCGGTAACGTAACACAAATACCGCCGGCTTTTTCAGCTCTTAAAGTTAACGGTGTAAGAGCTTATAAATTGGCTAGAGAGGAAAAAAAAGTAGAATTAAAGCCACGAAATATAACTATTTATGATCTAAAATGTTTAAATTTTGATGAGAAAAATGCTACCGCTACATACTATACGGAATGCTCAAAAGGTACTTATATAAGGACTTTAGCAGAAGATTTGGCATTGTCCTTGCAAAGTTTAGGATTTGTGATAGAATTACGCCGTACTCAGGTTGGAATATTTAAAGAAGAAAATGCTATCCGAATTAAATCGCCTGACGAAATTACCAAAAATTCCCTAGAGGAAAAAAGTATAAAGATAGAAGCAATACTGGACGACATCCTGGTTCTTGATGCAACTGACAGCCAAGCACAGCAAATTAAATATGGACAGAAATGTTTATTTAATTATGAAAAAGACTTTAGACATCTTGCCAAATTTGCTTATAGAGAGGAATTTAAAGGAAATACGGAACGCAGCACCACAGCGTACACTTTAGTACGTGAGGATGCGAGTACCGGATTGACGTACAAATTACCTCTAGAAGTAGAGTTTGGCAAGATGTCTGTTGATCTTTTGTGGGTTCGCTATAAAGGCACTTTGCTTGCAATAGGTAGCTTAAACAAGAGTTGCTTTAATTCTTTACGAGTATTTAATTTAACACAAGACTTCTTTTAAAACTGGAAGTCTATATATTTAAGGAGAAATTATCGATGTCGATTACTACAGAACGTAAACAACAATTAATTAAAGAATATGCTATAACGGAAAATGATACCGGTTCAAGTGCAGTGCAATGTGCTATCTTAACTGAAAGAATCAATAATTTAACTGAGCATTTTAAATCTAACCATAAAGATCATACTTCAAGACGCGGATTATTAATTTTAGTCGGGCGCCGCCGCAGATTACTTAACTATATTAAAAAGAATAATGTTAGCAAATATTTAGATTTAATAAGTAAGCTAGGAATTAGAAAGATTAAGTAGTTGGATAATCGTCATTGCAAGCAGCAGTAGGATGCGTGGCAATCTCGTCAAATATCCTGAGATTGCTTAGTCGAATTACTTCGTAATTTTCCTCGCAATGACGTGGTAGAATACAATAAAATATAAATTATGAAATGAGATAGATAGATGTTTAACGAAATAACTAAGAGTGTTACATGGAACGGGCAAGTTCTTGAGCTTAGTACAGGTAAAATAGCAAGGCAAGCTGATGGGGCAGTTACGGTAAAAATGGGTAATTCCGTTTTATTATGTACGGCAGTAGTAGCTAACAAAGCAAAAGAGGGCATAGGTTTTCTTCCTTTAACAATTAATTATAGAGAAATGGCATATGCTGCCGGTAAGATACCAGGGGGATTTTTTAAACATGAGGGAAAAGCATCAGATAGAGAAGTTTTAGTATCTCGTTTAATAGATAGACCGATTAGACCATTATTTCATCCGGCTTTTGTGAATGAAACGCATGTAACTTGCAGTGTTCTTTCATATGATCCTGAAACTCCGGTAGATATACTTGCAATTATCGGTGCATCGGCTGCACTTAGCCTATCCCCTGCTCCTTATCTAGAAATAGTTGCGGCAAGTAAAGTAGGTTTAATCAATGGTGAATTTGTTTTAAATCCGACACTTGCATTATTAAAAACAAGTCAGCTTGATTTAGTAGTTGCAGGAACATCAGATTCAGTAATGATGGTTGAATCAGAAGCTCATTTACTTTCTGAAGAACAAATGTTAGAAGCCGTAAAATTTGGATTTGAAAGCTTTCAGCCGGTAATAAAGATAATTAAAGAACTAGCAGAAGAAGCTAAAAAACCAAAACTTGAAATGCAAGCTTTATATCCTGCTTCATTAAAGAAAGAAATTGAGAAGTTATTTGTAAAAGAAATTGAACAAGCTTTTGCAATTAAATCTAAACAAGAACGTAGCACTAATTTAGATTTAATACATGAAAAAGTTCTTACACATTTTGTAAGCGACATAGAAAATAAAAAATATAGTAATTATCAAATCGAATCAGCTTTAAAAGCTATTGAATCAGATATATTACGTAACGAGATTTTAGAAAAAAATAGACGTATCGATGGAAGAAGTACCACGGATATAAGACAAATTGCTTGTGAAATAGGTTTACTACCTTCCGCACATGGTTCAGCTCTATTTACTAGAGGTGAAACGCAAAGCTTAGTTAGTACTACATTCGGTACTAGTTTAGATGAGCAGATAGTGGACAGTTTAGAGGGTGAGTATAAAGAGCGTTTTATGCTCAATTATATCTTTCCGCCCTACTCTGTAAATGAAGCAATGCCAATGAAAGCACCTAGTCGTCGTGAAGTCGGACACGGTAAACTCGCATGGCGTGCTATTAATCCAATATTACCTAATAAAGTACAATTTCCTTATTCTATGAGAGTAGTTGCCGAAACTACGGAATCTAACGGTTCTTCTTCAATGGCAACTGTTTGCGGTAGTTCTCTTGCTTTAATGTATGCCGGCGTACCGATAAAAGCACCGGTTGCGGGTATTGCTATGGGACTTGTTAAGGAAGGTAAAAATTTTGCCGTATTATCGGATATTCTCGGCGATGAAGATTATTTCGGTGATATGGACTTTAAGGTTGCAGGAACTAGCGAAGGGATTACTGCATTACAAATGGATATCAAAATATCCGGAGTAGATTTTAAAATAATGAAAGTAGCTTTAGAGCAAGCACGACTCGGTCGTTTGCATATACTGGAGCAAATGAATAAAGTTATCAGTAAACCAAATAACGAACTAAGTAAAAATGCTCCTTCTACTACTACTATAAAAATAGATAAGGATAAAATTAGAGATATTATAGGACCGGGCGGTAAAGTAATAAAGGAAATTTGTGAAATTAGCGGTGCTAAAATAGATATCAGCGATGACGGTACGGTGTCTGTTTATGCTTCAGATAGAGATAAGCTAAAAGTTGCCTTAGATAAAATTAAAGCTATTGTCGTTGAACCTGAAATTGGTGAAATATTTAACGGTACGGTAGTGAAAGTCTTAGATTCCGGTGCTTTTATTAATTATGTAGGTAATAAAGACGGCTTTGTTCATATTAGTGAAGTATCAGGAGAAAGAATAGAAACGGTTAGCAGTGTTTTAAAACAAGGCGATATAGTAAAAGTTAAGCTAATAGGCTTTGATAATAAAGGCAAAGCAAAATTAACTATTAAAAATGCCGATAAAGATAAATCTTCAAATAATACAAAGTCAAAAACTAATGTTAATAATACTAAGGACAATTTAGAACCTGAGCAGCGACGTGATTCTAGTAAGAAACGAGCTTGGAATGAAGATAATAATGCTGAAACTGCTGAAGTAATTACAGAACGTAAGTATTTTAATTGATATGAAGCTTAATCGTCATTGCGAGGAAATTACGAAGTAATTGATGAAGCAATCTCAGGAGTTTATTATTATTTCATGAGATTGCCGTGCAGCCTACGGCTGCTCGCAAGACGGTTCGGGTATCCACAAAAATAGCTCATAATACTAATAATTTGCTGGATACCGTGGACAAGCCACGGTATGACAATGAGTAAATAAATGACCAACACAAATAATTACCGAATCATCGCAAAGAGGGTTATTTCTAGTGAAGCAAGTGCTTTAGAAAAATTATCCGAAAATATCCCTGAAGACTTTAACAGAATTATAGAATTTTTACTATCTTTCAAAGGACGGATAATCCTAACCGGTATAGGCAAAAGCGGTTATATTGCAAGAAAAATAGCTGCTAGCTTTTCTTCAACCGGTATGCCCGCTTTTTATTTACATCCGGCAGAAGCAAGTCACGGCGATTTAGGTATGGTGACGAGAAATGATCTAGTAATTATGTTATCTAATTCCGGCGAAACTAAAGAACTATTTAATATAATTGAATATTGCAAGAACTCTTCCATAAAAATTGCTGCAATGACAATGAATAAAAATTCTACTTTAGCTAAAAGAAGCGATTTTTTATTAATAGTACCTGAATACCCGGAAGCTTCTGTAATTGGAGTTCCTACTATATCATCTTTAATCATGCTATCACTCGGTGATGCTTTAATGACTGTTATACATGAAAAACGAGGCTTTACTAAAGATGATTTTAAAATTTATCATCCGGGAGGTACAATCGGCGCTAATTTAACAAAAATTAAAAACCTAATGCGTAGCGGTGATGAAATACCTTTAGTATATGAAGATACTTCCTTTGCCAAAACTATAATTATTATGAATAAAAAACGTTTAGGTTGTACGCTTGTAACAGATAAAAACCAAAATTTGGTGGGAATTATAACCGATGGGGATTTACGTCGTCATATTAACGATCAAATCCACTTAAAAACAGCATCAAGCATTATGACCAAAAACCCTATTCATATCTCATCGGAAATATTTGCAAAAGAGGCTTTAAATTTAATGAAAGCCAAGAATATCACTAATATACCGATTGTTGATGATAATATTATTATAGGCATTATTCATATTCATGATTTACTACGCATAGGGGTTAGCTAAAATCTATGCCCTCTTCTTATAAACGGCGAAAAAAAATTTGGAAATCTGTATATCTTTTAATAACAGTTGGAATTTTATATATAGGATATATATTAATTAAAAGCGGTTATATTAATGAAAAAAACGATATTAACGTTACAAAAAAAAGTTTAAAAGACAATAAAAATTTTGATTTAAAGTATAATATTATATTGAAAGATTCAATTTTTGAAGGAGTAAATAAAAATTTAAATGCGTATAAGATTAAAACTGAACGAGCTATAAAAGAGTCGAATAACAAATATAAACTAGATATAATAAATGCTATTTATAACGTAAATCAAGACCAAACTCTTATTATCAATGCGAAAGAAGGCTTTTTAGATGAAGACTCAAACATATTAGATTTAAAAAACGATGTAAAACTTTTTTTTGATGAGATCATATTTAACACTAACGATGCAAGGATTGATTTAGTAAATAAGAATATAACCGGTCATTCCCCTGCTAAGTTACTTTACAAAAACTCTTCAATTACTTCGGATAGTTTTAATACAAAAGATGAAAATAATATTATAATTTTTAAAGGCAATGTCTCTACAATCATCGATTTATCGGATTAGACATCTTGCCAAACCAGCTTATAGAGAGGAATTTAAAGGAGACATGGAATGTAGCGCCGCAGCGTACAAAGGAGTACTTGAGGATACGAGTACCGATTCGACGTCTAAATTACCTCCAGAAGCGAAGTTTGGAAAGATGTCTATTATTAAACTTGTTTTACTTCTTATAATTAGTACTATAATATATGCTAATGATAAAAATATTTCAAATTTACATATCACATCTGATAGTTTAATTATTGATAGAACCAAACAAAAAGTAGCATATCTTGGAAATGTTATTGTTTACTTCGATAATGCGATACTTAGAACGAAAGAATTATATATTTTTTATAAAACAATAGATGAAAAGCAAACTATTGATCATATAGTTGTCCCTACTAAATTGACTGTAGAAAGAAAAATAAATAATGAATTATTACTTGCAGATAGTGCTAAATATTTTTGCGATAATAAACAACTTATTCTACTTGGTAATGTAATATTACAGCGTGACGATCATGTTTTAAAAACTAATAAACTAATCTACTATGTAGATATTATTAAAAAATAGAGCTATTTACCGTTGGTACGTCATTGCAAGCGATTGCAAGAAGTGTGACAATCCAGAAAATAATTAAAAAAATGCTAAAGATTAATATTTTTAACTGGATTGCTTCGTCAATTACTTACGTAATTTTCTCGCAATGACGTTGAAAATTAATCCACGCAACAAAATCTTAACAAATAAAAAAGATGGACAGCTTACACGTTAAAAATATATCAAAATCCTACAAAAAAAGGAATATATTAACTGATATATCTTTGAATATAAAACAAGGAGAGATAGTTGGTTTATTCGGTCCGAATGGAGCCGGTAAAACAACTTGCTTTAACATTATTATCGGTTTAATGAAACTGGACTCAGGACAATTACTTTTAAATGATATAAATATTACCAACTTGCCTATTTATTTACGAGCAAGGCTTGGACTCGGCTATCTTCTTCAAGAACCTTCGATATTTCGGGAATTGTCGGTTGAAGATAATATTAAGGCTGTAGTTGAGATATCTAACAATGATAAAGAAGTAATTGAACAAAAAACCCATAATTTGTTAGAGAAGTTTTCGATAGTTCATTTAAAAGATTTATCCGCTGCTAGCTTATCAGGCGGTGAAAGGCGTAGGCTTGAGATTGCACGTGCACTTGCAATAGAGCCTAAATTTATCATGCTTGATGAACCGCTTGCCGGTATTGACCCGCTTGCTATTTCCGATATTAAAAATCTAATTACTTATTTACGTGAATTTAATATAGGTATATTAATTACCGACCATAATGTACGTGATACTCTAGATATAGTCGACCGTGCTTATGTTATTTTTGAAGGTAAAGTATTATTAGAAGGAAGTGCTAAGGAAATAGCAAATAGCAAGAAAGTTAAGGAAGTGTATTTAGGTGAGAGCTTTAGTTTCTAGACTATGCAAATTCGTCATTGCAAGCGACTTGCAGGTGTTGTTGCATGGATTGTGTTATGTCATTCCCGCCTACGCGGGGATAACATCGAGTAGGTTTTCCGAGCCATGCAACAAGGCTCTTTTGTAGTAATGACATAAGAGCCATGTAATAATATTCAAAACAGTTTTCTATGCAAATTAACAAAGAAATTTTTAGGGCTTATGATATAAGAGGCAATAGCCTTAAAGATTTAACGGAAGAAGTAGCTTATAAAATCGGCTTTGGTTTTGCCGAGATGACTATAACGAAAGATAACGATAAAATCTGTGTCGGTTTAGACGGTCGGCTTAGCTCCCCTACCCTTTGTAAAGCTTTAGAACTAGGATTAACTAATGCAGGGGCTGAAATCATAAATATTGGCGTAGTTCCAACACCAGTTTTATATTTTGCCGATAAACACTTTACGCCCGCCGGTAGTATTATGGTCACGGGGTCACACAATCCTCGTGACGATAACGGCTTTAAAATACTACAAAACGGTAAACCTTTTTTCGGTGATCAGATACAGGAGTTATTGACTAGGATTTTGGATAACTACTCCAATACCACACCAGCATCCCCTTATGTCATTCCTGCGAAAGCAGGAATCCATAACATACAATCTGAATACCTAAAACGTATTTTAGATGGAATAAACATTAATCCAAAATTAAAAGTGGCTTGGGATTGCGGCAATGGAGCAACCGGCGATATTGTTGAAGAACTTAAAAAGCATCTCTCAAACAAGAATATAATCATACATAGTAAGATTGACGGGAATTTTCCAAGCCATCATCCTGATCCTACAAATCCTGCTAATTTGCAGGAGTTAATAAAAGTGGTTAAAGAACAAAATTGTGACCTTGGTATAGCTTTTGACGGTGACGGTGATAGAATCGGCATTATAAGCTCAAGCGGTAAAATATTATTAGGTGATCAAATTTTATGCATTTTTGCTGAGGATATTTTAAAGGAAAATCCAAACGCAACTATAATAGTTGATGTAAAAGTCAGCCAATTTATAGTCGCTAAAATAAAATCATATGGAGGACATCCTATAATATGGCGAACAGGTCATCCTTTTATTAAAAGCAAAATGCTTGAGACAAAGGCTTTACTCGCTGGCGAAATGAGCGGGCATATATTCTTTGCCGATAAGTATTTTGGTTTTGACGATGCAATTTATGCAGCTCTTAGATTTTTAGATTTACTTAGTAGATCAAGTAAAACTCTAGATGAGATAATAGAGGATGTCCCGAAAAGCTATAGTACACCGGAAATTAAAATTTTTGTTCCTTCAGAGTTAAAATTACAAATTATTAAAGAGATTAAAGAAAAATCATTAGAAGAGAAAATAGAGTTTAATGATATAGACGGTGTACGGGTAAATACTGCACATGGTTGGTGGCTCTTGCGTAGCTCTAATACCGAATCTATTATAGTTGCAAGGGCTGAATCAGATAGTAAGAATGGTTTAGAGGAAATAATCACTATAATTAATAAATATCTTGAAAAATACGGGTTATTAATTAATTATTAAAACATTATTGCTTTCTAAAATATTATTTTATATATTTTTCTTACATTAAATTAATATAAAGAAAAATAATATGTTAAAAATCTCAAATATCAATCACTAATTTGTTGATACTAAATTAGTTACAATAACGCCAATAGGTGCAAATACATTAAATATTAACATTGAGGCACCATTAGTAATAAAACATAAAGACCTTGAGCCTACTGATAATCCTCTTAACAGTGACGTAGCCGCATCTAACGGTTTAAATAGTCTGACCATTGACTACAGTGATGCGGGCTTATTTAGTGGTCCAACTATTAGTTATGATAACAAACTTGGTACAATAACATTTAGTGGACAAGCAGATAGTAATGCTAATACTGACCCTTTAGGAAATACTAATGAACCCGTTTAAGGGTATGAGGTCATTCCTGCTAGGCATTGTTACATGGATAGGTTTTTCCGTCATTGCGAGGAGTTGCGTTAGCAACGACGCGGCAATCTCATAAGATAATATCAAAAAACTCCTGAGCTTGCCACGCCAGCATAAATGCTGGCTTGCAATGACGACGATACAGTTTGTATTTATTAGTTAAACAAGTGACAAAGAAAGAAATATACTCAAATGATTTGGAGAATGGGAATGTAAAACGAGGAGCGAGTACACACAGCCTATATTTAATAGGTGATCCGAAGTTTTGCAGAAACAATTCTTCAAAGCAGAAGAGTATAATTATATTATGCGGGCCGACTGCTAGCGGGAAGTCTTATTTAGGTCATGAACTGGCTAAAGCTTATAACGGCGAAATCATCAATATCGACTCAATGCAGGTTTATAAGGAAATTCCTATTATTACCGCCTCCCCTCCAAAAAGCTACAAAACTGAAATCTTGTATCATTTATATAACTTCTTATCAATGACAGAAGATTTCTCGGTAATAAAATATCTAAAACTTGCGACAGAAAAAATAAAAGAAATAACCGACAGGGGTAAGCTGCCTATATTAATAGGTGGAACGGGTTTATATATTAATTCTTTAGTTTTTGGCTATAATAATATTCCTGATATATCAGAAGATTTACAAGAACAGGTAAGAAATTTACATGTTAAAATAGGCAATATAGAATTATGGGGTAAATTAGAGAAGTTTGACCCGCTTGCTGCTTCTAAAATAAACCAAAATGATACTCAGCGTTTAATTAGAGCTTATGAAGTATTCATGCAAACCGGTAAATCTATTTTTTCTTTTCAAACTTTGCCAAAAGAACAAATCTTATCTGATTTTAATTTCAAAATTATTTTCTTAAATCCTGAGCGAAAGTTTTTATATAAAACATGTGATGAGCGTTTAGATAAGATATTTAAGGAAGGGGCAATTGACGAAATAGCTTTAATAAAAAAGCAATTTGCTCCTAAAGATTATACGAATTTGAAAGCTGTAGGGATAAAAGAAATTTTAGCTTATTTAAACGGCAATCTCACTTTAGATGAGGCTTTAAATGCAGCTCAAATACGAACCCGTCAGTATGCTAAAAGACAAGTTACTTGGTTTAAAAATCAGATACAAGATAAAATCACATTGGAATATGCTAACCAAGAAGAATTTACTCAAACTTTAAAAAACCCTTTTAAAACTATATAGCTTATCTACGTATTGCTTCTTTCTTTTTATTATTGGAAATAGGAGTAATGGAAAGTGTATTTGTCTTAGGTCCTACAATATTAATCTTACTATTAGTATTTGTTTAATAATATTCAGTGCTTGTCCTTCTTTCCAAACTAAACTACCTATACTAGTAGCAACATTAATATATTTTTTATTTTCAATATTTTCTAAGATTGGAATCAGCTTATCCGGTTGATTGAGCATAGGTGTTAGTATACTATATAATTCTTTCTTATCGAGCTTATTTATACCGGGTACATCTTTTAAAGTTTTATCTAAAATACCTGTAAATATTTCCTTATTATCGTTTAAATATTTTTTGATCTCGGGATTATCTTTAGTTAACATTACCAATTCTTTAGCTATTCCCGTATAATCACCTTTAACAAATCCATCAAAAACCTTTTTTAATTATTCAGGATTATCAAGTAATATAGGCATTACATTCGTAAGTTTTGTAGTATCTTTTGTTTCTAGTCCATAATTTTCAAGCTGCTGTTTATAGTTTGGCTATTTTTTTCATCTTGCTCTAAAATGCCTTTAATTAAATTATCGAATAAACCCTCTTTACTTTGCTCTACTAATATATTTTAACTTAAATATGAAGGTTCTGTTAAAAGCAGTAATTGCACGGCTTGTTACGGTCATATCATCGCCTTTATTTATATCTATAATAATAGCATGTGCAATTCCGGTTTTGACATAACTTCACCTACTATATACTAAGCATTTGTTTATAGAAATTATATTCTTGCGTTATGCTTTGTATATTTGGAGTATTTTCAATAATAGCTGCGGCAATATCTGGTAAGACTGTTTTATTATCAGCAAAAAAACTTTTTAATTTATCGTCACCCGCTACCATTTCTAAAGATTTCTCACGAGCCACCATTACTCCTTGATTTGCATTCAGAGTATCAAAAATCTCTGTTGTTTCAGGCATTTTATTTAATAAAGTAGGAATAGTATCTACATCAACTTTATAGCTTTCAAAATATTCTTTTAAGAAAGGTTTAGCTTGTTCTTTAGTTTCTATTAAGAAACCTTCTATAATTATTTATTTTTCAGGAGATAATTTATTAAACCTTTTTAGAGCATTAGGATTGTTTATATTTTCAGCCAGCTCTTGTTTAAACTCAGGATGTTCATTAAATATTTTTATAACTTTTGCATATGTGTCATTTACTTTGAGGTTTTTGTAATATATCATCAAAAGCTTTTATATAGTCACTTGGAAGTATTTCAGTTATGTAATTCGCAATATCGTTACCTTTTTCATTAAAAAATTTTCAGCAATTTTTATCCGTGGATAACATTCCTAATGTTTTAGAAGTTACTTTATTATAGTCCGGTACTTCTTGCTTTATCTCAAGTGCAATTTTTTGAAGGCTTTTAAGTACAGCATCATTTTTAAAACATTCTTTTAGTATTTCGAGTCCCTTTTCATCTAAAGCACTCTTATCTTGAAATTCTCTAAAACCTGCTTTTGCTAAGATTTGTCCTATTTTTGGTAAATCATCGGCATGCTTTTTTAGAAAATCCTATATTTCAGATTTTTCAAGAACAGATTTTTGAAACTTTGAATCAAGATATATATCAGAGGAGCTTGCAAGTTTAACAAGATTATAACTATTTACGGGATTAGTGAAGGCAAACTTCGCACCTTTTAATAATGCTCCTATACTAACTGGTAATATTTTTTCTTTGGAGATGCAAGGTCATAAATAAAGCTTATCAATGCCTTTCTGCATCAGTAGAAGATAATGTCCTTTTAACAGTTTTATTAAAATTCTTTAATTTAATATCTTTAATGGAATTTGTAACTGCCGTAAAAATAATGAAATATATTTAATTACATAAACATTAAATTATCCTAAAATTGATTCAAAGAAATAAATTAAGCACTACTTAAATATTTTAATTTATATTACATAATATGGTAATTAAATCAATTTGATCTAAGATTTATGTAGTTATCTGTGTATTTGTTTACTTTTTGTAGGTGATGATGCGTAAGTATGTGATTTATCGTGATTATCTACTACATGCACTTTACTATCTAAATTTGAAACTATATTTTTTGCTTCTTTTAAAACATTTAATTTATTAATATTTTCGAACTCATTTTTAAGGTTATCTTTTAACTGTTCATTGAAGATTTCTTTTGGTAAATAAATTCCACCGGTAATAGTACCTACCCCAGTATATTTAGATTTAGAATATAAAGTAGAGGCAATATTACTTGCTAACTTTTCGAGATTTTTTGGCTCTAAAAAATTATTTATATTATCAGGATTTTCTTTAGAATATTCAGAAACGATAGGTTTTAGCATCTGATTCATCATGTAAAAATCTTCACCTCTATTATCACCTTTATCAAAAAGTTTTTGTGATATTTTCTCGCTTAAAATATTTGCCAATAAATTACTCTTAATATTTTGTTTATTTGCAATATTTTCATATAAAGGGTTCAATATTTGTAATGGAGAATTTACATGATTTGTAATATGTTTATATTGATTTGTTCTAGGAGTAGCTAGATTAGTAACCATATTCATAGGTAGTGAATTTAGTTTTTCTATAATATAGTCTTTAATCGTTTGATTTTCTTCATATAATCTTTTTACTTGTTGAGCAAAATTTTTTTTACTAAGTACATTTCTTTTTCCTTCAGCTTGTATTTGTAAAAATACTTTATCAATTGCCTTATCAATTAATTTTGCTTGTTGTTCTTTAATTAGTTTAGGTACTAAAGGAGGGATAGCCTTATCAAGATTGTAAGTATCAGTAAGTAGCATTAAATTATCAGGTAATTTAGCCTCTGCTAAATTAATATTTTTAAAATTACAATCTTTTAAAGAAGTGACTTTAGTTAAATCTGCATTTTTTAATGATACGCCTGAGAAGTCGATATTAGATAAATCACCTACTAATATAGCTCCTTCTAAGCTGAATTTTCCATTTTGTATTTTATGTAAATTATTTCTAAGAGTAATTGCATCTATAGTTTTATCTTTAAAATCTTGTGATGGACTAAATACGTCTTTTAGTTTTTCAGTAGCATAGCTAAAACCTGCTTTTATAATATTCGGCAATTGCCCTTCCAAATAATTTGTTTTTTGAGCTAGATTATATATAGCACTAGCAGCCTCACGATAGTTACTTTTTTCAACCTCTTCTATAACTTTAACTAATTCATTAGGATGGTTTAACATTGATGGAAGTACATTATATAATTCTTTCTTATCAAGGTTATTTATACCTGGTATTTCTAATAAAGTTTTATCTAAAATACTTGCAAATATTTCTCTATTATTGTTTAAATATTTTTTAATTTCAGGATTGTCTGTAGTTAAAGCTATTAACTCTTTTGCCATTCCCGTATAATCACCTTGAATAAAATCTCGAAAAACCTTTTTTAATGATTCAGATTTATCAAGTAATATAGGCATTATGCTCGTTAGCTTTGTAACATCACTCGCTTCCAGACCATAATTTATAAGTTGTTGTTTTATAGTTTGGCTATTTTTTGCATCTTGTTCTAAAACTCCTGTAATTAAATTATCAAATAGACCTTCTTTATTTTGCTCTACTAATATATCTTTTAATTTAAATGAAGGATCATTAAGGGCGGAGATTATATTACCGGTTAAACTCATATAATCGCCTTTATTTAAGTCTGCAATAATCTCATGAGCAACTTCCGGTTTTGACATAATTTCGCCTACAATACTAAGCATTTGTTTATCAAAATTATATTCTTTTGTTACGCTTTGTACGCTAGGAGTATTTTCAATAATACCTAAAGCAATATTTGGTAAGATTGTTTTATTATTAGCAAAAAAATTTTTTAATTTATCATCACCAGCTACCATTGCTAAGGATTTCTCAAGAGATATCATTACACCTTGATTTGGAGCATTAAGAGTATCAAAAATCTCTTTTGTCTCAGGCATTTTATTTAATAAAGTAGGAATAATATCTAAAATTTTAAGATCAATTTTGTAGGTTTCAAAATGTTCTTTTAAGAAAGGTTTAGCTTGTTCTTTTGCTTCTTCTAAGAAATTTTCAATAATTATTTGTTTTTCAGGAGATAACTTATTAAATCTTTTTAGAGTATTAGGATTGTTTATATTTTTAGCCAGTTCTTGCTTAAAATTAGTATGTTCATTAAATATTTTTAATAAATTTTTCTTTTCGGGTTTTTGTAATATATCATCAAAAGTTTTTATATAATCGCTTGGAAGTATTTCAGTTGCTCCTGTACGTATGTATTTCGTAATATCTTCACTCTTTTCGTTAAAGAATTTTTGGAAGTTTTTATCGGTAACCAGCATATCTAAAGTTCTAGAAGTCACTTTATTCCAGTCCGGTAGCTCTTGCTTTACTTCAACTGCAATTTCTTGAAGTTTTTTAAGTACTTGTTCATTTTTAAAACATTCTTTTAGTATTTCGAGTCCCTTTTTATCTAAAGCACTCTTATCTTGAAATTCTCTAAAGCCCACATTTGCTAAGATTTGACCTATTTTAGGCAAATCATCCGAATGTTTTTTTAAAAATTCCCATATTGGAGATTTTTTAAGAAGTGATTTTTGAAATTCCGGATCAAGATATATCTTAGAAGAGTTAGCAAGCTTAACAAGATTATAAGTATTTACAGGATTAGTTAAAATAAGTCTTGCTCCGAGTAATATCGTTCTTAAGCTTATACTCTTTGAAGATGATAAGTCCTGAATTGCACTCTTTAGTACTTTATTAGCTTTAGAAGAAGATAAAAATTTTTCTACAACTTTTTGATAGTGTTTATTATTTATAACAACCATAAAATCACTCGCAATGTTTAAATATTCTAAATCTATTTTAAAAAATTTTTAAAAATAAAGATCAGGTATTTTTAATTTTTTGTTATTGTTGTTGTTAATATGTATCTTCAACACAACATGTTCAGCATAACTGCTATCTGAGTTTATTTAGCCTCCGCTGTGGCGTCCATCTCAGTGAATACTTCTTCCCATGAACCGGTAGTCGCTGCTTTTGAGTATTCAGTTGATCTATTTTCAAAAAAGTTCGTATGTTCGACTCCGTTTAGCATTTCATCAAGCCAAGGAATGGGGTTATGATTTACCAAATATACATCTTTGAGTCCTAGCTGCATTAAACGACGGTCGGCAATATAACGAATATATTGTCTTACTTCATATGCCGTTAATCCCTCAATACCGCCAACTTCAAAAGCAAGTTCAATAAAGGCATCTTCAAAATGCACAATAGTCGTACAAGCTTCATAAATACGTTTACGTAAAGTTTCTGTCCAAACTTCAGGGTTTTCTCTTACAAAAGTCTTAAACAGAGTAATAATTGAGTTAGTATGAAGTGTTTCATCACGCACTGACCAAGCAATAATCTGTCCCATACCTTTCATTTTATTAAAACGAGGGAAATTAAGCATGATCGCAAAAGAAGCAAATAGCTGTAATCCTTCAGTAAAAGCTCCAAATACTGCGAGTGTAGTTGCTATATCTTCTTTGGCATCCACTCCGAATTGCTGCATATAATCATACTTGTCTTTCATTTCCTTATATTTAAGAAATGCTGAATATTCTACTTCCGGCATACCTACCGTATCAAGTAAATGTGAATATGCCGCGATATGTACCGTTTCCATATTAGAAAATGCTGATAACATCATTAATATTTCAGTCGGTTTAAATACTCGTGAATAATGCTTCATATAGCAATTATTCACTTCAATATCTGCCTGTGTAAAAAAACGAAATATTTGCGTTAATAGATGTTTTTCCCCTGGAGTTAAGTTATATTTCCAATCTTTAACATCGTCGGCAAGCGGTACTTCTTCCGGTAGCCAATGAATTTTTTGTTGAGTGTGCCAAGCTTCATATGCCCATGGATATGAAAACGGTTTATAAATTGGACTTGCATCAAGTAGTGACATAATTTTTCTATTTCTTCTTTTGAAAGTTTAGTATATTTAATTATTTTCTCTATCGGCTCATTATCCGCTAACATTTCTTTTGCTATTTCTGTATTTCTTCTAGTTTCTCCAATTTCAATACCCTCAGCTTTCCCCTCATTATATTTACTTTTTTGATTTAACTCTTCCGTTTGAGTAGCAAGTATCGCTTTAATATAATTATCATATTCTGCTTCGCTCCAGTTAAATTATTCAATAGTTTTATAAACTGATAATGCTATTTTCATCTTTTGTATGTTGCGGGGGTTCTTTTGCTCTATCGAATTTAGCTATCATATATAACCAATCATCTTCTAAGCTTTCTAACTCATCTGCTTCTTTGGTAAATTTTTCTAATTCAACAAATACGCAAGCATTTAAGTTGATGCTTACCGTTGCCGACATTAATAGTTTGATGATAGCTAATACATTCTTTTTCCTCGGGCAATGCCTGAAATCCAGAAATAATTACTACCATTACTACAGGAGCTAGATCAACATATTCTTTTCCTCTTTTTAATTGCGAAGAAAATGCTATACAACTGTAAAATGGTACTCTTGCTAAAGAAGCATCGGCATAGCCGTTTTGCATCTCAACAATATAAATATTGCCGGAGTTATCTCGTTTACGTCTACTATACTCCTTTTATTCTGCCCTAAATCTGGCGCTTGTTCGTTTGAAATATATTCAAGATTGATAATCCTTAACTCTTCAGGTAACCTCATAATATGTTGAGAAAGCCTAGTCACCTTGTTTTATCCGTAAACAATTTTTTAAATGCTACATCATTTGTTGGGTCTAAATATCTTTGCATAGTTATACTTACTGACAAGCTAAGCATTCTTCGTAGTTACCGGCTTCTGCTAACTTATCGTTTTGTTCCTCTAAATCTTTAAAATCGGCCTTTAATACGTCATGCGAGACCTTATCAGCTCGCTGTATTGATGTCGATCTACAGTAATATAAACTTTTTACTCCTTTTGTCCAGGCTTTAAAATGAATATTATTTAAATATTTCTTACTAACATTCCCCGGTAAAAAGATGTTTAAAGATTGTGCTTGCGTAATGTAAGGAGTACGATCGCTTGCCAGTTCAATTAGCCAATTCTGATCAATTTCGTAAGCGGTTTTGAAAACCTGTTTTTCTTCTTCGGATAAAAATGTTAAATGTTGTACTGATCCTTCATGTGTTGCAATCGAAGACCAAACTTGATCATTATTAAATCCTTTCTCCTCTAATAACTTTTCTAAATGTTTGTTACGCACGTTAAAAGAACCGGTTAAAGTCTTTTGTACAAAGCTATTAGCGGCAAACGGCTCTATTCCGGGTGAGGCATTACCTGCTATTACCGAAATTGAGGCGGTAGGTGCTATTGCGGTTTTATTGCTAAATCGTTCATTACTTCCTGCATCTAGAGCATCAGGACATGCTCCTTTTTCTTTACCGATTTCTATTGAGGCTTTATCAGTTTCAGCAGATATATATTCAAATATTTTTTTATTCCAAACTTTTGCCATAACCGATTCTATTGGTACTTTTTTCATTTGCAAAAATGAGTGGAAGCCCATTACGCCAAGTCCAACGCTTCGCTCACGTAAAGCCGAATATTTAGCTCTTGCCATAGTATCCGGTGCTTTATTAATAAAGTCTTCTAAAACATTATCAAGGAACAACATAATAGAATGGATAAATTCTTTATCGTCTTTCCACTCTTCGTAATACTCTAAATTTAAAGAGGAAAGGCAGCAAACAGCAGTTCTTGACTTTCCTAGATGGTCAATTCCCGTCGGCAATGTAATTTCGCTACAAAGATTAGACATTTTAACTTGAAGCCCTAATTTTTTATGATGCTCAGGGATAGATTTATTAACACTATCGATAAATAACAAGTAAGGCTCACCTGTTTCTATTCTAGTAGTTAATAACTTAACCCATAAATCTCTTGCTCTAACTTTATTTACGACTTTTTTGGTAGCAGGACTAACAAGGTCAAAATCCGTATTGTTTTCAACTGCTTTCATAAATTCATCGGTTATAGCTATACCGTGATGAATATTAAGAGCTTTACGGTTAACATCCCCACCTGTCGGACGTCTTATATCGATAAATTCTTCAATTTCAGGGTGATTAATAGGCAAATATACAGCCGATGAACCTCGTCTAATAGAACCTTGCGAAATAGCAAGAGTCATAGAATCCATTACTTTAATAAACGGTATAATACCAGATGAATGACCTTTATCACGAATCTCTTCATTAATAGCACGAACATTACCCCAATAACTGCCAATCCCGCCACCACGTGCAGCAAGCCAAACATTTTCTGTCCATAAATTTACTATATCGTCTAAGCTATCATCGGTCTCATTCAAGAAGCATGAAATAGGAAGTCCCCTATCCGTTCCGCCGTTACTTAAGATTGGTGTTGCTGGCATAAACCACATTTTACTCATATATTCATATAACTTCTGAGCATGCTGTTTATTTTCGGCATAATAACTAGAAACTCTTGCAAATAAATCTTGAAAATCCTCACCTTTCATAAGATATCGATCTCGCAGAATAGCTTTACCGAAAGGAGTAAGTAAATTGTTATGGTTGTTGTTGATAGTAATTTGAAATTTATTTTTTTTAAACGTGTTCATTATAGGTACTAATGGGGTTGTAGGATTTATAATGCTTATTTTGAAAAAATGACACCATATTCAGTGTATAGAATCTTCACTTAAGTAGACACGAGAATAATAATTTATTCAATATAAATATTTATTTTTTTTAGATTTTTGACTTGACACAAATCACTCTTGATTACTATATAGAATAGTTTGTACAAATATTATACTTTCTTAAGGCACAAACAGTCTTATCCCGCGGAAGTAAGGCAACATTGCGTGGTTCCCGGTTGCATTTTCGCGTAGACATAAGTTTAAGGATCGATTCCATCTATGTCATCTCACGATCAAGTCACAGCGTAACAGAAAGAAAACCGATCCATGCAACAAGACCTTATCTATACGGGAATAACGTTAAATACATTCTCCATCATTCGTATTAAGAGACCTATTGGTGTAGCCTCATCCTTATATTCAACAATAAACGATTCAACAAACGTGGTGTGTCGGCTACTATCCAATCAACTTCTACAACATAATATCCTGGCTCTCTATCTGGAAAAGTTACTTCAATCATTTTAGAAGGAACTAATGTATGATCCCAGTAAGGAAATTTATCAGAAAGTTCACTATAAATTTCTTCTAAATCATCGTGTTTCAGTCTATTTTCAAAAGTAAACTCTGCTTTTGTTATTTGCACTATATAACCGCAAGTTTTATGTGATACAGTATAATCCCATTCTATTGTAAGTTTTTTCTCACCTTCTAATGGTATAGTTTATCCAGTTAAACGTTGGATCTTTTAATTCCGCTCTTATTTCTTCATTAGTAGCATTTACCCAATCTGTATCATCTGTACGCCCACCATTAAGAATATGCCCATCTAGCGGTAGCAGTTCCCCTGCGACATCATTTCCAAAACGCTCATCACTCCCTTTCCCTGTTTCAAATTCGTTAAGTTTCACTCTTCATCTATTAGCTTCTTATCTACACAAACTTTTCCCATTGTGTAAAGCGGGAATATTATTCGACCATATTTTGGAGTTGGTGGATTGTGTTGTTCTTCATTTTGCATAAATTCGACCTTTATTTAAGTTAAAAATATTAAGTAACTACAAAATACTAAATGTAGTTATAGTAATATAAAACTTAAATTGTTTTTGATATTATAATAAAAATACAGCTTCATAATACTGGACAGCAATGTCTAGCACCCTAGGAGTCAATCCATGCAAGCAACAAAGTTAGAACCTAGGCTGAAGAATTTTGATTTTAAAGATTTTTTATTATATAGCCATGGCTGGGTTACGGTAATAGTGTCTTGAAACGTGCCGGCAGTAGCAAGAGGTTGTGACGGCAGACGTGCATATACGGTATAGTTTTTTGTGACCGGTTCAAGACCTAGTGTATAGCTATCGGTAAATGTTACAGTACTACTAGTACCGTTACCGAGGATTTGAGTAACACCGGCATCTTTATACAAATTATAATTCAGCTTACGTACCCCATTAATCATATTTTTTGGGTTATAAATATTAGCAGCTCCCGTACTAAAAGTTACGGTATAGCTAACAAGTAGTGATAATAAAGCACCACAAGTAACTGAAGCAGTAACGGAAGTTGTGCTAATGGCACCGACATTAAAACTACCGAAATTTACGGTTGGAACTGACGGATTACATGTTGCAAGTAACGCCATAGCATTTCCTGACATAATCATGTTGATTAATAATATTATTATTGATTTCTTGACATTGCTTAAAAAGGATTTGTCATACCGTGGTGGTCAAGCCACGGTATGACAACGGAGCATTTTTAGTCCACACAGGAGTAACAATAAAGTCTTCATTTGCATATTGCTTCGCCTAAATCAATTACAGGGTCATTGAAATCTCTATTAACCGGTACGCTAAAATGACAGCATTTATTATTCTCCTCATTCTCGTCACAAATAGAACCGTTTAATACTTCAAGATCTTTAATATATATCTTACCGTCATAGCCTACAAATATTTCTTCATCTAAACCTTCAATACTCACTTACTATCAAATACTGTCATTTCAATGCTTTTAATTATTTTAATATTAAAGTCTAATAATACCGCTGATTTTGTTCTTGGAGCAACTTTCAAAGCAATTTCTTCAAACTCTGTATTAAGAGGTAGATTTTCATCGTCGGAACATACGGTGTTAAGTTTAGGTACAAGCATTTTACCTTTATCATCGGTATCACCCGCTATTATTATAAACCCCGACATTCTTTAAACTATTTACTTTAATCGAAGCAAGACATCCGTTAATCGGTCTTGTCTCATAATAGCTTTTATCAATAGAGAAAATTCCTCCTTTGATATTAAACTGTTTCATTATTTCGGTATCATTTTTCTGCAGATAAACTCCAATATCATTATTTTTACCGTTACGGTTAACTTGTACATTGTAATTTGTAACTTTAGCTTTGATCAGGTTAGCATTATATCCCCATCCCATATTTGAAGTAATCGGCGAGGAAACACCAAGTTGCTTTGTATGATATTTATTTTGATATAAATCGGTCAATGAAATGCTTTTATTGGAATCTAAATTTAAGTTAAATGGTATATAGGCAAAATTATTTTTACGTTTACTGTTTAAATCGGTACCTATAGTAAAACTTAAGAAACCTTTTTTAGTAATATTTCTTTGATAAGTTGATGATAATATATTTGAGCGTTTACCTTTTTGCATTGTGTTATTTACAACAAAAGACAAAAAATTAACACTTATATTACCAAAATCGGTATTACCGCAACTAGCTGAAATCTGATAATTTAAACTTGAGAAAATTTTATCGGGATCGTTATATACGTCCTGATAATTACTATTATTCCAATCTAAATTACTATTAATATCAAAATATTCTGATTCATAAGTATAGCCGCAATTAATTCTTTGACAGCGACCGAAATTTTTGATATTACTTGCAGCTGAAATGCCTATAATAAATTTCCGATTTTTAAATTATTACCCCTACTGCTCCATTATTTTTTAAAAATTCAAAATGTCCGCCGCTTGTTAAATAATCATTCATACCAAGCATATAATAAGTATTTAGAACTAAATATTTATAAGCACTGCTATATATAGTAAAATCTTGTCTTTGAAAACCTGCTTCGTAAGAGAAATGTGAAAGCCCGGGACGTAATAAGCTCGGTGATGCGTAATAAGGAATAGTAATTGTCTAAACTTTACCGGTTATATCTTGCGTTTTAACTATTAAATCACCTCTACCGGTGATAACCACCGGAATATTGGTTATATCAAAATCCCCCATATGAGCTTTAGCATTATATATAGTATACTATTTGAAAATATCTCTATACTGCTTGGAAGTTCTGATTGCCCTCTAAAATCCAGTAACGGATAGGTAACTAAATGCGGTTTAACTGCAAAATTAGTAGCATACTGAATACCGGCAAGTCTAGTTGAATTAGACTAAGAAGACACTTTAGTTATGCTATTACCCCCTACCCACCAATAGTCATCTTATCCACATTCTCATATGTCCAATTTGTGTCTAAAC
Source organism: Rickettsia honei RB (assembly GCF_000263055.1). NCBI lineage: Bacteria > Pseudomonadati > Pseudomonadota > Alphaproteobacteria > Rickettsiales > Rickettsiaceae > Rickettsia > Rickettsia honei. The sequence continues at coordinate 251,347 of NZ_AJTT01000001.1, read as the reverse complement.
GTGTAAATTTACTTTGGTTTTTTGTGGTATTTGTGATTTTAGAAAAATTTGATTTAACGGCTTCAGTTTGAAATAAGAAACTATCACTATACACCGTGTTCAGTGAAATAATTGAGTTCCTCTACTCCGGCTAAATAATTAATATCATCATTTGGACTAAGAGTCACATCATAGTTTAAATATACCCCACTAATAAGTTTAGTATCGACGTTCTTCATAGGACCACCTGAAGCATCAAATGATTGAGGTTGAATTTTTCTGCTGGAAAAGTAATATTTAAATCTAAATTCTCAAAGTTTAAATCATATTTAGTACCCTCAAGCAAATCTAAATTAATATATGCAGTATCATGATAATTCACTAAACCCTGCTTAAGATAATCTTCTTGAACATCAAAATGTTCTATATCTTCAAGAGGAATTAAATAATGACCTTGAGCGTTTTGCACTATATATAGTCGGCAATATATCGGTTTCGGTATAATTAACTTCTAACGAAACCATCAATTCACTCTCACCAGCAATTTCATTAGCGCTATTCTCAAATTCTACTGCTAGAGGTAATTGGGACAATAACCCTAACTCCTGATCCTCATCATGTACGTTTGTATCCGCTGCGATTCAAGGTGAAGTATCGCCACGAGATTCAGAGATAACTCCACCTGCAAAACTCTCACCGGTATAAAAAAATAATACCTATAAAAACCGATATTATTATTGTATTTAAAAAGCACATTGCTTTAATTTATTTAGTTTTAAAGATTTTTAACCTGATATTGTTATAGGTATACTATGCTGAACAACAAGATCTACGGTGGAGGTAACACTATTCTCTAACTTTACTCTACGAGGTAATTCTTTTATAAAAATTCTATAATCTTTTGCTTGTAGTAGAATAATTCTGTGTGTTTTTTAAAGCTACCCGTATCAATTGTATTTTACCATCATGTAAGGTAAATGTTACCGGAGTTGCCACTCAATCTTTAGTTTCTTTATATTCTTCTCTGTATATGTACGCTTTAAACGAATTAATTGAAACTTTTTAGGTGCATAATCATTATTTTGCACCGTCATAGTTGCTATTCTATTACTATATATTGACAGGTACGATAGTGGCACTGGCAAAAGAATTAAAAGTCAAGAATATAGATAGGATAGGTAGAAATCTTAAAAAATATTTATATCAATATGCCACGATTATTGTAATTGTATCATTATAAGTATCGGAAGGAACATTTGCTCCTTGAGGTATTTTGCCATATATTGTGAGCGTTTGATCTAGTCCTGTTCCCATTACCCAGTCACTTGATTGATTTCCCCAATTCTGCGTTCTCCCTGCATTGGAGTAAAGATTATAAGGTAAATAACTATTAGTGTTAACAAGACCAGTCATTTTACGGGTACTAGTTGTAGCAGCAGGTGCAGTACCGGCATTTAATGAAACAGTATAATTAGTCCCTAAAGTACAACTTTATTATAATTTTGTTTGCAGAGCATCGACAGTTGGAACATACGTACCGAAAGCTAAAGGAGTAGCCGAACTATACAAGACGATAAAACCATCGCACTAACAAGGAAAAAAGCATTAGCGGAGGAGGCAAAACTATTGCCCGTACTTATAGCTAAGATAATAAAACCGATAATATTTCGTAGAATCTTAATTTTCATAATTTATTATACAAATAATTAATTTCTATTATTAATCTTTTACAAAGTTTAACGATTTTACAAGGTTAGTTTAAGAAATGGTTATTAAATATGATGATATTTTCCCCACAGAATTTGTTTTGGTTTTTCTTTAAATTTTATTTTTTGCATTAAAATATAATGAATATAACCCAAATTAGCTATAAATAGATTCTTTATATAGAAAAATTATAAACAGATAAAGAATCTATTATAATTACCAAAAGCGATAGGGAAGTAGCACAAATATTACCTATAAATACTAAAAAAATCTCATTATTCGGTATGCTACAAAACAAAGCCGAGATAAAAGCGGATATATTAGAACCCGTAGAAGCAAAGTGGAATGCAGCACAACCTTTAAATGCATCTCGTCTAGTATAATATCCGACAGTTTTTAAAAATCCCCCTGCGAAAGTGTTGGATTTCTATAAATATACTCACATAACCATTGATTATTTCCTCAATATCCAATAAAATCCTTTTTAAAATTTAAATATAAAAAGTATGTATAATACTGATGTTGTAATAATAGGTGCCGGTCCGGTTGGATTATTTGCAGTTTTTCAAGCAGGAATGCTTGGCATGAAGTGTCATGTTATTGATGCACAAGAAGTTATCGGCGGTCAGTGTATTACCCTATATCCTGAAAAGCCTATTTACGATATACCGGCATATCCTAAAATTGCAGCAGAAGAGCTAATAAAACAGTTAGAACTTCAAGCAGCTCCTTTTAACCCTATATATCATTTAAATCAGCAAGCTATAGAGCTAAATAAACAAGATGATTTTTTTGAAATTAAAACCTCAAAAAACACTCTTATTAAAAGCAAAGTTATTATTATTGCAGCAGGAGCAGGTTCATTCGGTCCAAACAAACCGCCCCTTGCGAATATTGAAGATTTTGAAAGCAAGTCAGTTTTTTATTTCATCAATGATAAAAGCAAATTTGCGGGTAAAAATATAGTTATAGCAGGCGGCGGGGATTCGGCTGTTGACTGGGCTCTTTCTCTTTCAGATATTGCAAATAAAATATATTTAGTACATAGGCGGGATAAATTTACGGCAGCTCCTGAAAGCGTAAGGCAATTAAGGCATATTGCAGAAACCGATAAAATCGAGTTAATAACCGGTTATCAATTAAATGCTTTAGATGGTAATAATAGTGAGCTTCAATCGGTTATAGTTAAAGATTTACAAAATAATACTCGCAAATTGGATGCCAATATATTACTACCTTTTTTTGGTTTAAAACAAGATTTAGGTAGCTTAGCAAATTGGGGTTTAAATGTTAAGCTTCACCATATTGAAGTAGACTCTTCCTATTATCAAACTAATATAGAAGGTATTTACGCCATTGGCGATATTGCTCATTATGTTGGTAAGCTTAAGTTGATTCTTACGGGTTTTGCTGAAGCGGCAAGCAGTCTTCATCATGCTTATAGTAGAGTATTTGACGGCAAGGCTCTACATTTTGAGTATTCTACTACCAAAAATACGGGGAAAAGAAGTAAGAGCGTGACTAAATAAAGAGATCGTCATTGCGAGCAACCGTAGAGAGCATGACAATCTCATGAAACAATAACAAACTCCTGAGATTGCTTCGTCAATTACTTACGTAATGTCCTTGCAATGACGTTAAAACTGAACGGAGACAAAAATAAGAGTGAATAATATAATTGACGGTAAAGCATTAGCCAATGAGATACTAGCAGACTTAAAGCTAGAAGTTCAAGAACTTACAAGCCAAACCAACGCTTCACCGAAGCTTGCTATAGTCCTAGTAGGCGATAATCCGGCAAGCATGATTTATGTAAGAAACAAAATAAAAAATGCACATAAAATAGGAATTTATACTTTATTAATAAATCTATCTTCTACTATTCATACTAATGATTTAATATCAAAAATCAATGAGTTAAACCTTGATAACGAGATTTCAGGAATTATAGTTCAGCTTCCTTTGCCAAGCTCCATAGATAAAAATAAAATTTTATCGGCAGTATCACCTTCTAAAGATATCGATGGTTTCCACCCTTTAAATGTCGGTTACTTACATAGCGGAATTAGTCAAGGCTTTATTCCCTGCACTGCTCTTGGTTGTCTTGCAGCTATAAAAAAATACGAACATAATTTAACCGGTAAAAACGTTGTAATTATTGGACGCTCAAATATAGTAGGCAAACCTTTAAGTGCTTTACTGTTAAAAGAAAATTGCAGCGTTACTATTTGTCATTCTAAGACACACAATTTACGCTCTATTACTTCTAAAGCCGATATTGTCGTTGCTGCAATAGGCTCACCTTTAAAATTAACTGCAGAATATTTTAATCCTGAATCTATAGTAATTGATGTAGGCATTAATAGAATTAGCAGCAATAAAATTATCGGTGATGTTGATTTTGAAAATGTTCAGTCTAAAGTACAATATATTACTCCCGTCCCAGGCGGCATCGGACCGATGACTATTGCGTTTTTACTTAAAAATACGGTTAAGGCATTTAAGGATTCCTTATATACTCTTGATACGTAAAAAGTAGATAGACGACGCCAATTTTTCAAATTAAACGAGTATCTTATAAACATTTGCAAGTTCTACATAATGTCTTACATTATCTTGCATATATTCTAAATCTTGATCGGTTAAATATCTAACAAATTTTGCAGGGGATCCCATCCATAATTCTTGAGATTTAATTATCTTCTTTGGCAGGATAAGACTGCCTGCAGCAATAAAAGCATTATTATGTATTGTACAGGCATGAATAAGAGAGAGGTGACCGATAGTTATATTATCGCCTATTTCTACCGGTCCGTTAAACCTTGAAGCATGAATTACACTACCGTCTTGTATGTTAGTATTATTTCCTATTTTTATCGATTCAACGTCGCCTCTAAGAACCGTATTAAACCAAATGCTTGAATTACTACCTATTTCAACATCTCCTATTAAAGAGCTGCTTTCGGCAATATATGCACTTTTATCGATTCTTGGCGTAACTCCTTTGTAAGGGATAATGAGCATTAATTATAATCTACCCAAGAAATATTACCGTCTTTACGATAATAAACTATATTGATACGATCATTATTTATATTTTTAAATACTACTGCAGGTAAATCTTCTAAATCCATTTTCATTACCGCTTCTTTTACTGATAATTTTAATATTTCTACAGGCTTTTCAGCGATAATTGCTGGATTATCATTATCTTCGGCGTTAGAGGTTTCACTATCAGATTGCGGATTAATAATATATTTGGTACCTTCGTAAGCAATTTCTGATATTTTTACTTTACCCGTATGATGATTTTTGAATTTTGATTTATATTTTCTAAGCTGTTTTTCTAGTTTTGACATAGCTTTATCAAAAGCTACATATATATCGCTACAACTATCATTACTTTTGACTATATTATGTTTACCGGAGCCATATTTTACTATAATATCACATTTAAAGTTAATGCCTTCTTTTGAAAAATGTATATCTATATTTATTATATCGGTAAAATATTTTTTAACGACTTGCGTAGCCCTCTCTTTTGAATATTCTTGTAAATTATTACCGATAGAAATATGTTGACCTGAAACTGAAATAATCATAAATAACCTTTATAATCTGAAATAATTAATATATAGGCGTTACTAAGTAACACCTATACAATTAATTTATATTTAGAGTAATTTCAAGTTTTATTACAAATTAATTTATTTAAACTTTAGCTGTAGAGTTTAGGACGCTTATCCTTATTTTGTTGCGATTTAATTAGTTTTTTAGCAGTCTTTCTTACATAATTAGGCTCAATGCCAATTTCTAAGCAGGTAGCATTAAAATTTTCATTATTTTCAAAAAGCCATTTTTTAGCGTTATATTCTGCTTTTGTTGCCTCTTTCTTGGTAAAAGTATTAGTTGCATCTATTATTGCCTGCATAATAATAGCACTTCTAAGAGCAATATCGGGTATAGGATTATAAAGTTTAATACGCTCAAAAGGAGTAGTTAATTTAATGACATATGGTTTAGTCATATAAAACCTCTAATAATTATTAATAAAGTAAGATTTTATTAAAATAAATGTAACTACTAGGTTTTTCTTTTTTTAACAAAGGCCTTAAAAAGTATAATAATTTTCAAGGCTTCAACTAGTAGTGACTAATTTGGATTAATAGAGATATCTAGTAATTATAATATTAGGAATAAGCTAGATGTTAGGTTCTGTATATTTTTTGATAAAATACGATATTTTACTCTTGCAGAAATAGAAGAATTGTTATATACATTGTTATCTTTATACGTATACTCAAATGATTTCAAGAATTGAATTTTATTTTGAGAGGTGAGCACCCGCAGCCTATACTTAATAGATGAAGATGCAATCCTTGATAAAATGAAAGAGCAATTCTTAAAAGCAGAAGAGTATTATAAGGGGGTGTAGCTCAGTTGGTTAGAGCATCTGCCTGTCACGCAGAAGGTCGCGGGTTCGAGTCCCGTCACTCTCGCCAAGCCCTTTCAGGTTTTGGGATTTCCTGTCGTTTTCTAAAAAATTCATATGCTCCTTTTATTTGCCTTTTGTTTTAATTGTTATATTAAACTCTTTTAAATTCCAAATTTTAAATATTATAAAAAACTAACTTTGTATATTCCTTAAAGTAACCTCAACTCATTTGTTTGCACTTTTAGTTAAATGTCTACTGTATTCTTAAAACTTCTTATTATGATTCTATCTATTAAGATCATTTTTAACAAAATATTAAAATTTATAGAATTTAATAAGAAAGTACTTATGTTTAGATGGTTTCAACCCTCAAATCAAGAATTAATAAGAACTATACAGAAAGAAAATACCGCAGAAGCACAAAAATTAATTGCCGCAATGGATATTACTGAATTAAGTAAAGTTAGGGATATTTATATTAGCATTAGCAGGGCTATTTGCAGCATCCGTACCTAATATTTTGAGTTACATTACCGTCACCTATAAAATTCAATGTACCGCCTACACCACCGGTGCTAAGTACTGCTCCATTTGCTCCTACGCTACCGGCTAGCGTAACCCCATCTGCTAAAGCTAAGATAGAGCCATTCTTATTTAAAGCTACGGGAACAAATACATTAGCTGAGAACGTAATGGGGGTTGCTCCGATATTTACGAGAACATTACCGCTTTGTATTGTCAGTGTGCCTTGGTTATTTCCTTGGTTATTTGCAGAGGTCGTAACTGAACTGGTCACACCATTTACTATTAACTCACCATCTGCTCTAAATAATATGTTACCACCCGCTCCTAGGTCTAAAGCTTGGTTAAATGTTACCTGCTATTCATACTAAGTAACTGCGTAAATACCGTATTATCGACTACGACATCACCTGCTCAGTCTACTATGAAATTCTTAAGGCGATGGGTATTCTCCACCGTTATTTGCCATGGTTAGGTATTTTGTGATTGCTCCTATTCTCACTATTCCATATTCATCATTGCCAGATTTGTTTAAATGATTATTTTAGCAAATTTACATTCCCATTTGCTGCATCTATTGTATATGTCGTATTATCCGCTATTCTAATATCACCTATATCTCCGGCACTTGGATCATTGATTGTTAAATTAGCATTTATTTGTATTTTTGCGTTTAATAATGCAACATTGATTGTATTTTCGGTATTTATTATTTAAAGTACCGCCGCTAGCATTACTATCGCTAGCATTACTATTATTAAAAGTAATACCTCCTACATCTAATAGACTGTTAACACTTATAGTTCCGGAAGCTAAAACACTATCTGCAAAAACAATACTATTTACCGTAGTATTACCTTGTAAATCAAGAATCTTACCGTTACCTCCATTACACTGAAGTATATTGAAATTATTTATATTTCCGTTAAGTATAGCATTCCCTATAAAATTTCCGTTTACTCCTTTAGCACCCGTCTATATTACCCGTAACCGTTATGTCGTCATCTAAATTAAGTACGGACGTATTTTACTTTGTAAATTAATATTAGTAGCTTTTAATATTGTAGCATTAAGTGTTGCCGACCCAAGTAAAACATTTACTGCGGCTAATGAGCCTATATTACCTATATCGCCTGTTATTATGTTACTACTACCAAGATCATGAGCTAGATTTAGTATCCCTTGACCGTCAACGCCGGTAGTATTATTTATATTACCCGTTAACGTTGTTATATTACCGTCAAAAAGAGCAAGTATAGAGTTATTGTTAGTAAGATTTATATTTGCAGCATTAATTGTAATATTACCTGCTCCGGACATATAAATCTGTGCTTCCCCGTTTCCTACATTTATTCTGGCAAGAGAGTTAGTTAGACCTATGTGATTTGATATAGTACCCGTACCTACAAATGTTATTGTACCGTTATTGCCAGCTACCGTATTATCTTATCTGAGTTGTAATATTTAAACCGTTATTAATTTGTCAAGTAGAATTCTTACCGGCGAAATCTATATTACTAAATGTTTGATTACCGACTCCGGTAACAATTGACGTAACATTATTATTAATAAATTTAAGAGGAGTGAAATTAGGAGTAAGACCTACTGTTGCACTAATAAAGAGCACCTATTGATACATTTTGACTTACCTCAACCCCACCAAAAGCAGGTAGTGCTATTAATTAATGTATTTATCCCGCCAATAACAGCATTTGTTTTATCTGCCGATATTTTAATTCCAAGCCCTTTGAATAAATATTGCCGTTATTAAATACTCCTCCTACAAGACCGGCACCGGTACTCAAGCTTACGCTACCGAGATTAGGAATTGTTGCTCCTGCAGTATTAGAGCTAGTGAATAATGTTCCGCATAATGATGCCGTTGCTAAAAATTTTCTTAATATTTTTGATTCTTTCATTAATATTAATACATTTAATTAATAATTTGTAGCAACTTTTTTACAATAATAAAATAGAAGTGGATAGAGCTAGATTCAGAAAGCTTTAGACAAGATGAATTGACGACTGAGCCTGCGGAACGTACAAAAAGTACGTGAGCAAAGGCGCATGTCAGAAAATTCACTTGTATCAAGCTTTCTGAACGACGCTGTACCAAAAAAATATTGTTACTTGGTAGTGTAGAAATTTAATTATGTATTTAGAATTAAGTTAAAGGAATTTCTCAATGAAAGTTGGAAAGCAGAAAGATAAACTAAGCTGTTTTGTCTTTTATTGTAGGCATGGATTTTACTACCTCAGATACACCGCTTTGAGTAGCTGCCGCAGTAGTAGCAGCATTCACACCCCCACGGGGTCCATAAAAACAATAAAAAATACTAAAATTATTAGTATTTTTAACTGGATCCCATGGTCAAACCACGGGATGACAGAGGTGAAATTGATCCACGCAACAATATAGTCAATTCAGCCCAATTTAGTGACAGGCGTAAGGAAGAGAGTCTATAATAATAGGTGAGTTCAAGATAGTCAGGAATTAAGCAAGAAAAATCGCATTTTGATTGAAAAGTCAAAAAGAATTACTTTACTATAGCTTGCATTAATTTAATATATGATATTTTGACTATTAACAAATCTCTATTTATTTATCGGTGTTCCTACCAAAGCATGCTTAAGTACTTGATCAATATTTGATACAGATATAATTTCTAGGCTTTCTTTTATATTCGGCGGTATATCTTTCAAATCTTTGACATTTTCTTCAGGAATCAACACGGTTTTAATACCTCCCCTACTTGCAGCAAGTAACTTCTCTTTAAGACCACCTATAGGTAAAACATTGCCTCTTAAAGTAATTTCACCGGTCATTGCTACAGTACAATGTACGGGTATTTTAGTCATCAACGAAACAATAGTCGTAAACAAAGCACAGCCGGCAGACGGTCCATCTTTTGGAATAGCTCCAGCCGGTACGTGAATGTGAATATCAAAATCTTTATAATTGTCGTACTTTAATCCAAAATTTGTTGCTCTGCTTCTAAAACAACTATAGGCAGCCATTGCCGATTCTTTCATAACATCACCGAGTTTTCCGGTGGTCTTTATTTCACCTTTCCCTGGAAATGCTAAAGCCTCTATAGTTAAAAGCTCTCCGCCTACTTCAGTGTAAGCAAGTCCCGTAGTACTTCCTATTTGATCTTCTTTCTCGGCAAGCCCGAAATTATATTTCTTAGCTCCTAAAAATTCTTCAAGATGATTACTATCTATGGCGATATGCTTAACACTTTTATCTGCTAAAATCTGCTTTAATGCTTTTCTAGTTAATGCCCCTATTTCACGCTCTAAAGCTCTTACACCTGATTCCTTGGTATAATATCTAATTAAATCCAAAATTGCCGTCTCGGATATAGTAATTTCATCTTTTTTGATTTTATGCATTTTAAATTGTTTTGGAACTAAATAATTTCTGGCAATTTGGAGCTTTGTTTCCTCTACATAACCGGAAATATATATTTTTTCCATTCTATCACTTAAAGCTCTAGGTAAATCATGAGAGTTAGCAGTAGCAATAAATATTACATTTGATAGATCATATTCTACTTCTAGATAATGATCAACAAAGTGACTATTCTGCTCATGGTCTAATACCTCAAGCAAAGCGGATGCCGGATCACCTCTAAAATCAGAACTCATTTTATCGATTTCATCAAGCAGCATTACAGGATTACTAGTCTTAACTTTCTTAAGTTGACCTAAAATTTTACCGGGCATTGATCCAAGGTAAGTTTTTCTATGCCCTCTGATTTCTGCTTCGTCTCTAACACCGCCGAGCGCAAGTTTAGTATATTTTCTGCCCATTCCTTCGGCAATAGATTTTACAAGTGAAGTTTTACCGACCCCTGGCGGACCTATTAAACATAATATAGGTCCTCTAATTTTACTTGAACGCTGTAATACCGCTAAATATTCTATAATTCGTTCTTTAACTTTTTCGAGTCCAAAATGGTCACGATTTAAAATTTTCTCTGCTTGGTTAATATCTATTTTGCTATTATCATACTTACCCCAAGGCAGGCTAAGCAATGTCTCAAGATAGTTACGCGTTACTCCTGACTCCGCTGACATTTGGTTCATGGTACGGAGTTTCTTAAGTTCAGCCTCAGCTTTTTCTTTTGCTTCTTTTGATAATTTTAAACTTTTAATTTTTTTCTCAATATCGGCAAGTTCTGATTTATCTTCATCAAGCTCTTTTTGAATAGCTTTCATTTGTTCGTGCAGATAATAATCACGCTGCGTTTTTTCGATTTGCTTTCTTACTCTTTGCTGCAATGCCTGCTCGGTTTCTGAATTTACTATATTGGAAGTAAGCGTACTAATAACCGTAGTGATACGCTTCAAAGGACTAGTTTCTTCTAATAAATGCTGCTTTGCCTCAAGTGAAGTTATCAAATGTGAGGCTAATATATTTATAATATCTATGAAATTAGTGCTATTACTTATTTCTTTATTGATAGTTTCAATAATTTCTGCATTAACTTTCTTATCATTAATCGCATATTTACTAAATAGTTGTACTGCATTATCAACGAGTGAACGCATGTTATTAACGTCAAATATTTCTTCATCTGGAATAATTTCGTAATTTGCTTCAAAAGCTTCCTCGCCTTTGATATTGCTTAGCTTTACTCTTGCTACTGCTTCTATTAAGATTTTTGCCGTATTATTAGGCAGCTTCACTATTTGGATAATCTTGGCAAGTATAGCTGTGTTATAAAGTTCGTGTGTACTAGGGTTTTCTTGATCAAATTTTTTCTGTAAAGTTACTAAAATATATTTACTATTATCTTCCTCGGAAATGGTAGTATGAGAGAGTGCTTGCAACGATTTTGGCCTACCCACAAAAATAGGAGCAATTACTCCCGGGAATACTACCATATCTCTCAGTGCCATTAACGGAAGGGATTTTTTATGCATCAATTAAAACCTTTTAAAATTTCTAATTATTAACTATATAATATAGTATCAACCTGATTTCAAGCTACCATTATTAATTATATTTATGAATTTATTACTACAACCTCCTCAAAATGTAGCAGCCGCACATAATAGAATAAAACAATATCTACATTTAACTCCGATCGTTCACTCTGAAAGCTTAAATGAGATGCTCGGTCATGAGATTTTTTTTAAGGTTGAATCATTACAAAAAACCGGTGCATTTAAAGTTAGAGGCGTGTTAAATCATTTATTAGAATTAAAAGAACAAGGAAAATTACCTGATAAAATAGTCGGTTATAGTACGGGTAACCATGGAATCGGTCTTGCTTATGCAAGTAAATTATTCGGTATTAAAACAAGGATTTATTTACCGTTAAATACTTCAAAAGTAAAACAGCAAGCAGCTCTTTATTATGGCGGTGAAGTGATATATACATATACTCGACAAGAAGCGGAAGAAAAAGCAAAAGAAGATGAAAAGCAAGGATTTTACTATATGCATCCTTCCGATAGTGATTCTACAATAGCAGGAGCAGGCACGTTATGCTATGAAGCATTACAGCAGCTAGGTTTTAGTCCTGATGCTATTTTTGCCTCTTGCGGCGGCGGTGGTTTAATTTCCGGCGCATATCTTGCCAAGGAATTAATATCACCGACAAGCTTATTAATAGGTTCAGAACCTTTAAATGCCAATGATGCTTATTTATCTGTTAAAGATAATAAAACATATAGATTTAACTATGCTCCGAATACTATTGCGGACGGTCTTAAAACCTTGAGTATATCAGCTCGTACATTTGAATATCTGAAAAAACTTGATGATTTTTATTTAGCAGAAGAATATGAAATATATTACTGGACGGCGTGGCTTACTCATTTACTTAAAGTAATATGCGAGCCGTCAAGTAGTATAAACATGGTTTCAGTGGTAAATTTTTTAAAAACACAATCCAAACCTCAAAAATTACTAGTACTAATCTCAGGCGGTAATATCGATCCTATTCTTTATAATGAATTATGGAAAGAGGAGTATTTAAGCATCTCACCTAAATCTTTATGTTCTGATGTCATTTCTGCGAAAGCAGCAATCTAGTAACCTTTAATGTCATACTGCAACTTCGCGGTATCTTAGGACTCAGCTGGTGATACAAGACCCCGTGGTCACGCCACGGGGTGACAATAAAAAATCTAGATTCCCGCTTTCGCGGGAATGACATAGAAGCAATGTAACAACGCCTCCTCACAATGATGAAGTTATATTAAAATTTAACCCTTTCTTCTTACTGCTTCTTGATTTTTAGTAGAAGGATTAGGAGTGATTTGCGGAGGTTTTATATTAGAACTTCTTAGTTTTATTGAATCTTCAAATATGGTTTTATCAAATGCTATTGGATTGATTTTTCTGAGTTCCGCTAAATTAAAATTATTAATTTGTTGCGGTTGAACTATAATAGACTCACCCGTAACAGGAATTAAATTTTTAAATTCAGGATTAGTTGCTAATGTATCTTTATTTTCATTTAAAAATTTTGTTAGACCTGCAGCAATGTCACGATTTGTTAAAGCATTTGAAAAGATTTTATCATTAATTGTCTTCACTACATATCCATCACTCAGAGTAATATATTTCTCTACAACTTTTCCTAATCTTTTTTCCAAATAGTTTCTACCTGTCAATATCTGCTTAAATTTTTCCCGTAAAGAAGTACCTCTATCATTAATATCTTTTAATTCAGTGGCTATTTTAGTACTATTCTCAGTTAGATAAGTAGAATCTAACTTATTTAATTCCCTTATTATTTCAGGATTCTTTATGCCTGATGAGTTAGTAAGTATAATAATTTGTTCTAATTGCTTACTAATTTTATTATTTTTTTCTAATCTATTACTAATCTGCTGTACCGTATAAGTGGCTGCATTTTGTAATGCCTTAAATTCCACTTGAGATAATTGATTTACTCTTGGGATAAACTGCTTACTATTTTTATTAAATTTCTGGTTTTTATCTCCTTGCATAATAAATTTTTCATATTTCTCAAGTTTGTCTGGAGTGTTTTTAGGATCTTGTTTTAAGATTTCTATAGCTTGATCTTTTACAGCCTGTGCATATTGCTCTTTAGGTATAGACTTTCCGCTTACGGCTATTAATGCTTCTTTAGTTGCTCTTATAGGATTGGCAAAGATTTCTTCTTCATCTTCTATACCCATCAATGATAATTCATCAAAAGGTCCTCCTTTATTTAGAGGAAGTACAAAACCCTTAAGTGCTGCTTCAGCCCTTGCGACATCAAACTTTAGCTTATCTGCTACACTAGGTATTAGTTTTATATCTTGTCCTAAATTGATATGCAAGTTATCTACTAATTGTTGTATATCTTTATTTTCTACAACTTCACTAATAATTTTACTGGCAAGTACTTCAAGCGTACTAGTGATATATTCTTCAGATTGTAAATATTGTTGAATAGGATCGGAAGTAACAATATTTTTATTCAAAGTATCTAATCTCCTATCTACGTTTTTTATATCAACTATTTTATCTTTTACTGCAGCCAATATCTCAGTCACTTCATCGTTTTTTTTAATAGTATCATCTATATTAGTTATAATCTCTGCCATATAATACTCATTATTAAGTTATTTGATATAATGAACTAAATTATCAAACTTTTTAAAAATTCACAACTATATTATCATATAAATCACTACTTACTATACCCTGACTGTTGCCCACTCTCTCTACTTTTATTAAGGTTTTCAACATGAGATATGGGGGTTGATATAGAAGACTTATAGCCTTGGGGTATTGTTTTATTTTGCTTTACAATATTTGGTGCTTGTTTTTCTCTTTGTAGTTCTTCCGACAAATTTTTCGTTTCTATATGTAAACTATTACTTTTTTCAAAGTTAGCAAATGCTTTATCTATATTTTTTTGAGCATAATCCGTACCGGTAAAAACTACTACTATTCTTTGCCATAGCTTAGGTTACTCTTTGTAATTCTAATGCTATACTTTCTCCCCCCCCATCTGTGTGTTCCTTAAATATCCAGGATTTAACTCTGCTAATACTCTTTTAGTACCGTTAACAAGTGCAGAATTGCTGCTCTCAAGTAATGGGGCAAAATTCTTGATAATTTCTTTACCTTGCTCTATCATTTTTTCAGACGGTAGTTTACTTATCGCTGGTAATAAAGTTTTAATTATATGAGGCTCATTTACTCCTAACTCCTTAATAGACGATAAAGCTTTTGCTTCTTTTTCATTTGTTTGAAAAGTAATTTTTAAAAATTCAGCTATCTTTAATGCTGCTTGTGTTAATGCTTCTACTTGTTTTGGATCATTAATTTGCTCTTGTTTATCAAGTTTAGGGATAGTATTTTTAGTAAGAAATTTATCTGTAGTTACCTAATGTTGTTTCTGAAACATTTTCTTTAAGGTTATCTAATGTTTTATCTATTAATTTCTCTCTATATTGTTCTTTAGATATTTTTTGGTTAGCTGATTCTAACATAGCTTTTTCTAATGGTTTTTTAATATCCATCACTTCATCTTCGCTTAAGCCATTACGTTTTTCGTCGTTCACCTGCTCTACTTGAGACTCACTTAAATCTCTGGCAAACCAATTTAAAATTTATGAATGAAAATTAATTAAAACTTATAAAAAGAATTGTATTTTTTCATAGAAGAGGTCCTGATCGTAATTTCATCAGGGATTTCAGTTATGAACCTTGAAGGATAAGAACGGACTATTTCATAAAATATTTTTCTGCTTTCAGCATGAGTAATGTAGAGGTCTTTTTTGGCTCTCGTAATACCGACATAAGCAATGCGGCGTTCTTCTTCTAAGCCTTTTTCGCCGTCTTCGTCTAGAGATCTTTGAGACGGAAATACCCCCTCTTCCCAGCCCGGTAAAAATACCACATCAAACTCAAGCCCTTTAGCTGCGTGCAGGGTCATTATAGTAACAGAGCCACCGTAATTGGTTTCAAGCACTTCATTTTCCATAACTAAGCTTGAATGTTCGATAAAATCATGAACATCGTTAAATTCAGCAATAGCTCTAAGCATTTCGTTAATATTTTCGATTCTACCGAATGCTTCTTCGGTTTTTTCTTCTTGAAGCATTTCAAGATAACCGGAATCATCAAGTATTGCTTTAACTACGTTTATTGGAGCATCTATACTAAATCTTTCGTACCAATTATCGATTTTAGTAACCAAATCTTTTAGAGTTTCATATGATTTTGCTTTAATCTCACCTATTTCTAGCATTTCTTTAATGGCTGCAAAATTAGAAATATTTCGCTCAAGTGCATAGACTCTAATTTTATTTAAGCTAGCTGCACCTATTGCCCTTTTCGGCACATTTATAATACGCTCAAGTGCTAGATTGTCATTTTGATTCAAAGATATACGGATATAAGCAAGCACGTCTCTTATTTCCATACGTTCATAGAACCGCAAACCGCCTATAATTTTATAAGGCATAGCACTATTTATAAACGCTTCCTCAAAACTTCTTGTTTGAAATCCGGCTCGTACTAATATTGCAATATTGCCGGCATTATAACGGTTTTCTCGCACTAACTTATCTATTTCACCGGCTATATATCTTGCTTCTTCTTTATCACTCCAACAAGAGATAATTTTTATCTTTTCACCGTTTTCCCTATCCGTCCATAACGTTTTACCGTGACGGTTTTTATTATTATTGATAACATTGGAAGCAGCAGCAAGTATTGGCAAAGTTGATCTATAATTCTGCTCTAATTTAATAATTGTTGCACCTGCAAAATCTTTTTCAAAACGTAATATATTCCCGACTTCTGCTCCTCGCCAACCATAAATAGATTGATCATCATCCCCTACACAGCAAATATTTTTATATAAACTTGCGAGCATTCTTGCCCATAAATACTGGACAACGTTAGTGTCTTGATATTCATCGATTAAAATATATCGATATTTTTCTTGGTAATATCTTAGTATTTCAGAGTTTTTAATAAAAAGCTCATTATTATAAAGTAGCAAATCTCCAAAATCTAAAACATTAGAAATAAGTAAATTTTTCTGATATTCTTCGTATACAAGTTTTGCAACCCTCTGCAGCGGTAAATTAGTATCTGATACTGATAGTTTAGTTGGTAATAATCCTTGATCTTTCCATCTAGAAATTATGATATGTATTAATTTAGGAGCATATTTTTTAGTATCAATATCTTTTAGCTTTACTATATCTTTCACTAGTTTTAATTGATCATCATGACTAATAATAGTAAATCTATTATTTAAACCAAGATTTAAATGCTCAATCTGGTCACGTAATATCCTAGCTGCCATTGAGTGGAAAGTGCCTATATTAAGACCATAGCAATTAATTAGACTATTAACTCTTGCAGCCATTTCTTTAGCAGCTTTATTAGTAAAAGTAACGGCTAGAATATTTTGAGGTGAGGCTAAATTTTGGTGAATAATATTAGCTATTCTTGAGGTAAGTACCTTTGTTTTACCTGTCCCTGCACCTGCAAGCAATAAAAGCGGTCCTTCAGTGTGAAGAACTGCTTTTTGCTGCTCTGGATTTAATATATGTATGAAATCTTGATTTTGCATTTATTTTAAGGATGTTGTGCTATGGCTCTACTATATCACCTTATTCTTCTTAGATTTTTAATAATATACGAAATAGTAATTATCGGACTACAAATAATTATTTTAAATAACCTAAAATAAGAGCTTAAATTTCTATCTTCAATAAACCAATTATATAAATCATTTATAGGTTTAATCTCAGCAGGAATAATATATTGATCTTTAAATAATGCTTTTAAAACTCTTTTTGCCTGTTTTGCTTCTACTTTACGCTCTATTGTTAAGCTTTGATCATGTACTCGGTAGAAATATAAAGATTCCGGTATATGAGCAAATTTCGTAACAAGCCCAAACCTTAGCCAATATTCATAATCATCCACTAACTGCATATTTTCATTATATCCACCTACTTGCCTTGCTAAATCGGCTCTATATAAGAAACATGCACCGACGCAATCTCTAATCGGTAAAAACTCAGGAGGTTCTTGATAAAGTCTTATTCCTACTTTACCGTGGTCATCGATCAAAGTATAATCAGTATATACAAGCCCTATCTCAGGTGAATTATCAAGTATCTTAACCATTTTTTCTAAAGCATTTTCATGGAAAAGATTATCATCTGAAGTCCAAGTAAAATACTCCCCCTTGGCCTCTTGAAAAGCAATATTAAGACTTGCCGGTAATCTTTTATTGGTCTCATTTACTATTACCTTAATACGTGAATCCTGCTCTGCATATGTCCTAGCTACTATAACGCTATTATCTTTTGAGCAATCATCAATAATAATAAGCTCAAAGTCTTTAAAGCTTTGATTAAGACAACTCTCAATAGCAAAAGGTAATAGCTTCTTTCTATTATAAACCGGTAAAACTATTGAGATTTTTGGAAGATTACTATGCATGTCCTCATAACATATCAAGAGTATTTAAACTATTAATTATATTTTCTATTAGTTCTGATTCTTCAGCTTTACATCCATCTTCAAGGATTAATAATATATTGCTTAAAGCATTATTAAGCATTTTGGGTATTATAGTATTTTGCTCTTCAAACCTTTTAATTAGTTGCATCAAAGGATCAACATATTCAATTGTTAACGATTCTTTATATTGAGCTAATAGCTCGACAAGACAATCAGATACTGCCCATAAAAAAGATCAGCTCCTTCATTATCTATTAAATCAAATACTTCATAAATTTTTTCAATTTGTACTTCAATATTATCTACAAGCACTAGCATAATTTTTACTATTTAGATTATTATATTTTCTATGTCATTCCCGCAAAAGCGGGAATCCAGAAAAAATAATCTTAATACTGCTACAAAGAATTATATTTTTTATATTCTTTACTAGATTCCTGCTTTTTCGCAGGAATGACATAAAAGGAACCATGTGGGCATGCTTAATTCTGTAAATTTATATATTTCGTATTTAGATATTCAAATATCCCTTCAAATGAGCCTTCAACTCCAAAACCTGAAGCTTTACATCCTGCAAAAGGTGCTTTTGCATTTGCAGGTAACGGGTCGTTAATCGATACCATACCAAAATCAAGCTTAGACGCTATCATTTGTGCCACGGATATATTATTTGAATATACATATCCTTGCAAGCCGTATTCGGTATTATTTGCATGTTCTATTACTTCATCCAAATCTTTAAATTTATAACAAGCAACTACCGGACCGAATATTTCTATTCTAAAGATATCCATATTATCCAAACAGTCAATAATAATAGTAGGCTCAATAAAATTATCAACAGTTTTACCGCCGCAAATTAATTTAGCTCCTTTACTTTGTGCATCAGCGAGTAACTTTTGTATTTTTTCTATGGCAGCAGAATTAATTAACGGACCTACATCCGATTCCTTATCAAATCCGTCACCGGCTTTAAGCTTAGTAAATTTAGCCTTTAGAATTTCTATAAATTTTTCATATATAGATTCTTCTATAAATATTCTGTTAGGTGAAGTACAAGACTGTCCACTATTTCTAGTTTTAGCGATTACTAAATCACTTACTACTTTCTCTAAATTATTATCTGCCGTTATAATGAAAGGAGCATTGCCGCCAAGTTCCAAAGATAAACGTTTTAGAGTATTTGCGGCATTTTGATATAGAATTTTACCGACATTTGTAGCGCCGGTAAATGATAATTTCCGAAGCCTAAAATCTTCACAAAAAGCCTTACCTATAATATCTGAACTACCTGTAATTACATTAAATACTCCGGCAGGCAAACCGGCATCGCTTGCAAATTTCGCAAGTACTAAAGCTGATAGAGGCGTAAGACTTGACGGTTTTAATATAACGCTGCAACCCGCAGCTATTGCAGGTACTACCTTGCGAGTAATCATTGCATTTGGAAAATTCCAAGGAGTTATAGCAGCAGACGATCCTACAGGCTCATATTGCGTAACAATTTTATGAGTATTACTATTACCGGGTTTGATAGTCGAATGAATATTATGTATAGCATATGTATACCAATCAATAAAAGAGGCTCCATATAAAATTTCTTTTTTTGATTCAGCAAGTACTTTACCCTGCTCTAGGGTTAATATATGACTTAACTCCTCAATATTTTCGATTACTAAATTATACCATCTTCTAAGAACCGCTATTCTCGCTTCAAATGAACTTTGTGACCATAAAGAAAAACTAGTCACCGTATTATTAATCGCTGAATTAATCTCAGATAATCCTAAATTCGGAACTGTAGCAATTTCTTTTAAGGTCGCAGGATTAATAACGGATATTTGCTTCCCGAACTCTATAAATTCACCGTTTATATAATTCTTTCCCGTAATGTTTTTAAGTAAGTTCATATATTTTTACCTGCGTGGATACTAAAATCGTCATTGCGAGCGAACATTGGCGTTGTTGCATGGCTCGAGAAAAGTGTTATAAACTTATCTTAAAATTATACGGCAATACTAGCAAGAAAAATATTTATAATGAATTATTTATACCAAAATCTTCACCACCCATTTGACTTTCTAATACATCATAAGAAATATTTGCCAAATTAGCATGTTTTATAATATTAATGATATCTTCAGGAGCTATTGCGTTTAACATAAGATTCAATATTTCTTGAGGAACTTTATATCCAATGTCAGATAATATAGCAGAGTTTTCAGTTATATTATAATAAAGTCATACACCTATCTTGTTTAAGTCTTCTAGAATATTTTCTCACAATAAATTTGATACTTTATCTACCTTTATAGCCTCAGCTATTTTAACCCATAACTCAGAGGGACTTATTGCTTCTTTGCCAAAAGCTATTAAACTCTTGAATGGCTCTAAATAATTACCTTTAACTCCTTTAATATTTCCCCATGCATACTCAATAACCTCAGATGAAATATCAGAGTAATATTTTTTCTTAGGATTTATTAATTGTGACTCTAAAGAGATCACAGCTGAGAGAAATACTGTTTCTAAGTTATTAAATAACCGCCTTTATTAAGATTTATACTTGCTAACAGCCAACCATTTGAGTCATCTCCATTAAAAATCCAATTCTGATGTAACATTGAGTCCAAAGTCAAATTTTTAAATATATTAGTAGTCGTCGTAGGCTTATCGGTAACTAACCTAATATCAGGAGCCTTTATCACTTGATCATATCTAACTCCGGTTATTTCTAGCTCTGTAAATTTTTCACTTTGGCTATTTGGATAAAAATGATTTAAGTAAAATTTTATTGCAGAATATATTAAAAATTTTTGTGAAAATGCAGCTTCTGCTAGCTCTATTTCTAAATTAGCATTTTTCAATGCTTCTAAATTTTGTATGTTAAAACTACCTCATCCAACTAAAAATTTTATAAGTAATGGATATGTATCAATATTTTATTTTTGTGGTGGTATATTTGTTCCAAGTCATTATATATTTGTACCTAATTAAATTAATACACAATGACTATAATAAGTGTCTTACTAAATGCAACAATTTTTTATTAACTTATATGTTAATTTACAGCTAAAAAATCTAAATTATTTATTTAGAAATTTTTCAGCCTCAAGAGCCGCCATGCAGCCTGTTCCTGCAGCAGTTACTGCTTGTCTATAAATTTTATCCTGAACGTCACCAGCAGCAAAAACACCTTCTACACTAGTTCTAGTAGTGCCTGACTTCGTGATGATATAATTATCGTCATCCATTACAATTTGTCCGGTAAATAGCCCCGTATTCGGTGCATGCCCAATAGCTATAAATACACCGCTACAATTCAATAAACTAATCTCTTTGGTGTGAACATTTTGAATTTTAACTCCAGTAACGGATTTTGGTTTATTGCTACCTACAATCTCATCTACTACATGATCCCAAATTACTGATATTTTAGAATTTTTAAATAATCGATCCTGTAATATTTTCTCAGCTCTAAAACTATCTCTTCTATGCACTATAGTGACTTTGTTAGCATGATTGGTTAAGTATAAAGCTTCTTCTACTGCACTATTTCCTCCCCCTACTACAACTATTTCTTGATTCTTAAAAAAGAAACCATCGCAAGTAGCACATGCCGAAACACCAAAACCACGAAATTTCTGCTCCGAAGCTATACCAAGCCATTTTGCTTCCGCACCGGTACAAATGATTATGCTCTCCGCGTCATATTCATTTCCTGCTCCTGTAAATACTTTAAAAGGTCTTTTTGATAAATCCACCTTTTCTACGTAATCACTAACAATTTCCGTACCGACATTTTTAGCTTGCATAGACATCTGCTCCATAAGCCAAGGTCCTTGCACCGTTTCCGCAAATCCTGGATAGTTCTCAACATCGGTGGTAATTGTAAGCTGCCCGCCTGGCTGCATACCATTTATTAATATTGGTTTTAAAGCAGCTCTAGCTGTATAAATAGCGGCACTTAAACCCGCAGGTCCTGAACCTATTATTAGTACTTTAGTAGTAATTTTCATATTATTTATTAATTTAAATGATGCCTATGTCATTAATGGGAAAGCAGGAATCCAGAAAAACATATAAAAAACAGTTTTTTTATATGTTTATTGTATTAAATATGTAATTTTTGTACTAAGGATTAAGGTTATTTTTCTGGATTCCCGCTTCCGCGGGAATGACATCCTGAACGTTCGTACAATACAAGGTCATACAATCTAAGACTTCTTTTCTAACCAAGATTTGACATAGTTAATTTCTTCAGGGTTCATTAGAGAAGGAGCATGACCAGCATATTTTATTTCATAAAGATCAAAAATTTTTGTTTCTTTCATCTTTTTAATAGTAGATTTTGTTAAAATTTGAGATTTCATCCCATGAATTACTAATATTCTACATTTTATTTTATTCCATACAGACCATAGTTTAATATCTTCCTGGTTACTAGCATTTTTCATTCCTTTTGTTATAGCAGGATCATAATTCATTTTATATTTTCCGCCGAATGTAGAAATTACACTATATTTTGTTAAATAATCCCAATCTTCTTCATCTTTAATACCGCTTTGTGCATAAATAAGTTTTAAATGTTCTTTTGCACTAGCCAAATCATCTAAGAGTATCGTTTTTTTAGCATAACCTCCAATTTTAATTAAAGGAGCAGCATCAATAAACGCCCCTATATCATTTAATATTAAGGCTTTAAAAATATTTTTATATTTACTGGCAAGTACCATACCTATAATACCGCCCATTGAAGTACCAAGCCAAATAGGATTTTTGATATTTAGCCTTTTTAAAAAAAATAACGTATCTTTAATATAAGTCGTATAGTTATAATGATTAGCTTTTTTAAAATTTTCGCTATCACTGCGACCAGGATAATTTATTGCAATTACTCTATAATTTTTACTCAACTCTTTAGCTATTTTATCAAAATCATGAGCATTTCTAGTTAAACCGTGAGCACATACTATTATATTTTTATTTTTAGGATCACCGAATTCCAAATAAGAAATTTTATGTTTCGGTATATATTGAAGAGGTAATAAATTAATATAGGGACCAATTTTTATTGAATTAATTTTCATATGAACCTATTAATACCAATTTAGAATAAATTGTAAAAAAATCATTGTCATCATGTTATTAATTTAAGTCACTTAAAAATATACTGACCATGGTCGGCATATATATAACTACAAAAAGCAAAGATAAAAACACAGTAGCTGCAACTTTTTCAGGGTAAAATTTCTGTAAATTCGCTATAACTATAGTATTTGCTGCGAGTGGTGCCGTAGAAAGTAGTTTTAGGGCATTATAGTAATCATTGTTATACCATTTTGTTACAAAATGATCAAACATGATAAATAACCCTACTCCCAAAGGATAGAATAGAAATTTAGCAGCAAAAGTAGCAAGAGTAAATTTGATATCGACTTCAAATTTTTGTAGAGACGAAAGAGCAAGACCCACCATCACCATACCGAGTATTGAAAAAGAGCCTTTCATATTATATATAAAATCATCTAAAAAATCCGGTAAAGTAAAACCGCAAAAACTAAATAAACATCCCAAGAAAAAAGCGTTTAAAATCGGTAATTTTACTACTTTTAATATACTATCGGTGGTATTAGCAAAGCTCCTCATACACATATAAAAACCGACGGAACATTCATAAATATTCACTCCTATAACAGCCATCATGTAAATACTTAATGTATAATCATCAAAAAGTGCTGCAGCTATAGGCAACATAAAATACCCGCCATTTGCCGTACCTGCAGACAAAGCTATAATATTACGTGTATGATCCTGCCAAAATTTACCAAAAAAATAATAAGAAAAGAGCGATAAGAGTGTTGCAATTACAAATGTTACAACCGTAACGCTTAATGCCGCAAGTGTTAAGGTTGTACTAGCAGGTATCGTAAAAAATACTATAGGCGATATAAAATAGAATAGTAACGAAGAGATACTATCTCTTTCAACATTTGAATATTTACCTGCTAAAAATCCTATTACTACACTTAATAATACCGAAACGGTTTTAAAAAAAACTATACTAAAGATTATCATGTAATGAGCTAAAGATATAATTACTTATAATATATGAGGTTTTATTTTTTTTTCACTAAATTTTGTAAAGATTTTTACTTCATCAGACCAAAATAAATTTTTAATTGAAACTTTAAAAACTTTATGTGATTTAAGGTATCTAATTTAATATGAAATTTTCATATTTATTGGTATTGCTCGCGTGGAGTCATATGTCATTCCCGCGGAGACATTGTTGCGTGGATACTTATGCCATTCCTGCGAAAGCAGGAATGGCATAAGGAATAACACACGAAGCTACTTCGGAAATTATAGGCATATGTAAATTATATTTTTTTATCAAATCCAAAACTAATTTTAATGCTTCTCTTCCCTCTACTAGCTCTTTATATTCCTGTAAAAATTTCTTTTTATCGCTACTAATTTCAAGTTCATAACCAAATTTTGTATTACGTGAACCTAACGAATAACAAGTAAGCACTAAATCGCCTACTACGCCCTCTAGTAAAATATCAGAATTTTTTTGCATACCACCTAACGCTTTCGACAAAATAGCAATTTCTTTTAAGGCAGCTACTATAAGCGTTGCTCTTGCATTTTCGCCCTGCTTTCTTGCTAAATCAATCCCGCTTTTAATAGCAAAAATATTTTTTAAAGCTCCTGCTACCTGTAATGTTACAATATCACTTGACACATTAGTAGTAAAAATTTTTGAACTTAGGTTATAAGCTATTTTATTTGCTATATCTATATCTAAACTTGCAATACTTGCCGAAGCAGGTAAATTTTTAGCAAGTTCTTTTGCTAGATTCGGACCTACAAAAAACGCTGTAGGGCTATGCGGTAATAGAGTTTTTAACCTATCTGAAAATAATGCGGTAGGATTACGGGCAAAGCCTTTTGTTGCAATTAGAAGAGTATTGTCTTTAGAAATGCTGTGAGTTTTTAATACTTTTATTGAGTCATCAAAAGCGTAAGACGGCACTGCAATAATAATTAGTTCAAAATCCTTAATTATATCTAAGTTTGTAGTAGCCTGTAAATGAGCCGGTAATTTAATATCCCCTAAATATTTTACATTAGTTTTGTTATATAAAATTTCCTTTGCTATTGCCTCATCACGTAAAAATAAAATAACGTTATTACAGTTTTGTGCTGCTAAAGAAGCAAGGCTAGTACCGAAACTCCCTCCCCCATAAACCGCAATATTTTTAAATTTGTTCATGTGCTTATTTTTTCTTTGTCACTTGCAGGTTTGTAGGTATCGTTGCTTGGCTTGTTTATGTCATTCTCACGAAGGCGGGAATCCAGTAAAACCATATAAAAACAAGTTTTTATATGGTTTTTTTATCAAATATGTAACTTCTGTATTAATATTGAAGTTGTGTTTCTGGATTCCCGCTTCCGTGGGAATGACATTGAGCGAACTTCTCGAACCATAAAACAATACCTACTCACAATAACAATTTCACTACTCCACAGCTTTCTCAAGATTTACTATTATAACGGGTGACTTATTAATTTCTTGTTTTAAGGTTTTACGGATTGTTCCTTTTATTGCCTCGATTACTTGTTCATCCGACAATGCTTTTTTAGCCTGTTTATTTTGAATGGTAACAAGTTCTTTAATGTCGTTTTTAATGAGGTTAACTAATGCCATATCCTCTTTCGGATCAAGCAGCCCGGGCATAGACAGCATTGGGTTTGCAGCAAGCAGTCCTTTTTTATTAATGACTACTGATGCTATCACGATACCCGACTCACGCATACGTCTTCTAGCTTTGAAAATCGGAGATTCAACGGGCAGCAAATAATTACCATCAACAGCTAAATAACCGTTTTCAACCTTTGAAATTACTTTTGCATTATTAGGTTCAAGCAGTACTACACTACCATTTTCAACCTCTACTACCTGTTTTATGCCGTTTTTCTTAGCAAGCTTAACATGTTCATGAATATGTACAGGCTCGCCGTGAACAGGTATACAAATATTCGGTCTAATTAGAGAATACATTTTTTGTAGCTCGTCAATCGATGGATGTCCTGAAACATGTACAAAATGGTCTCGCTCGGTAATAACTTCTACACCGGCTTTAACAAATATATTAAATAGCCTGAATATTTTCTTTTCATTACCCGGAATAATTTTTGAAGAAAAAATCATTGTATCCTTAGGAACAAGCTTTATAGACGGATGAGAATTACTAGCCAGTTTTGCGGTAGCAGCCATAGGCTCACCTTGACAACCGGTAGCAATTACTAATAATTCTTCTCTTCTAAATCTGCTAACATCACGTTCACTAATTAGAGGAGCAATATCTTTTAAATAGCCGCTTTCCTGCGCAGCAAGCATCATACGGTGCAAACTTCTACCGGTTAAGACTACTTTTCTACCCGCAAGCCCTGCAGCATGAATTATTGTATCAAGCCGTGCTAAATTAGAGGCAAAGGTTGAAACTACTACCATTTGAGGACAACCGGCTATAATATCTACTAAACTTTTTCTAACATCCCCCTCAGAACCTGAGCTTCCTTTATTAAATACGTTAGTTGAATCACAAACAAGTGCAAGAATCCCTTCATCTCCGTAAGATTTTAAAAGCTCCTCATCGGCTTTTTTCCCAAGTATCGGATCGTTATCAAATTTCCAATCCCCCGTATGTAAAATATTACCTGCATCCGTACGGATCATAATTGCTTGCATTTCAGGAGCCGAGTGAGTCAGTGGCACCATCTCTAAGGAAAAAGGATCTAGATTTATTTTACTACCGGGTTTTACTTCATGAATTTTTATATTTTTAGCAAAATCATATTCATTTAAACGAATTTTTAGAAAATTTGCTGTAAAAGTAGTAATATACATAGGACATTTAAGTCTATTCCATAAATATTGGACTCCACCTAAATGATCCTCGTGAGCATGAGTTAAAATCAGACCTACTATATCTTTTTTATATTTCTCGATAAAGCTGCTATCAGCAATTATCATATCAACACCGGGTAAATAATCATCGGCAAAACCGCTACCACAATCAATCATTAACCATTTACCTTGATAATGGTAAAGATTAAGATTCATACCTATTTCATTAGATCCCCCTAGCGGTACAAATAGCAGATCATTTTTATGATTTTTGATGTTGAATGATGACATAATTTAACTTAATATTTATTTTATTACTTTATTCTTATAACTTATTATTAGTTAAGCGTCTATATATTAAAAAAGAAATTCATATAATGAATATAAATAAAATAGCATTGATTTATAACCACAATTCCAAACATTTAGCTATTATAGAGGAAATAAAAAAACTCTATAATTATTGTAAAATAGAGGAAGCGGAGGTCATTATCGTAATAGGCGGGGATGGAGAATTACTACATAATATTCACCGCTATATGCATCTTAATATACCTTTTTACGGAGTTAATTTAGGAAGCCTCGGCTTTTTAATGAATCCTTTAGATACCAAAAAATTATTACAAAATATACACGAAAGTACGGTTTCTATCCTAAATCCTCTTCTTATGCAAGTCGAAGATACGAGCGGTCAAATATATACGGCACTTGCTATTAACGAAGTATCGATATTTCGTAAAACTAATCAAGCTGCTAAATTTAGAATAGAAGTAAACGGGATAGAGAGAATGAGCGAATTAGTAGCAGACGGAGCTTTAGTTGCAACACCTGCCGGAAGTAGTGCTTATAATTTATCTGCCAGCGGTCCTATTTTACCGCTTGAGTCAAACATGTTATGCCTAACCCCTATCTGCTCGTTTAGACCGCGTAGATGGCACGGTGCTTTACTGCTTTCATCTGCTACGATTAAATTTGAAATACTTAATACAAATAAACGACCGGTAAATGCTACGGCCGACTTTCAGGAGTTTAATAATATCACAAATGTTACCGTTAAATCTACTAAGGATAAGCCTGTCAAACTGCTCTTTAATAAAAACCATACGCTGGAAGATAGAATTATTAAAGAGCAATTCGGTGGGTAATTATTAAAAAATATTAATAATTTTTTGACTAAGAATTAAACTAATGTATGATGCCTTGTTAAAAATAACTAGGCATCATATATGCAATCAAAAAAGTCTTCTATTATTACCACGTGAAGCTCCAATATTACCTTAAATACAGCTATAGAATTGTACTCAGCAATAGTTAAGGATTTTGATATAAAAAATAATTATTTAAGAACTATTGAAGAAATAAAAAATTCAAAATTAGCTTCAGAATTTGCTAATTTAGCAATTAAGAAGATAAAAGAGGTAAAAACCCCAAAAAAGCTATTGGAATGTGTATTAAAAAATACAGTTACGAAGAACTTAAAAATCATGAGTTATTTAAAGATTATGAGATTAGTGAATATAATGCTTTAATTAATAAAAATTCTAAAGTAGAAATATTTTTTGAATACAAACCTAGCTCCAATTCTTCTAACCCTATCACTAAGATTATCAATAAATTTATCGCTAAGGAAAATATTTTTCGTTTAGCCGTAGTAGAAAAGAATATTGCATTAATGGAAGAAGTAGCTAAAGATATACTTAAATCAGCACCTATAGTTTTAAATTTACTTAAAACTCAAGGAGAATGGTATCAAAAATATCTAAATTTTATTGCAGAAATTTTATTATTTGTAAAACCTGAATTTCAACCTGATATTATTAAACAATTAGCAAATATAGAAGATTTTGCTATTCTAGGCTCTTTTTCTGAAATATTGCTTGCTACCAAAAAATATGATGAAATAATAACATTACTTGCACCACGACCAGCGAATCTAGTAAACAACGAGCAAAAACAGGAAAGTAAATTCATCTATTTTTGCCGTTATAATCTATCAGTAGCCTATAATAATACAGGAAAATTATCATTAGACGAAGAGCAATTATTACGCATTTTAAAGGATCGACCAAACGATAGCGCTTCAATCTATAGCTTATTTAATATTTATTTACTTAACGAAAGGGCAACAGCAACAAAAAATTTAATCAAAAATGCTCCTACAGATATCAAAATTTTGACAGCAATGAGTTTTAATTTAGCTGAAATTGCTGAAGCTAAATTAAATCTAATTAACCAAGACAATTTATCTAAAGATAGTCAAGAACAGTTTCGATGTTTTCAATATATTGCCAAATACAATCAATATTCTGCTGCTGAGAAAATTATGAATGAAGAAAACCTAAAGGATGAGTGAATCGAAATTAGCAACTCTATTAGTGGTGTTATATTACTAATCTACAACAGCCTTATATACCAAACAATATGAATTAGCTAAACAATTTATACAAAAAATACCTAAAAATAAAATAACTCCATATCTCAGTAATATCTTCCAGGCAATAGAATTTTTATTAAATCCTGAAGAATATATTAACCAAATTCATATCGAAGCCCTTGTTAGCAACCTTAATTTTGTACAAGCACAAGCTATAGAAAAAATTAATAAGATTATCACTTAGTTTAATCGCAATTAATAAATACAACTTAGCGTTAAAGAAAGTTGAGGAAATTTTACAATATGATAATAAAAATCAGGAAGCCATTGAGATTAGATAAGAATCAATGTGATAAATTTATAAATGCCTTAAAGAAAGATATAATATATAGACAACAGGGGGATAACGGCGTTAAATTTATCGGTAAAAAAGTAGTTGACATTAAAATTGATGGTGACCAGCTTTTATTCACAAATATTATTACATTCAAACGAACAAGGTGAATTACTGATACATTTTGATCATCAAGGAAATCATAATGATGTAATAAAATTCGCCGGCGAACATCATCTAGAATTTCATCAAGATTCACTATAACTTTAATAAAATTATTAATTTTTACTCAAAAGGTTGGCGTAGGTTAATAGCGGCAGATACGGTACCCTCGTCTAAATAATCAAGTTCACCTCCGATAGGTATACCGCTAGCAAGACGAGAAATTTTAGCAGGATGCTCTTTTAAATATTCTGTAATAAAATAAGCAGTAGTCTGACCTTCTAAAGTAGAATTAGTAGCAATAATAACTTCTTTAATATTTTCTGCAAAACATCTTGTAAGTAGTGCAGGTAACCGAAGTATGCTAGGGTTTTGTCTACTAGCTGCCGATAAATTATGACCGAGTACATGATATAAACCTTTAAAATTACCGCTACGCTCCATTGCCCATAATTCAGCCACAGTTTCGACAATAGCAATAATTGATTTATCTCTATATTCAGAAGAACAAATACGACAAATATTTTTCGTATCCATATTACCGCAAATCTCGCATTTTACTATTTTCTTATCTATCTCTACAAGATTATTAATCAGGCTTTTTAACCTTACGTCTTTATCTTGCAATAGGTAAAGCGCTATACGCCTTGCCGATCTAATACCAAGACCGGGTAATTTTGAAAAAAGATAAATTAGCTGATCTATATCATTATCATTTGTTTCATTCATAAATATACTCGTTTAATTTGAAAAATGACGTCGTATTATAAGAACTGCGGTACTCACCTATTAAGTGTATATGCTCCGCTCCTCGCCTTATATACTCCTTGCTCTTTTCCAAATTAAACTTCGTCTATTACTTAGTATTACTTAGGAGTATATTTAAGACTTAATAACGACGGTTCCGGCTATTTTATCATGTAATGCTTGTTTTTTAGAAGAAAAAAGTATGAAAAAAATACCGATAGGAAAAGTCATATACCCTAAAAATCTTTTAATTAACTGCTTTAAGGTCGGACGATTTAATGTTACGGCATCTACGATTTTCATACGTAAAAACATTTTACTAAGCGTTGCACCTTTATAATACCAAAGCGTTATGAAATATGAGCCTATTACTAATATATTAGTAGCAAAAATTGAAATATTAAACAAAATATATTTATTAAAATTTCCTGCTTTAAGATATTCATAAAATTCCTGACTCATAACCGAGTTAAACATTTCATTGGGATTATGAAGATTAATGTTATTGCTAAGGAAATAATCATTAAAGAACAACCATAATAAATTAAAAGAACAAAATTGTGATATTGGGATTGCTATAAAGGCAAATATTGATAAATCAAGTGCCGTAGAAAAAATTCGTGCTATAAAATCAGGATAAATAATTTGCTTTTTCATTGCCAGTTACTTTATTTTGGTGTTAGATAGTAAGGGTTATGGCAATCTCAGGATTTTGGCATGAGATTGCTTCGTCAAAACTTACAGTTTTTCCTCGCAATGACGATTAATACCCCTAATCAAAATTCAATATATTACATTCATGAATCAATTTGAAGCATATAGTTTATTATTTGTTGATAGTTTTGTCTCAAATCTTGTTATAGGTTTTCAGAATGAATTAATATTTCATTCTATGAAAATGTTCGGAGGCTATAATAGTTTAATAATGCTGTTAGTAGCTATTTGTGCTTCTCTTAGCGGTAATGCAATCAATTATATTTTTGGAAAAATAGTTTTAAATATCTTTTATGCTTCCAAAAATACACAAAATATTTTAAGACATAAAAATTTAACAAAACTATATTATAAATATGAGATATTTATAATTTTCTTAATGGCATTTTCTTTTTGGGGAAGCTTTGTTTCTTTATTCTCCGGTTTTTTTAAAACAAAATTTCTAAAATTTTTAGGTATTGGTTGTTTGGCAAAAGCATGCTATTATGCCTTAGAATTGTATATATTTTTTAACGCATGAAAAAATTAACCAAAACTCATTCTCATAGACAACAAAAATTAGCAAGCATTATAAATGAAGCATTAATAGAAATTCTAAGGCGTGGCAAAATGCTGGATAGCAGACTTTTTGATTGTCCTCTCACTATTACGAAAGTTATAGTTACTGCTGATCTCAAAATAGCTAATTGTTATTTCTTGCCTTTTAATACTAAACTAACAATAGATGAAATTATGGATGCATTAAATAATTCTAAAAATACTATCAGAAATTTTATTACTAATAAAATAAATATGAAATTCTCGCCTGATATAAGATTTCATTACGATCACGGATTTGATAATGCTATAAAAGTGGCACACTTATTAAAAGATCTCTGAATATAAGCATCTAATAATTCATTAAAAAAATTATTATTAATAAATTGTTTTAATATTTAGGTTATTGTATCATGCCATATTTTAATCAGTAATGTTATAACTTAAATATGGCATAACAAAATAGATAACTTAAAAGAAATAAAAGGATTAACAGGTGTACGCGGGTATACTGCATTATGGGTATTCTTCTTAACACGCCACATATAATTTGGCCAGGTAACTCAATTGGAATGAATATAGCAAGACTTGGCAGTCTTGGGGTTGTAATATTTTTTGTGTTATCCGGCTTTATTTTATGTTATGTATATAATACTAGATTTTATACGCATACCGTTAGTTATAAAAGTTTTTTATTTGCACGTATTGCCAGAGTTTATCCCTTATATTTATTTATGCTTTTATAATGTGTTCCTTATTCAAACATGGGGGTTCACGTATTTAGTATCTTGGAATCAACCTTCATGTGCAATAAGTACAGCAATGTTTGCATATTAATTATTTCCTTTTTTAATATCATTGATGCAAAGATTATCAATAATTAAGTTATTGATAATCTTGTTATTTATATCTTATGGGATAGTTTCTGCTCCTTATGCTTTTCAATGGCTGCAGACCCATATTAGTAACGAAAGAGTACAATTTGCTTACGGTAAAAACTTAATAATGTTTTCAGGTGTATTTATTTTTGGTTGTATAACATTTTTTATTACAAAATATATAAAATCTTTGAAACTTAATTATATTATTTATGATATTATTACATTCGTAGGAATTGCTGTTTTTGCTTATATTTTTATTATAATTAATGCAGAAACACTTTGGTGGCTTGCAGTTGGCTCATCCTTAATAATTATTGGAACATCTAATGATTCAGGATTAAGTAAACTTATTTTCGGTAATCCAATAACATATTTTCTAGATCAAATTTCATATGCTTTATACCTTTCTGCTTTAACTACAGAATTTTTTGTAGCATATTACTGGATTTATCCAACTCCTTTATGGCTTAAATTTGCTACTTCGGTTACAATAGCTACTATTTTGCATTATATAATTGAATTACCAGCTCGCCAGTTCATTCGTCAATTAAAAGTGAATAGATAGGTGCAGGGGATAAACGCAATCATTGAAAACAATAATTATCCGTTATACTAAAAACGCTTAAAAATTAAGCTTTAGTACAACAGCCCCCTAGCATAAATGGACTAAAGGCTATAATAAATGTTTTGCAATGATGGAGTTTAAACATCATTTACAAAACGATAAATATCATAATAATTAAAATAATCAAGATATTTTAGTTATTTTTTAAATTTTAAGTATAACTCAAATAAAAATAAATCCTTATTTTTATTAAATAACTTTAAAAGATTATTTTTTTATATTATAAATATAAGAATAATCTTTTAATAAAAATAAATAGAAAATGTCTCCTCAAATAATAGAGTTATTAATTTTTGCCGTTATTGCCTTTTACATTATCAACAAATTAATTACGACTCTCGGTTCTACTTCAGAAGAGGAACAGACAAAGCAAAAATCTTATTTTGGCGAACCGGTTATTAAGGACGTAACTTACAGTATAGTTAAATCTAATAAAGAAGAAAAAAATATTCCAACAGCCCAAGATATTAAAGCTTTTAAAGATATAATAGTAGAACATAATATAACTGCGGTCGTAGATGGAATGGAACAAGTCCATAAACGCCTTTACTCCTTTGATCCGGTTAAATTCATAAATAATGCTAAAACTGCTTTTCAAATGATTATAGAAGCTGCTTATAAAAAAGATGCTAAAGAATTATCTGAGCTGATAGATAAAAGATACTTAGAA
Organism: Rickettsia honei RB; assembly: GCF_000263055.1. Taxonomy (NCBI): domain Bacteria; kingdom Pseudomonadati; phylum Pseudomonadota; class Alphaproteobacteria; order Rickettsiales; family Rickettsiaceae; genus Rickettsia; species Rickettsia honei. The sequence continues at coordinate 217,270 of NZ_AJTT01000001.1, read as the reverse complement.
GAATTTGAAAAAATAACACCGTCCTATGGTGATTTTTTTGACTCATCGGCTTTAAGTGCAAAATATTCAGAAATTTACATGTTCGGTAATAACATATTTATTAAATTACTATTTCAAGGTAAAAATGTAGTTGACAAAATCGAAGATTTAAAAGAAGAATGGACATTTACACGTAATGCTAATACCAAAGAAGTTGATTGGTTTTTAAGCAATATTGAGAGAGTGTAGCAATTATATTTTATGACCTGAATGTCATTTCCGCGGAAGAGGGAATGACATCAAAAGACTATAAAACTAAATAACAAACTATTAGTAATGAGTAAAATTTTCTATATTATAGGCACTATATTAATAATAAGTGTCGGTATTTTTATGTTTCAAACGATAACGGATAACAATCAAATAATCCCCAGAAAAGTTTTATTCGGTAACCCTGATAAAGCAAGCGTTTCTCTAACCCACGACGGCAAATATATTCTATATGTTGCACCGAAAGACGGTGTATTAAACATTTGGCTAGCACCCTCAGATGATATTAGTAAAGCAGAAGCCATAACCCATGACACAGGACGCGGTATTTGGTCTTATGCTAAAGCTTATAATAATAAAAATATTTTATATACCCAAGATTTTAACGGTGATGAAAATGACCGAATTTATAGCTATAACATAGAGACAAAAGAGACAAAATTACTTACTCCTGCAAAAGGAGTTAAAGCCAAAATAGCCGGAGCAAGTCATAAGAAGCCAAATGAGATATTAATATACTTAAATGAGCGTAATCCTGAATATTTTGATATTTACAAATTAAATCTAGATACTCTAGAAAAAGAACTGATTTATAAAAATGATAGATTTACTGATTATGTAACTGATGAAAATTTAAATTTAAGATTCGGTAGCTTACTAGATAAAGACGGAGCTGTTGAATATTATGAATTAAAAGACGGAGAACCAAAGTTATTTACTAAGATATCAATGGAAGATTCTTTTAACACTTCCATACTTGGTTTTGATGCTAGCGGTGAAACTTTATATATGCTAGAGGGACGTAATCGTAATACCTCCGCACTTAAAGCTATAACACTAGCTACAGGTAGTGAAGAAATATTAGCCGAAGATGCAAAAGCCGATATCGGCTTATTTACAGTTCATCCCACAAAGCAAACTCCGCAAGCAGTATCTATAGATTATGATAGAGTCTCATATAAAATATTAGATAAAGATATTGAAGATGATATTAAATATTTGCAATCTATTGATCGCGGTGATTTAATTATTAATAGTAGGACGCTAGACGATAAAACTTGGATCGTTGCTTATATGGCTGATAATGCACCGGTGAAATATTATAAATATGATAGGGCAAATAAAAAAGCTGAGTTTTTATTTACTAATCGCAAAGAACTTGAGCAATATAATCTTGCTAAGATGATACCGATAATTATCAAGTCACGTGACGGGCTTGATTTAGTTAGCTATATCACTTTTCCAAATGATGTAAAGCTCGATAAAAATAATATACCCGATAAAAAAGTACCTCTAATTTTAAATGTCCACGGCGGTCCGTGGGTACGTGATAGCTGGGGATACAATCCTGAGCATCAGTGGCTTGCAAATCGTGGTTACGCAGTTTTAAGTATAAATTACCGTGGTTCTACCGGTTTTGGGAAAGATTTCTTAAACGCCGGTAATTTAGAATATGCCGGTAAAATGCACACCGATTTAATTGATGGTGTTAACTGGGCTATTAAGAATAATATAGTTGATTCTGACAAAGTTTGTATTATGGGTGGAAGCTATGGAGGTTATGCAACGCTTGTAGGTCTTACCATGACGCCTGACGTATTTGCTTGCGGTGTTGACGTTGTCGGTATGTCTAATTTATTAACTCATGTGCAATCTAAAGCTCCTTATATGACACCATTGTTAAGTATATATAAAACACGTATAGGACCTTGGGATACTGAAGAAGAAAAAGAATTTTTAAGACAAAGATCACCGATTAATTTTGTTGATAATATCAAAAAGCCTTTATTTATAGCACAAGGTGTTCACGATGTGAGAGTCGTGCAGGCAGAATCAGAACAGATTGTAAACAGCATGCAAGCAAAGCATATACCGGTAGTTTATGCACTTTACAAAGATGAAGGTCATGGATTTGCAAAAGCCGGTAATAGAATCTCATATTACGCTCTTGCCGAGCAGTTTTTAGCTAAGGTTTTAAAAGGAAGAGCGGAACATATAGGAGATGACTTAAAGAATGCCAATCTCATTCTGAATGATAAAGAAAAAATTAGCGGTACAGAGGCAGAAAAGATTATAGATACGGCAGTTGGGAATTAAGAAGAAACTGTCATACCATGACTCGGTGTCATCCCGTGGCTTGTCCATGGGATCTAGTTAAAAATACTAATAATTTTAGTATTTTTTATTGTTTTTTAGATTCCTGCTTTCGCAGGAAAATGACACAGAAGAGCGACAATGACATTAAGTAAGTTTGAGTACTATCATGTACTTACAAATACTGAAAATTCTTACGGCTTAATTGCAAAACTTTTTAACTGGATCATGAGCATTATAGTTATAGTAATGCTCGTTGTCGGTGTCTTAATGGATAATTTCTTAGAACTTCCTTTAAAATGGTAATTATACGGGATACATGAAGCAACCGGTATAGTTGTTTTATCTTTAGTAATAATAAGGCTTTTATGGAAATTCTATAATGTTAATGTTTTGCTACCGGAAGATATGCCGAATTGGCAAAAAAAGCCGCTAATATTAATATAAATTTGCTATAGCTTTTAATGTTATTAATGCCGATAAAAGCGGCTTTCTAATAACTATTTTATCAAACCATCATATTGATTTTTATGGTTTGTTTACTATAAATTCTTTTGCTCCAGATTCACAATTTGCCAAAATCTTTAAAAAATCTATAAAAAGGCTGCTTATTTACTGCTTTAATTATTTTGATATACTAGCTGCATTATATCATCACTTTATTAGGAAAGATAACGTATTAAAGAGGATATTGAATGAGTAACCTCATTATAAACTTATTGACATATAATAAATTGTGTTTTATATACAAAGTAAGATCAGATAACTTACTATATTAGTATTATGAGTAAAAGTGCCAGAGTAGTAATCTCATCGAAAGGACAGGTAGTTATACCTAAATATATAAGAAATAAACTTGGTTTACATTCAGGCTCTGAGTTAATAATTAACTACAAAAAAATGAAACATTAGAATTGCTTCCTATAAAAAAAGATATCTATAGCTTTTTTGGTAAAGGTAAACATAAAGCTAAAAACGGTCCGGTGGATGTAGATGAAGCTATTAGTATTGCAGTTATCGAAAATGATAGGAATTGACACTAATATCTTAACTCGTACTTTTCTTGAAGATGATGAAATACAAGGTAAAGCAGACTTTGCCGATTATATGATTATTGCAGAATGAGAAGTCAATAGTGCTAATAAAAGTTTATCACTTTTGATAAAAACATAGTAAGAGAAGTTAAAAATGCATCTTATCCATAAAAATTAATAGCAATTTAAATAAATTATTTAAAATGAATATTCATGAATATCAAGCAAAAGAGATTTTAAGAAAATACGGCGTACCTACTTCCACCGGGCTAGTTGTTACGAAAACCGAAAAGATTAATGAAACCATAGATAAATTAAATACGGAAGTATATGTAGTTAAAGCACAAATACATGCCGGCGGTAGAGGTAAAGCAGGCGGTGTTAAGGTTGTTAAGAGTAAAGAAGAAGCCAAAAAAGTTGCTCATGACATGTTTGGTATTAATTTAGTAACGCATCAAACAGGACCTCAAGGACAAAAAGTAAACCGTCTTTATATCGAATCAGGTTGTGATATTTTAAAAGAATATTATTTTAGTATAGTATTTGATAGATCGGCTAGCTGTATTACTTTTATAGCTTCTACAGAAGGAGGAGTTGATATTGAAGAAGTAGCAGAAAAAACTCCGGAAAAAATTATTAAATTTTCCGTTGATCCTGCAACCGGTTTACAAGATTTTCATATGCGAGGCATAGCTTATGAGTTAGGCTTTAAGGATAACCAAGCTAAACAGATGAAAGAAATAGTAAAATCAGTCTATAATGCTTTTATTGAAACCGATGCAGCACAAATTGAAATCAACCCATTAATTGTAAATAGCGACGGGAACTTATTAGCTTTAGATGCAAAAATTACTTTTGACGATAACGGCTTATTTCGGCATCCGAATATTACGGCAATGCGTGATCATGATGAAGAAGATCCTCTAGAAACTAGAGCAGCAAATGCAGGACTTAGCTATGTAAAAATGGACGGTAATATCGGTTGTATGGTTAACGGTGCCGGTCTTGCCATGGCCACTATGGATATTATTAAACTTTACGGTGCTTCGCCTGCTAATTTCTTGGATGTCGGTGGTGGAGCTGATCGTGAGCGTGTAAAAGAAGCTTTAAAAATAATTTTATCTGATAAAGAAGTACAAGGGATTCTAGTTAATATTTTCGGCGGTATCATGCGTTGTGATATTATAGCAGAAGGGATTATTGCCGCTGCAAAAGACATAGGTATAAAAGTACCGTTAGTAGTTCGTTTAGCCGGTACAAACGTTGAAAAAGGCGAAGAAATTTTATCAAATTCCGGTTTAGAAATAATACCGGCACATGATTTAGCAGATGCGGCAAATAAAATAGTTGAAGCGGTACGGTAGATAACCGTCATGAGCTATACAGGCATTGACCTTGTTGTATAGCTCGAAAAACCAGTTCAGTGTCATACCGTGGCTTGACCACAGTATCCATAAAAAAATTAAAAAAGGACTGGATTACGCGATCAAGTCGCGGGATGACATCAAAGTAAAATAAAAACAATAAACATTATTTAACATGGCAATATTAATAAATAAAAAAACACAAGTTATCTGTCAGGGTTTTACTGGTTTACAAGGAACTTTTCACTCTGAACAAGCGATAGCGTACGGCACTAACATGGTTGGCGGTGTTACACCCGGCAAAGGCAGTCATACTCACCTTGATTTACCTGTATATAATACCGTACATGAAGCAAAAGCAAAAACCGGTGCAAATGCAAGCGTTATATATGTTCCGCCCGGCTTTGCCGCTGATTCGATATTAGAAGCAATCGATGCCGAAATTGAAGTAGTAGTATGTATAACGGAAGGAATTCCGGTGCTTGATATGGTGAAAGTAAAACGTGCTTTAGTCGGTTCTAAAACTAGATTAATCGGTCCTAACTGCCCTGGAGTTATCACACCGGGTGAATGTAAAATCGGTATTATGCCTGGGCATATTCATAAAAGAGGAACAATAGGTATTGTTTCAAGATCAGGTACTCTAACTTATGAAGCAGTAGCACAGACAACAGCAGTAGGGCTTGGACAATCTACGTGTGTCGGTATAGGCGGCGATCCTGTTAACGGCACTAATTTTGTTGATTGTATTGAGATGTTTTTGAAAGATGATGAAACAAAAGCAATTATTATGATCGGTGAAATTGGCGGTAATGCAGAAGAAGATGCAGCTGAGTTTATCAAGCAGTCAAAAATCAAGAAACCTATAGTAAGCTTTATTGCAGGTATTACAGCACCTCCAGGTAAAAGAATGGGACATGCCGGAGCTATTATTGTCGGAAGAACAGGAAGTGCCGAAGATAAGCTTGAAGCTCTACAAAGTGCCGGCGTAACTATCACTAGATCCCCTGCCGATATCGGTAAAACTATGTTAGATTTACTAAATAAAGGCTAAAGTTATTCAAGAGCAATTGCTGTCATTCCTACTAGGCCTTGTTGCGTGGAGACTGAAGGTCGTTATTGCGAGGAAATTACGTAAGTAATTGACGAAGCAATTTCAGGATGTTTGACAAGATTGCCACGTCGCTTCGCTCCTCGCAATGATGATTTGGTATCCATGCAACAATGCTTTCACGGGAATAACATAAAAAGCATTTACTGGTCTACGCAACAATTCTTAAGAACTCTTAATTATCCCTAATTTCTTTAACTATATTTAGTAATTGTGGGAAATCTATTAACCCAGGTATTAATTTTGAATCGATTATATACGCAGGTACTCCTTGAATTCTAAGACTTCTAGCTATTTTCATATTTTGAGTAATTAAATCTTTAATCTCATTACTATCGGCAATTTCTTCAATTTCCGTAGCATTTAAGCCATTCTCAGTTAATAATTCTTTTATAGATTCCTTAGAAACATCTCTTATGTTTATTAATTCATCATGAACAGCTTTGAATTTACTTGGATTAACCTTATAAACGGCTAAAACTATTCTTGCAAGATATTCGGAAACATCTCCAAGGATAGGAAGCGGTCGTAATACAACTTTAACTTTTGGATCGTTTTGCAATAATTCATTTATAGAAACATCACCTTTTTTACAATAAGAACAATTGTAATCATAAAAAGCAATTATTGTTACATCACCGTCTTTATTTCCTATAACAGGAAAGCTTGTGCTATCTTCAATCCTTAACTTATTATCTTTTATATAGTTATTAACTTTAGTCTCATTTTCCTGTACTTTACGTTTTTGCAACCCTTCTATTGATTCTATTATTATTTCCGGAGTTTTAAGCAAATAATCTTTGATTATTTCTTGTACTCTTTCCTCTTCACATTTTCTTGCATTTTCGCTTTGTTTAACCTCAACGGAAACCGGATTTGTAGAATAAGTTTTCATTATTTTGAAAACAAATAAAACTCCTATTATAACTATAAATATAACCAATATTTTACCTATAATATGCTGCATAAATACCTTTTTTAAAATTTAATATCTTCCTAAAGTCTAAGTAATTCTATATGTCATTCCCGCGAAAGCGGGAATGAAATAAAACGAGCTATGTAACAAAGCCGGCTTGTCATCCGGTGTAGCAAAGTCCATTACTTCTGTCTTATTAATCTGCTCTGATCTCTTTTCCAGTCTTTTTCTTTAATTGACTCTCTTTTATCATGTAACTTCTTACCTTTAGCAATACCAAGTTCAACTTTCACTTTATTTTTTTTATTAAAATACATAGAAAGAGCTACTAGCGTATAGCCTTTTATTCTAATTCTACCGATAATTTTCTTTATCTCTTTAGTATGCAACAATAATTTACGCGGTCTACGAGTAGCATGATTAAATCTATTCGCTTTTTCATATTCTGCAATATAGCAGTTATACAAAAATACCTCATGTCCGGTATCTGCCGCATGACTTTCTTCTATAGAAGCTTTGCCTTGACGCAGAGACCGTACTTCACTACCCTTTAATACAATACCCGCTTCTAATCTTTCTTCAATAAAATAATTAAAAAGGGCTTTCTTATTTTGTGCAATAACTTTCTTATATTCAGTCATATTTTTATAGATAGTGATGTTATGATGTTTTCAATTTGTTTTTTGGCACTATCGCTTGCTTCAGTTAATGGGGGTCTAATTTCATTTTCACATAAACCTAAATAATGTGCAGCATATTTTATCGGAATCGGATTAGATTCTACAAATAATGCTGTATATAAAGGTAGTAATTTCTGATGGATTTCTAATGCTCCTTTAGTATCGTTCTTATTCCATTTTTCTAATAGCTCTTTACATATATTAGGAACAATATTAGAGGCTACAGAAGTCCACCCCACCCCACCTTGAGCGTTAAAAGCTAAGACTACTTCATCATTACCGGTTAAAATATTGAAATCCTTTTTAACTGTTGCTCTGATCCGCAATGGACGTTCTAAATCTACACCACAATCTTTTAATGCTAAAATACGCGGTAGCTTGCTAAGTCTCAATATTGTCTCATCAGAAAAATCTACTCCGCTTCTAGTTGGAGCTGAATATAACATAATAGGTAGATTACACGCTTCATGCAATGCTTCAAAATGCTTATAAATCCCGTATTGGGTAGGTTTGACATAAGATGGTGGACTAGCCATAAAACCATCTACGCCGATTTTTGTAGATTCCGCTGCAAGTGCTCTTGCATAAGTAGTATTATTTGATGAACACCCGCTTATTATAGGAATACACTTATTAACGATTTCTACGCTAGTTTGCAGTAATAATTTATATTCTTCAAAGCTTAAACTACTACTTTCTCCCGTTGAGCCTGCAATTAATACTGCATCGACTTCATGCTTTATTTGATGTTTTACAATTCTCTCTAAAGCATATAAGTCTAACTTATTATCTTTAAAAGGTGTTATAAGTGCGGTAATTAAACCTTTAAATATGTTATGCATGATTTTTTGATTTTAATTGTTTAGCTTATTAAATCGTCATTGCGAGAAGAATTACGTAGTAATTCGACGAAGCAATCTCAAGAGTTTGTTATTATTTCATGAGATTGCCACGCAGTCTACGACTCCTCGCAATGACGTTTCTTCTACTCCCTAACAACACGCCTATACTCTTCTTTCAAACGATCTGCAATTTTATGATCATCAAAAATAATCTTTTTATTGCCAAGATCTATAGAATCAATATTTTGTACCTCAATTGCCGTGCCTGTAACAAAACATCCGGTAAAATCCTCTATTTGCTCTAATTTTAAACGCTCTTCTTTTACTTCTAGACCTAAATCTTTTGCAATTTCAATAATAGTCTGTCTTGTTATACCGTTTAAAAACCTATCGGCAATTGGAGTATATAATATTTTATCTTTAACAAAGAAAATATTTGTTGTAGTGCATTCAGCAATATACCCTTCATAATCAAGTAATAATGCATCATCATAGCCAAGAGCCTTAGCTTCTTTTTTACTCGTTATTGCCATATTATATTGAGCGGCGGATTTAGATTGTACCGGGGTGCTATCAGGCATTGCTTTACGCCAGCGGCTTACATGCAAATTTATACCTTTCTCAAAAGACCTCGGCATAGATGGAATACCGGCAATCAAAAGATTAGTAGATAAATACTGATTAGTGATATTTAGCGACTCGTCTCCGCACCAAATAAGCGGTCTTATATATGCATCCTTAATATTATTTTGTTTTATTACAAGTTCATGAGCTTTTATTATCTCGTCTACATTATAAGGTACTTTCAAACCTAATGCTTCTGCTGATTTTATTAATCTTGCCGTATGTTCTTTTAGTTTAAAAACTTTGCCGTTATAAGCTCTCTCACCCTCAAATACCGATCCTGAATAATGCAGGCTATGAGTCAAAACATGAATCCTTGCAAATTGATAAGGAACTAAATCACCGTTAATCCAAACATGCCAAAAAATTTGCTCTAGTTTTATCATTGTCATTAACCTATATTTATATTAAAGTATTGTCAATCGTCATGAGCTATACGGCCGTAGTTCTTATGTCATTCCTGCGAAAGCGGGAATCCTGTAGTATTTAACGTCATCCCGCGACTTGATCGCAGGATCTCAGAACACAGCCTGCGATATAAGATCCCGTGGTCAAGCCACGGGATGACAATAGTGAAATACAATTTTTTTAAATTAAACGAGTATGCATACATACAAAGCACATATTTTAATCGTTGATGATGATAGCAGAATATTAGCACTTTTAAAGCAATTTTTAAATAAAAACGCGTTTTTAGTATCAACGGCAAGCTCAGTCATAGAAGCTAAAAATCTATTAAAAACTTCTAATTATGATTTAATTATTTTAGATGTTATGTTACCTGAAATAACAGGGCTTGATTTTGCTACTACTATAAGGGATGCCGGTAATAATATTCCTATAGTTATGCTTACTGCTTTATCGGAAGCCGATGACCGTGTTAAAGGACTTGAAGCCGGTGCCTCTGATTATATAACTAAACCTTTTGAACCGAGAGAATTATTACTTCGGATAAATAACTTAATCAATAATTATAATAACTTTAAAAAAGAAACGAATATAATTAAATTCGGCAATAATTTTTATAATTCCGATACAAAAGAATTTACCAAGAATAATCAAATTGTATCTCTTAGCTCTACTGAACAAAAATTACTTGAGATATTAATAAAAAATTCCGGTAAATCTACTAGTCGTTTTGAACTGTCAAAAATAATGGGAGGGCTTAGTATGCGTTCTATCGATGTACAAATTACAAGAATAAGAAGCAAAATAGAAGACAACCCAAAAGAGCCGAAATATTTAAAAACTGTGCGTAATGAGGGCTATGCACTTTATATCTAAATTATTACAGCATATTTCAAAGAGCTTCAGACAAGATGAATTTAAAAGCGAGCCTACACAGCGTATAAAAATACGTGAGCACAGACGAATCTTGAAAAATTCGCTTGTATCAAGCTCTTTGAAATATGCTGTACCAAGAACATTATTTGTACGGTTTATGTTTATTATAATCATTCCGATTTTAATAGGACAAATCGTTGCTATATTTTTGTTTTACGATCGTCATTGGTATAATGTTTCATATTATACTAGTACTATTATTATCAATGAAATAGAATCATTGATTAAAGAACATAGAAATAATTCAAGAGAGATAACCCATTTATCGGAAAATTATCTTAATTTATCTTATCAGTTTCAGCTTAATAAAAAGTTATCTATAAAACAGCCTAAATTAGGTGAACCTTTAACTATATTCAAAAATATTTTAGCTACAAAAATCCATGAAAAAAATATAGTTAAACTAAATAAGGAAAATAAAATTGAAGTATTTTTAGAATTAAAAGATGGAGTATTATATATTACTTTTCCTGCAAAGTTACTACTTAATCCTACAGTATATATATTTGTTTTATGGATTATATCTTTAACTGTTATATTACTTTCTGTTTCTATTATTTTCTCCAAAAATCAAATTAAATCAATACTCACTCTTGCGGATAGCATGGATAAATTTGGTCGAGGTGTTTTAAAAGGCAACAATTTCAAACCTTCAGGAGCCTTAGAAATAAGAAAAGCAGGGCTTGCTTTTTTAAAAATGAAAGCTCGTATTGAAAAACAAATTACTAAAAAAACCACTATGCTTGCTATGATTTCTCATGACCTGAGAACTCCTTTAACAAGAATGAAGCTACAACTTGAATTGATGGAAGAAAGCGAAGAAATCGAAGGGTTAAAACAAGATATATTAACTATGCAGCAAATGATAAATTCTTATTTAGATTTTGCTAAAGGTGAAAGTACAGAAGAATTTGAAGACATTTTATTATTACCTTGGATGGAACGTTTTTTTAACAAATGGTCACATGTAAATATTGAATTTATAAAATCTACTAATTTAGATAAATTAGAAGTATGCATTAAGCCGCATTCTTTTGAAAGAGCCTTGTCTAATTTAATCGGTAACGCTATAAAATATGGAACTAAAATTAAGATATCCTCAAAAGATAATTCATCTACCGTAGCTATAATTATTGAGGATAACGGTCCCGGTATAGATGATACAGAAACACACCTTGTCTTTAAACCGTTTTATAGATCGGATCAAGCAAGACAGCTTGATAATGCAAGTAACGTAGGGCTTGGGCTTGCTATTACTAAAGAAATAATAAACGATCATAAAGGCTCTATTTATTTAGAAGATAGCAAGGATTTAGGCGGGCTATCGGTAAGAATCGAAATACCTAAAATATGACTACCGATGTCATTCCCGTGTAGATACCAAATCGTCATTACAAGGATAGGCAAAGCCGAGGGCGTGACAATCTCAGAAATTTTATATTGTTTCATGAGATTGCCACGCTCCTTGCAGTCGCTCGCAATGACGGAAAAATCGATCCATGCAGCAACATCTAAAATATACAATAATGACTAACATAAAACATTTAGCAATAATAATGGATGGTAATGCTCGTTGGGCAGATCAGCATAACTTAACAAAATCTGAAGGGCATAAAGCAGGAGCCGATAAAATTCGTGAATTACTGCCTGAGTTTCTTAACCTTAACATACCTTATATAACTTTATATACTTTCTCTTCCGAAAATTGGCAACGCTCAAGCACGGAAGTAGATTTCTTAATAAAATTATTAAGTATTTATTTAAAAACCGAATTAAATAATTTACATAAAAACGGCGTTAAAATAAAAGTAATAGGTAGGCTGACTTTATTAAGTAGCTCATTGCAAAAACAAATAAATAATGCTATAGAATTAACAAAAAATAATAATAAAATAACGCTTTGTATAGCTTTTAGTTATGGAAGTCGTCAAGAAATAGTTGATGCCTGCACAAAAATTATTACAAGCGGTAAAAAAGCAGTAAGTGAAAGCGATATACAACACGCTTTATATGATCCTGAAATGCCGGATGTAGATTTATTAATAAGACCGGGCGGGGTTTATCGCATCAGTAATTTCTTGCTTTGGCAAGCAGCTTATGCTGAATTATATTTCTCACCCAAATATTGGCCTGATTTTAATAAATATGATATACAGGAAGCTATAAATGATTACTCAAAAAGGAAAAGAACATTTGGTAAAAGATAAACAAAAATCAAACATATATTTAAGAATCCTGTCCGGTATAGTTTTAGTTCCGTTATTTGTCATAGCTATATTATGGTGTAAGCCTTTATTCTATATTCTAATGATATTAGTAGGTACGGGAATGTTAAGTGAATGGTATAATATGACCTACTCTTCTATTCCTGATCTATTAATCGGGCTAATTATTATTCCGATTCCTATAAGCCTATTAATATTTTTAAGTATGGAAGATACCAATAGATGGCTTATTATGCTTTATTTTTGCATAATGTGGTCGGTAGATACTTTCGCTATGATTGGCGGCCAAACTTTTAAAGGAGCAAAACTTGCTCCGAAACTGAGTCCTAAAAAAACCTGGAGCGGTTTAGTGACGGGAGTATTATCAGCAGGTTTAGTTGCGGTATTAGTTAGTTTTATACCAAACTTTCATATTGAAAATTACTATTTTTCAAATAAAATTTATTTGTTTATAATTAGTTGTATATTAGCATTAATAGCTCAATTAAGTGATTTATTTATTTCATATTTTAAGCGAAAATTTAATATTAAAGATAGCGGTCATATAATACCCGGTCATGGAGGAGTGCTAGACAGATTTGATAGTATTATTTTAACCGCTCTGATATTATTTCTTATGAAGATATATTTATGATAATACATTTAAATAATCATTCTAAAAAAATAATTTTAAATATCTTTTTAGCTTTACTGCTTGGATATTTTGTTTTTCATTGCATATATGGTAACAAAGGGATTATTGCATATTTAAAAGTAAATAGGCAGCTTGAAAAAGCTTATGATGAACTAAAAGGCTTACGAGCAGAAAGAGTAGAACTTGAGCATAACGTCAAATTACTTCGAACGGAATCTCTAAATAAAGATATGTTAGAAGAACAAGCAAAGAAAGTTTTAGGAGTAGCTGCTCCAAATGAGCAGGTGTTTAATCACCACTAACAAAACTTTGTTGTCATCCCGCGACTTGATCGCGGGATCCAGTCTTTTTTAATTTTTTTTTGATACCGTGGTCAAGTCACGGTATGACACAGAACGCGTTTTTCGATCCGCACAACAACATTATTGATTCAAAGGAATTAAAAATCATTTATGACTATAAAAATTTATCAAAACGACCTACCTAATAATTTTAAACTTGAAGGAGATCTAGCTATAGATACCGAGACAATGGGACTAAATCTACATAGAGATAAACTATGTTTGCTACAATTTAGTAACGGCAATGGTGAAGCTCATCTTGTTCATTTTACAAATCAAGATTATACAGCCCCTAATGTAAAAGCATTATTACTAGATAAAACTAGATGTAAGATATTTCATTTTGCTAGATTTGATCTAGCATCCATAAAAAAATATTTAAGTATAGATTTAGAAAATATCTTTTGTACTAAAATATCTTCAAAACTAGTTAGAACTTATACCGATAGTCATGGGCTTAAGGATTTGTGCCGAGAATTGCTTAATATAAATATTTCAAAACAACAACAATCTTCCTATTGGGGTGCGGATAATTTATCTTCAGAACAAAAAGAATATGCAGCAAAAGATGTGCTTTATTTGCATCAGTTAAAAGATATTTTACAAAAAATGCTACTTAAAGAAAATAGGTATGAACTTGCCCAAGATATTTTCCGTTTTTTACCGATAAGAGCTAATTTAGACCTTATCGGTTGGAATGAAATCGATATTTTCATGCATTAATTTATTAATACCATTTATTGACTTCAGGTATAAAATCAGACGCACTATTTAATAGTCTATCTGTAATAAATTTCAATTAATAATTGAAGATTTTTGCAAAAATAGCAGTTCCTATTTCAAAAAAATCTTATAATTTACAGCAAAAAAAATTAAATTACCGGTTAAAATTTATTACAGACAGTCTATTAGTAGCTAATTGATTTTTTTAAATTACTGAGCCTACAATAGACTTATTGCATAATGTAGCTAATAAGGAAGAATTTGAAGGAAACACGGAAACACTTGCCACCGGCAGCGTACATAAAAATACGTAAGGCTGTGAGTACCGGATTGACATACAAATTTACCATTAGACGCAAGTTATACAAAAAGTTTAATTAATTAGTAACTAAAAGGGGATCTTTATGACTAATAGAAAAAAAATAGACGTGCTAGATTCAGAGTCAGATTTAAATCTAAGTCTAGATAGTATAGCAAACCTCTGTTATCCTAGGATTATAACTTGTGAAACAGAAGAAGACACTTTAAGTATTGATGGCGGTGTTTTTGCCGCATTTTGTTAGGCAGCCAATTATATAATAGATAAAGTATTAATACTAATAAACAATATTTACTATTACCTTAGAGAAGGGGCATTATGAAACTTCATATTATCAGAGTTATAAGGGTGCTTAAAAGGTACTTACCATAATAATTGCAGTAATTTTATCAATGAGACGAAGCAGCATTATGACGCTTCATTAGATAAACATAAGGAGGTAGTTTTAGTTCATACTACTACTTTTTTTTGTTAGTATGGTGGTAATACAATAAAAGTATGCTAGGTGTCATACTGCGGCTTGACCACGGTATTTAAAAACAACTTAAAGTACTAATAATTTTAGTATTTTAAACTAGATCCCGCGATCAAGTCGCGGAATGACAGATTCAAAAAATAATATACTTCTGATAAATGAAAAGTAGATAGACGCAGTTTAATTTGGAAAGAGCAAGGAGTCTGTAAGCCGAGGAGCGGAGCATATACTTAATACGTGAGCATCCGAAGACTTACCAAAACGACGTAGCCAATTTTCCAAATTAAACGAGTATATTCACAATTTTACGAGGAACGAGGATAATCTTCTTCGGCTCTTTCCCTTCTAAGAACTTTTGTACCTTTGGCAGACTGACGGTAACTTGCTTTATTTCATCTTCACTTACGGAAGTTTTAAACTCATAGGTATCACGGAGTTTGCCGTTAACCTGCACTGCCATAATATATGTATCTAACTCTAGCATTGATTCATCAAATGCAGGAAAAGACAAATTATATAATCGCTCTTTATTGCCAAGCTTTTGCCAAATTTCTTCCGTAATATGCGGGATAAAAGGATTTAGTAGCTGTACTAAAACATTAAAGCCATGCCTTACGGTTTTAACATCAATTTTATCTTTGGATATTTCAGCAGATATAGCATTAGAAAGCTCGCGCATACGTGCTATTGCTCTGTTTAAGGCAAAATGCTTTATATCTTCGGCGACGTGCTTTATTGTAAAATGTACTAACCTATTAAGCTCTTTATTAACCTCGCTATTCACATCATTTTTTAAAGAATCTATCGCCTTAAACATATACTCAAGCTTATTAATAAAACGTGAGCAGCCTTCAATACCGCTTGCCGACCATTCTAGATCTTTCTCAGGCGGACTATCGGACAGTACAAAAAGCCTAATAGCATCTGCCCCATATTGCTCTTGCATTGTCTCAAGATCAATGAGATTCTTTTTAGACTTACTCATCTTTTCAATGCGTCCCTGCACTACTCTATTATTGCTTTCTTTATGAAAAAATTCATTACCCTTTTTAACTACTTCTTCAGGATATAACCAATTATTATGTTCATCTTTGTAAGTGGCATGCAGCA
The DNA here is from genome assembly GCF_000263055.1 of Rickettsia honei RB. Classification (NCBI taxonomy): domain Bacteria; kingdom Pseudomonadati; phylum Pseudomonadota; class Alphaproteobacteria; order Rickettsiales; family Rickettsiaceae; genus Rickettsia; species Rickettsia honei. The sequence goes on along the minus strand of NZ_AJTT01000001.1, from coordinate 201,185 downwards.
CCATACCTTGAGTAAATAGCCCTTTAAAAGGCTCTCGAACGTTTACGTAATTCTGTTCGTTCATTACTTTTGTAAAAAACCTTGCATATAATAAATGCATTACCGCATGTTCAATGCCGCCTATATATTTATCGACCGGTAGCCAGTAATCACAAGCTTTTTTATCAGTCATCTCTGTAACATTGCTATTGCAATATCTCGTAAAATACCAAGATGATTCAAAAAATGTATCAAAAGTATCGGTTTCACGCACAGCCGGCTTATCGCATTTCGGACAATTAACATGTTTCCAACTAGGATGATGATCAAGCGGATTACCGTGACCGTCAAAATTTACATCATCAGGTAAAGTAACGGGTAAATCTTTGTAAGGTACGGGCACTATGCCACAAATTTCGCAGTGAATCATAGGAATAGGACATCCCCAAAAGCGCTGCCTTGAAATCCCCCAATCTTTTAGACGATAATTTACGCTGCGTTTACCTATGCCTAGTTTCTCAAATTCTCCGATGACTTCTTGTTTTGCTTCGTTACTAGTTAAGCCGTTTAGAAAATCCGAATTAATTAAAATTCCATCTTCCGTATAAGCGGTCTTTTGTACATCCATATCTGCTTTAATTACTTGTTTAATAGATAAATTCATTTTAACAGCTAATTCATGGTCACATTCGTCATGAGCAGGGCAACCAAATATTGCACCAGTGCCATAATCCATTAGCACAAAATTAGTAATAATAACCGGTAAAACTATATTTGAATCGAAAGGATGAGTAACAAAAAGACCGGTAAATACACCTTCCTTTTCAGCCTTTTCTAGTTCGCTACTTCTTGTAATATGCGAGCATTGAGTTATAAAAGCGAGTATTTCAGGTGTTTTAGAAACTAACCGCTCTATTATCGGATGATTAAAGGCAATTCCTATAAAGCTAGCACCAAAAATGGTTTCAGGTTTGGTTGAGAATACTTCTATAGTAGTCTCTTCATTATCCTTAATTTTAAAATGAAAATTAGCACCTATCGATTTACCTATCCATTTCTCTTGCATAGACCGAACAGCTTCAGGCCACTCTTTTAAATTCTGAATTTCGTTTAATAATTCTTCAGCATAATCGGTAATTTTTAAGAACCATTGCTTTAAATAACGTTTTGCAACTATTGCACCTGAACGCCAACCACGCCCGTCTACAACTTGTTCATTCGCAAGCACGGTATTATCAACCGGATCCCAATTAACAAATGATTCTTTTTGATAAGCAAGATTTCGTTCATAAAGCTCTAAAAAGAATTTCTGCTCATGTTTATAATACTCAGGATTGCAACTATTTATCTCTCTAGACCAATCATAAGAAAAGCCCATAGATTTTAGCTGCTTTTTCATATTCTTGATATTAGAATATGTCCATTTTTTTGGGTGAGAATTATTTTTTATTGCGGCATTTTCGGCAGGTAGCCCGAAAGCATCCCAGCCCATCGGATGAAGCACATTAAAACCTTGCATAGTCATAAACCTTGCAATAACATCACCTATAGAATAGTTGCGTACGTGACCTACATGGATTTTACCGGAAGGATAAGGCAGCATTTCAAGTACGTAATATTTTGGCTTGCTACTCGCGTTTGATACCTCAAAAGCTTTTTCTTCTTGCCAAATGTACTGCCATTTTTGTTCTATTTGGTTCATATTTTTTTAATTTATATACTGCATTGTCATTGCGAGCAGTCGTAGACTACACGGCAATCTCATCAAATATCCTGAGATTGCTTTTTCAATTACTCCGTAATTGCCTCGCAATGACGGCAATACTGTTATTACCTCACACTATTAATATATATCTCTCTAGCTTTTCTTAAAATTTTATCTTCAAGCGTGATAGCAAGATTTGAGGTGTTTTCATTAAGTACCCATTGTTTATTTTTAAGCATTTCTTCAAATACTTTCACTTCGATTGAATCAGGGCTGATTACATCGTCTTTAATAAATATATTTATTTTAAATCGAAAATTAGGATTAGAACGTGGGCTATACCATTCCGTAATAATCACGCCGCCGTTTGAGTCGGCTGATGCAAGAGGAGCAACACTTATAGTCTCTAATGCTGCTTGCCAGAGATATTTATTAACTGAACCTCCTACAGCTTTAGTAGATTCATTCTTAACCCTACCCGGTCTAAAAACTAATCCTTCTTCACCTGCTATAGAACCTACTTCGTCCCATTTCTGCTCTCGTTCTGTTTTTGGATAATCACCCGCTAAGATACTAGTACTTATTGCACTAAGTATAATTACAAAAAATAATCCGATAATTTTCTTCATAACCAATATTTAATTAGTGTGCTTAAGGGAAATAATAGAGAAGCTTTAGCTATTAGTCAAAAATTATTTCTTCCCACCGTTCTTTGGCATTGTTATATGGCTCAAAAAAAACCACTCGATGTCATGCCCGCCTATGCGGGAATGACATAGGGCAGATTTAATTATTTCTCAGAAATAAATTCAAAACGTGGAATATTTTTGCCGTGTAATAAAACCTTTTCGTTAAACATTTCAAGCGGCCTTACCCAGAAGCTGGAAATTATCATATAACTCTTGCAAAGTTTCAGTATGTTTTGCAGTATCTATAACTTGATATAATTTTTCTTTGTAATGCTTATATATTCGGGTTCTCATAACACTTACACCTTAACAGGCATGACGACAAAAATATCTTTAGGATTCTCAGGAAATTTAATAAGTACCGGTGCTGAAACATCTGAAAAATATAGTTCTACTAAATCCGATTTCACTGCTTTTAAGACATCTTCCAAATATTGCGGGTTAAAGCCTATAGCTAAAGACTCATCACTATTATATTCATAAAAACTTTCCTTATCTTGTGAAGAATTAATAACCTCTTTTGCGTTACCTCTTGCTTCACCGACTGCACTAATCTCTAAGGTTTCACGAGATAACAATAATTTTACTGCTCTAAATTTTTCAACGGTTATTATCGCTATCCTTTCTATACTATCTGCAAACATTTTTCGATTAATTACTAATTTTGAGCTGCTGCTTTCCGGAATAAAAGTACTATAATCAGGGAAAGTACCGTCTATAAGCTTTGATAGCATAATAGTATTTTCGTTACATATAAATTTAATCTTATTGCTATTTAATAAAATTTCTATATCTTCATTTATATTTTTAGGATCTTTAACGATTTTTAAAATTTCCTCTGCACTTTTTTGGGGTAATATAACTCCAAAATTCTTTATTTGTTTTTCTAATGTTACCCATGAAATCGAAAGTCTATGCCCATCGGTACTTGCCGAACAAAACTCTTTGTCTTTTATGTGTAAATAAACACCGTTTAAATTATAACGAGTTTCATCTAAAGAAATCGAAAATTTTGTCGATTCGATTATTTTAGCAAAATCCGTGCAGGAAATTTTAAAACTTGCTTCAGGATTAATACTATCCATTGCAGGAAAAGAACTAACCGGCAAAGTAAATAAATTAAATTTACAATTTTTTCCTTTGATCTCAAGTCCCGTTGTACCTAGATCTGTTAATGTAAGCTCGGAATCCGGAAGTTTTCGGACTATATCATTTAGAGTTTTCGTAGAAACGGTACATTCACCTTCACTTACTACCTGTACTGCTATTTTTTGACTTAAGTACAAATCCATATTAGTAGAACTAAGCTCTAGATTGCCGTCTTTTGCCGATAATTTAATGTTTGCATATTCAGGTATTACATTACGTTTTTCAACAACGGAACTTGCAAACCCTAGGGACTGAACTAATGTTTTTGTTTCAACTATTAATTTTAACATATTGTTATTCTCTTAATGTTCCTTGAAATTTTTGTGAGATGGCAGCAACTAAATCTTTACTGAACGAATTTAAATCAGTATCAGATAACGTCCGATCATCTGCTTGTAGCTCTATTTTAACCGCTATAGATTTTTTACCTTCAGGTAATTTATCACCGCTATAAATATCAAATAATATAACTGATTTGATAAGCTTTTTATTAAAATTATTTATATATGATATTATGTCACCGACTCTATGATCTTGACCAACAATAAATGCGTAATCTCTAAAATTAGCTTGGAAATCCGATACTGCAAATTCGTCTCTTTTACCAAATTTAGCTTTTATCAACGGCAAATTCGTAATATTTAGCTCGAATGCAAATATTTCCTGATTAATATCGTAATATTTCAAGATTTTAGGGTGTATCTGCCCAAAATGACCTAATAAATTTTTACCAAGCCCTATATTTACTGCTCTAGTTGGATGATAATATTGTGGCAATGCTGTCCCATTTGTTGCTATACATTTATCTATAGATAGTCCTGCATAATCAGCTACCAACTCTAAATCGCCTTTAAGATCAAAAACATCATAGCCTCGTCCAAGCGAATGAGGATTTTTATTATTATATGAACCGCTTATAATTGCCGTCAAATAAGTTGCTTCCGTATTTAAATCTATAAAACTTGGTCCAACTTCAAAAAAAGCCATATCTTTTATAGAGCGTGCTAGATTTTTACTTACTATACTTAACAAATTCGGCAGTATAGTAGGACGCATATAATTGTCTCCTATGCTAATAGGATTAAGCAAAAATAACTCTTCTTTTAATTCAGCAAACAACTTTGCATCTTCACTACTCATAAAAGAGTTAGTTACTACCTCATCATAGCCTTTGCTTGCTAATATCCTTTTAAAACTAGATATTCTTTTATGCTCTCTTAGCTTATTATTATCTTGGTCTAGTTCGGGTAATTTTATACTCTCTATTTTATCATAGCCGTAAATACGAGCGATTTCTTCAGCTATATCTTCTAAAATAGTTATATCGTGACGCCAAGAAGGAGCTATTACCTTTATAATCTCACCTTTAACATCCGTAATAAATCCTAGTTTATTTAATATGGCTTCTATCGCTTTGATATTTAGTTTAATTCCTGTAATTTTTTCTAAATAACATGCTGAAAAATCTAAAGGTTTTTTTTGTGACTCTTTTTCACCGACTTTCACTACTTCCGATACTTCACCGTTTCCGCATATTGACAAAATAAGATTAGTTGCTATATCCAAAGCCTTTTCCGTAAAATTTCTATCGATATTACGCTCATTACGATATCTAGCATCCGTATCAATTTGGAACCTGCGCCCGCTAGCTGCAACCATTTTAGCATTAAAACAAGCAGCCTCGAGTATTATATTAGTCGTACTATCAGTACAACTACTATCAGCCTCGCCAATGACACCGGCCAGACCTTGAATACCGCTTTCATCTTTTATAACTAAATCATTTTCTGTAAGTAAATATTCTTTGCCGTTTAGGGCGTGGAATTTAGCTACGTCATTGCGAGGCTGCAAAGCAGCCGTGGCAATCTCATTTTGTTGTCCTGAGATTGCTTCGTTGCTACGCTTCTCGCAATGACGTGCTACAGTAATTCCCCCTTTTATCCTATCTGCATCGTAAGCATGCATCGGCTGCCCAAAGCTATAGGAAATATAATTTGTCACATCCACTAAGCTTGAAATAGTTTTTACCCCAACATTTTTTAATAATTTCCGTAACCAATCAGGACTTGGTTTATTTTTTAAATTTCTTATCTCTCTAAAAGTAAATAACGGACAGGCTTCCTTATCTTGCACGTTAAGCTTCATTTTAGAAATAAATGTACTCTTTATTGCCGAAATTTCTAGCTCTTTAAGTATTCCTATTCCTTTAGCTGCTAAATCTCTTGCGATGCCGTAAACTCCAAGTGCATCACCACGATTAGGAGTAACGTTAATAACAAATATAGGATCATCTAAACCGTAATATTTAGTAAAATTCTCTCCAACTACGGCATCTTCAGATAGCTCTATAATCCCTTCAGACTCTGAAGCTAGCAGTAATTCCTCTTCAGAGCAAAGCATACCACAGCTTTTTTCGCCTCTAATAACAGATTCCTTAATCTTAAATTTACCGTTTGGTATTTCTATTCCGATATTTGCAAGTACTACTTTTATACCTGCTCTTGCATTACGCGCACCACAAACTATTTGCAGCATACCGCTTTTAGTCTCAACATCACAAAGCTTTAATTTATCAGCTGACGGGTGAGATTTAATATTTGTAATATATGCTACTTCAAACTTTTGTAATTCCGCCGCTTTATCTATCACCTCTTCCACTTCAAGGCCAATAGCTGTTAGGGCTTCGGCAATTTCAGTAACTGAAGCCGATGTCTCTAAAAATTGTTTTAACCATGATAACGTAAATTTCATTTCGTAAGCCCTCCTGCTAAATTTGGTATATCAAAGCTCCCAAAATTATAATGTTTAAGCCAACGCATATCTCCTTCAAAAAATTGTCTTAAATCTTTGATATTATATTTTAACATTGCAAAACGCTCTACTCCAAGCCCAAAAGCAAAACCTTGATACTCGCTGCTATCGACACCAACATTTTTAAGCACGTTTGGATGAACCATCCCGCAACCAAGGACCTCAAGCCATTTATCGTTTTTATTCATCCGAATATCAACTTCGGCAGAAGGTTCGGTAAATGGGAAAAAGCTGGGTCTAAAACGTAATTCAATATTAGAATTTTCAAAAAAGCTTTTTATAAATGTCGTGATAACATATTTTAAATGTCCCATATTGATATTTTTATCCATAACAAGCCCTTCTATTTGGTGGAACATTGGCGTATGCGTCATATCCGAATCCGATCTATAAGTCCTACCAGGTGCTATAAACCTAAAAGGCGGTTTGCCGTTTTTCATAGCTCTAATCTGCACTGTTGAGGTATGAGTACGTAATAACAGCGGCTTATTATTTTCCTGACTTTTCAAATAAAAAGTATCATGCATTTGCCTTGCGGGATGATCATCTTCAAAATTGAGAGCGGTAAAATTATGAAAATCATTCTCGATATTCGGTCCGTTTTCTATAGTAAAACCAAACTGCGAAAATACTTGTATTAACTCCTCACTACATTGTGTTATTGGATGAATGGAACCTTGTTTATATCTCCGTGCAGGGATTGTTAAATCAATTTTATCGGCAGCAAGTTTAAAATTTAGTTCCTGCTCCTCTAAAATTTCTGCTTTTGCTTTTATTATATTCTGTATTTTATCTTTTAATTTATTGATTTTTAAGCCAAATTCTTTACGTTCCTGTTCATTTAAACTACCTAATTTTTTAAGCTCACCGGTCACTATACCGTTCTTGCCTAAAAATTCTACTTTATATTCTTGCAGAGCTTTTAAGTTTTGTACTAATAAGATTTTGTCCTCAGCAAGCCTTAATATTGTTTCTATATTTTCCATGATTGTTTTTTTGTTTTTGATTTTTTATTGTACGGTAGAACGTCATTGCGAGCGGGCATTGTTGCGTGGACCTGTTTATCCGTCATTGCAAGGAAATCGCATAGCAATTGATGAAGCAATCCAGTTAAAAATTCTGTAAATTAGAATTTTTTTAATTTATTTTCTGGATTGCCGCGTCACCTACGACTCCTCGCAATGACGACCTTCAGTATCTACGCAACAATACCTCCCTGCAATGACGTTAAACCAACATACACTTCATATAATTCTCTTCTATCCCCACCAACTTCGCTTTAAATATCTGCCCTATTTCTAAAGGTTTATCTAGCTTTACCGGAATAAAATTTTCGGTATGGGCAATATTATTATTCTCTACTAATAACTCCACTTTCTGTCCTATATGTTTTTTAAAGAATTCGGTCAACTGGTTTTGCCCTTCTTGCCTTAAAATTTCTGCCCTTTCTTTTCTTACATTTTTAGGTACTTGTGGCATACGTGCTGCAGGCGTTCCTTCTCTTTCCGAATAAGGAAAAACATGTAAATATTGTAATTCCGCTTCTGAAATTAATTTTCTTGTATTTTCAAACATTTCAGGGGTTTCAGTCGGGAAACCAGCTATAATATCCGCACCAAAAGATACTTCCGGTCTTATTGCCCGCAGCTTCCGACAAAACTCTATTACGTTTGCTCTATTATGACGTCTTTTCATACGTTTTAATATCATATCATCACCTGCTTGCAAGCTAATATGAAAATGCGGCATTATCCTTTCACTATAAGCTATAAGCTCAAAAAGTTCATCATCTATTTCTGCAACATCTATTGAAGATAATCTAAGCCTCTTTAATTCAGGGACTAAATTCAACACTCGTTTAATCATTTGTGCGAATGTTGGACTTCCTGGCAAATCACTACCATAAGCCGTGACATCAACACCGGTAAAAACTACTTCTTTAAAGCCGTTTAATACCAAATGCTTTACCTGCTCTGCTATAGCTCCTATTGCTACTGATCTACTTTTTCCTCTACCATAAGGGATAATACAGAAAGTACAAAAATGATCACAACCGTTTTGTACCTGAATAAAAGCACGAGACTTACAGTCAAAGCTACTTACTAAATGACTTGCCGTCTCTTTCACCAACATTATATCGTTAACTGTTATTTTTGCATCGGTAATTTGGTAGTAATTAGGTAATAACTTCTCTTCATTACCTATAACTTTGTCAACTTCCGGCATATTACCGTACATTTGCGGACTTGTTTGAGCACTACAGCCGGTAACAATAATTTTTAAATCAGGATTATTTTTTTTAGCCTTGCGTATAGCTTGTCTTGCTTGTTTCTCAGCTGCTTTAGTTACCGCACAAGTATTGAATATTGCTACATTATCGATACCCGACAATTCCAAGTTTTTTCGTATTATCTCACTTTCGTAAATATTAAGTCTACAGCCAAATGTTACTACGTTTTGTCTTAAATTATTGCTCACAATAATATTCCCCACGTGCTACAAGCGTAGCTGCCCCTTGCATTATTATATTACCGTTTTCTTCTTTCATAGTAAGGTTACCGTGCTTAAAGACTATAGTACTTGGTGAATGGATAAAACCGCGCTTTAAACCGGCAGCAAAACTACCGCAAGCTCCGCTTCCGCAAGCAAGCGTTAACCCTGCCCCCCGCTCCCAAACGGATAAATAGATTTTATTATCTTTTACTTCAGCAAAATTAACGTTTACCCCATCTGCGAATAATTCCTTAGCCTGCAATCTTTCACCGACAATTTTTTGATCTTGAGGTTCTAACTTACTAAAAATAACTACATGCGGATTACCTATATCAACGCAAATAGTTTCCTTTAAATCAATCATATAACGCTCTGCAAATTCCCAAACTTTATCACGACTTGGCATCCAAGCTTCATTAAAACTCACGCTTCCTACATTAACACTAATATTATTTTCATCATTGACATTACATAGCAATTTTTTATTGCCTACCATTACGGTAATATCTTGCTTTCCCATATCAAGATAAATTAACTTGGCTAAACATCTTGTAGCATTACCGCATAATTTAGCACTAGAGCCGTCTATGTTATATATAATCATTTCATAAAAATCATTATGCTCTTCATAAATAATAAACTGATCGCAACCGATACCTGTATGACGCTCAGCCATATTTTTTGCTAACTGCGATAAATCATATGAACTTGATAAATCTCGTTTGTTAACAATAACAAAATCATTACCGAGACCATGCATTTTTACAAAATTAATTTTACTAATCATAATGTTTTACATATTAGGAAATTGTATTATAGCAAATTTCTTGGAATTTGCTATAATGAAGTGATGATATATAAAAATATAGACTATTATGCTAATTTCACGTTTCTTAGACCCTAAAAATAACTATGCATTTTTAAAAATTTTCGGTACAGAAAAAAATAAGGATATACTTATTCATTTTCTAAATAACATTTTAGGTTATACGGGAAAAGCAGTAATTACCGAAGTTACTTTTTTAAAAAAATCTAAGGTTCCGATATCGCTTCTTATATATAATCTATAGTTGATGTATTATGTAGAGATAAATACGGTACTCAATTTATTGTAGAGATGCAGGTCAGCAAACATCCAGGTTTTAAAAAACGAGCTCAGCTTTATACAGCAAAGGCCTATTCAAAAAAAATAATAAACAAAGATGAAGATCATAAAAAAATGGCAGTATATGCAAAACTTCGAGGAGTAATATTCTTAGCTATTGCCGATTTTATTTTATTGCCCGATAAAAAAGATTGGAGATCAAATCATAGATTACTTGATACTAAAACTTATGAGAACAACCTACAAGATTTTTATTTTATCTTTTTAGAGCTTGAGAAATTTAATAAAGAATTAGATCAATTAGAGAACCTTCAAGAAAAATGGGCATATTTCTTTAAACATGCACATGAAAGCACTCTAGAAGAAATGGAGAATTTGATAGGTTATGATTTTATTATTAAAAAAGCTTTTTATGCTTTGGATCAAGCTAGTTGGTCTGAAAAAGAGTTAAATACTTATGAAAAAATGATAAAAACCGAAATGGATAATCTAGCCGTAGAAGAGCAGAAAATTATGGATGCTGAAGCTAAAGGGGAAGCCAGAGGGGAAGCAAAACAAAAAATTTCTATAGCTAAAAAAATGTTAGCAAAAAATAAACCTTTAGATAAAATTATAGATTTTACCGGTTTAACAGAAAAAGAAATCGAGCAATGAAAGTAATGAAGATCCTTAATATTATGCTAAGTCGTGACCTTGGCGGCATCCAACAAGCATTTTTAGATTATAGCACTGCTTTAGAGATGCAAAAAATTGAGGTTATAAATATCACTTCTTACAAGGCAAAAATAAATTCCTTTCTACACAAACAAAGCTTAAAACTACCTAATATAGTACCGTTTGATTTACTCTCGGTACTTATTTTTAAGTATACAATTCATAAGACTAAACCCGATATAATTATAGCACACGGTAATAGAGCAATAAATTTTAGTAAATTTGCTAAATCACAAAATATAAAATTAATCGGTATCGCTCATAATTATAGTTTAAAAGGACTACGTAAATGTGATTTTGTTATTGCCTTGACGCATCATATGAAAGAATTTTTATTAAAAAATCACTTTGCCGAATCTAGGATATGCATCCTACCGAATATGATAAATATTGCTAAAGACTTTATTCCAAATAAAACATATAGAAAACCTGTCGTAATTGGTGTACTAGCAAGATTTGTAGCTAAGAAAGGTGTTGATGTTTTTATTAAAGCTATCAAAATTTTAAAAGAAAAAAAATATGATCTTCATGCAGTTATAGGTGGAAGCGGCGAGGAAAAAGATAATTTAATTGCTTTAGCACATAAACTTAATTTACAAGATCAAATATCATTTACGGGATGGGTTAACGATAGAGATAAATTCTTTAAACAAATAGATATTTTTTGCTTACCGTCTCTTCATGAACCGTTTGGAATTATAGTGCTTGAAGCAATGGAGGCAAGCATGCCTATCGTGAGTACAGATACTGAAGGGCCTGCAGCAATCTTAAACGACATGCAAGACGGGCTTATTTGTAAAGCCGGCTCTGCTGAAGATTTAGCAGCAAAAATTGTCTATCTAATAGAGAACCCTATAAAAGCAAAAGAATTTTCTAAAAACGCCTACCTTACTCTCAAACAAAATTATGACATTAAAGTTGTTTCTGAAAAGTTACAGCATATTTTAGAAAGCTTCAGATAAGATGAATTTAAGGGTGAGCCTACACAGCTTATAAAAATACGTGAACACAAGCGAATCCTGCAAAATTCACTTATATCAAGCTTTCTAAAATATGCTATAGCAACATTATTACGTAATTATAAAAATAGTTAGTTGAAAAAATAATAGTCTATATTGACATAACGGTTTAAAGATTCATAATTAATATTAAGTAATATGAATTTATTTTAATGAACCTAATCGACGAACTTCATATGCCGATTTTGCATTTACTTAAAATATATTCTAGTTTTATCGATTTCATCATTTCTTCTATGTGGTTGTAATGCAAAACACGATAATATTCCCCCTAAACTCTCATTACCTACTACTTGGAATAATTATTCTCTAGAACAAAATAATAATGCATCCTCCAAGTGGTGACTGCAATTTAACGATCCGGTGTTAAATAACCTAATCGAAGAATCTTTAACCGGTAACTCCGATATTGAGATGGCAATGAGTAATGTGCTAGCAGCGCAAGCACAGCTTAACCTTATTAATTCTTATAGATTTCCACAAATCAATTTACAAGGCGGAGCAAATCAAACAAAAAACAGTAAAGAAACAAAAGCACCGAATGAACCGAAATTCTCTAATAATTTGGGGCTAGCAAGCGTGCTTAATTACGAGCTGGATTTATAGAGGCAGCCACCAACGCTAGCGAATCGGCTAAAAAAACTTTCCTTGCAAGTGAGTATAGCAAGGCAGTGGTACGTTTATCAGTTATAAGTAACGTCACTATAAGTTACTTTAATCTTTTAGTATTAGACAAACAAATCTATCTAACTGAAAAGCTAATTGAGGCTCAAACGGAAATTTATAAATTAAATCAGAAATTATATAATCTTGGCATAGGTGATTTAATATCGGTTAGTGAAGCTGCTTCCGAGCTTGCACTTACTAAGTTGTCATTGCCGCCTTTAAAACAACAAAGACATGAGCAGGAAACCGCTTTAAAAATTTTAGTAGGTAGAATTCCTGAAAATATAGTAAACGGCTTAATTTATCGTAATAAACCAATAGATTACTTCCCTGCTCTACCGGTATTACCTAAAATATTACCATCAGAGCTTTTAGAGCAAAGACCGGATATTAAAGCAGCAGAGCAGAATTTACTAGCAGCAGATGTAAACTTAAAAACAATAAAAGCTACTTATTTTCCACAAATTTCTTTAACAGGCTTATTAGGATTCGGTAGCAATAAACTTAATACTCTGTTTACTAACTCAGCTGAGACTTGGCAGGTAGGCGGCGGCAACATAGCAGGACCTATTTTTGATTTTGGCAAATAACAATGCTTAAAACAATAATGCGGAATTTGATATTGATAACATTACTAGTACTAAATAGTAATATTAGTGGTTTGGGTAATAAAACATCATAATAAAAGCAGTAAACAAATCACTATAGCAGCTCCGGTTGAGGTAACACAAGTTATCAGAAAAGACGTATCTGATGTGATAGAACTTGCAGGAGTAGCCGAAACTGACCAAAGTGCCGATATTCAATCTCAAGTTACGGGCCAAATATTAAGTGTAAATTTTGATGACGGACAAGAAGTAAAAACAGGTGATTGATTATATGAAATCGATTTTCGTCCTTTTCAAAATCAATTACAGTAAGCACAAGCAAATTTACTAAGTGATACTTATAACCTTGAAAATGCTATAAAAGAAGAGGCAAGATATCGTGCTTTATACGAGGAAAAAGCCGTTTCGGAAGAGCAGTATTTACAGATGCTAACTAATATGAATATGCTTAGGGCTACCATGGAACGCGATAAAGCAATTATTGCAGATGCTAATTTACAAATCGAGTATTCAAAAATAGTAGCTCCTTTTGATGGTAAACTTAGTGAGAGTAATGTGGATATAGGTGATTTAGTATCGCCGGATTTTGTGCGTCTAGTAACTATCAATACTAGCTCGCCTATTTATGTCAACTTCTCCGTACCTGAAAAATATCTCGATCGTATTAATAAATCTCAAAAATCTAATGATTTAGCTTTGACGGTTAGAACCATAAGCGACCAAGAAATTAAAGACGGTGAGATCGTTTTTGTCGATAATTCGATTGATCCAAATAGCGGCACTATCAAAGTTAAAGCAACACTACCTAACCAAAACGAAATATTATGGCCGGGACAGTGTGTTCCTGTATCCCTAACGATTTACATCGAACAAGAGGCTTTAATAGTGCCGTCTAAAGCCATGCAAACTAACGAGGTCCTTATATATTTGTTGTCGATCAAGATAATAAAGCCGTGGTCTATAGATATAGTGTTTTCTAATGATGATTTTATTGTTATTAAAAGCGGTATAGATGAGGGAGCAACGGTGGCTGAGCGTTTATCTATGCTACCGGGTGTTGCACAGAGACAAGTTTACGGCTCACAGCAATATGCAGTGCGTGTGCAGATTGACCCTGTTAAAATGGCAGCAAATAATATAGGGCTTGACCAAGTATCAAACATTATCAGCTCTGCTAACGTTAATTTACCGACCGGAGCTTTATACGGTACAGATATCTACTCAAGCATTAGAGACCCTGGGCAATTACAAAATGTTAAAGAATATAATGAGTTAATATTAACTTATAAAAACGGTAATCCGCTTGTTCTTAAAAATATTGGGAAAGCCATTGATAGCGTAGCTAATAATAAAATAGCCGCTTGAGGGATAAGCCGGGGGTAATACTTGCTATTCAAAAACAACCGGATACTACTAATACTATTGAAATAGTCGACTCTATAAAAGAAGTATTGCCGTTGCTTCGCAGGCAAATCCCTGAGGGCATTAATATTAATATCATGTCTGATAGGTCAATTCTATATCAGAGAATGGGTAAATGATGCCAATTTTACTATGCTACTCGCTTTAATACTCGTAGTGATTGCTATATTTCTCTTTCTACATAACTGACGGTCCGTGATTATTTCGACTATTGCCCTTCCTTTATCAGTTGTCGGTACTTTTGCCTTTATATATCTATTCAGTTATAGCATCGATAATATGTCTTTAATGGCTCTAACGCTTGCGATGGGTTTTGTCGTGGATGATGCAATAGTAGTGCTTGAAAATATCACACGACATATGGAAAAAGGCGAGAGTAAAATAGCAGGATGTATTAACGGTACTAAAGAAATAGGATTTACTATCGTCTCAAGGACTTTATCCCTAATGACGATATTCATCCCAATATTATTTATGAGCGGAATTTTAGGGAAGCTACTGCACGAACTTGCCGTTGTTATTACTACCGCTATTTTGCTTTCGGGAGTTATCTCGATAACCGTAACTCCTATGTTATGTAATGTGTTTTTGAGGGATCGTCATTGCGAGGAACGTAGTGACGAAGCACTCTCAGGGCAACCAACCGAGATTGCCACGGCGTCTTTAACGCCTCGCAATGACGACCTACCACTAACCGCAAAAGCCTTTGAATATGTCAAACAAAAATATGGTAGCAGTCTAAAAACAGTAGTAGAGCATTCAAAAACTACTATGCTTATATTTTTCTCTTAGTAATCATCACAACGGTTTATTTATTTGGGAAAGTACGCAAAGGCTTTATGCCTTATTCCTATACGGGACAAATCTTAGTTTTTACCGACGCCACTCAAACTATTTCTTTTGATGCGATGGTGCAAGAACAGCAACAAGTAAGTGATGTATTACTTAAAAATCCTAATATAGATTCATTTTTTTCTGCCGTAGGTGTTTCAGGTAGAAACTCTGCCGTAAATCAGGGTACGATTTTGATTAGCTTAAAACCTCATGATCAAAGAATAGGAGCTGACGCCGTTATAGATCAGTTACGTTCAAAACTAAATCATTTAGTAGGTTTAAGGGTATATATCCAGAACGTACCTACTATTACGATCGACGGACCAGCAACCAAAAGCCAATATCAATATACTATGCAAGAACTCGATCAAGATGTGCTATTTAGCTTTGCACCGAAATTAAAGGACAAGATCGCACGACTGCCAGGTTTTATTGACGTAACTTCGGATTTACAAATAGCACAGCCATAAACTTTGGTGCAGATTGATAGATATAAGGCTGCAAAACTCGGTATATCAGTCGAGCACGTCCAGAATATCTTATATGCAGCTTACGGTGCTGAGCAAATTTCCACATTATACACCCCAACAGCTCAATATGACGTTATTTTAGAGCTAGATCCTAAAATATCAAACAGATTCGTCAATGTTATCTTTAGTCAATATTAACTTCGCAAGCGGCAATTTAGTACCACTAACTACCCTTGCTAAAATTGTTAATACTGTTGGCCCGCTTAGTATTTCACATTTCGGGCAATTACCTTCAGTGATGGTATCATTTAACCTGCAAGATGGATATTCAATTAGTGATGCGTTCCAAAAGTTAATCAAGCAATAAGAGAGTTACAAATACCGGCTACGATGACGGGAAGCTTCTAAGGAACAGTTCAGGCATATCAGTCGTCTTTTTCCGATCTTGGCTTATTGCTTGGACTTGCCGTTATAGTTATTTACATCATTCTTGGCATGTTATATGAAAGTTTTGTGCATCCTATAACTATAGGACTACCTACCGCTATATTGGGAGCATTACTCACTCTACTAATATTTAATAGCGAACTTGATATGTACGGATTTGTCGGACTTATAATGTTAATCGGTATAGTGAAGAAAAACGCTATCATGATTATCGATTTTGCCTTAGAACTTGAGAGAACTGGCAATAAATCTTCGGCATGAAGCAATTTATGAAGCATGTATAATACGATTCAGACCGATTATGATGACTACCCTAGCTGCCTTAATGAGAGCTATACCTATTGCGCTTGAAGTCGGAGCAACAAGAACAGAGAGAAGATCACTAGGGCATGCAGTAGTGGGAGGTTTACTCACACATTGCAATTACTTACTCTTTATACATCACACCGATAATTTGCCTATATTTAGAAACAGCTAAGAAATGGTTAAAGCATAGCAATTATAAAGCTGAAATTAGAAACTATCCGGAATTAAATTGGAAATCTTAATGTTGCTGTATGGCGCGAGAAACTCGTTCGGCGTTATACCGTGGCTTAACCACGATATCCAGAAAATAACTAAAAATACTAATAATATTAGTATTTTTGACTAGCTCCCGTGGACAAGCTACGGCGTAACAGTGGTATCAAGCGTGTTCAGTATTCGGCATCGTTTTCTCTTCTTCCAGCAACCGTAATTTCATCACTATCATAATTGTATCCGTTGTAGCAGGAGTATACGGTACAGGCGATGTGCTTACTAACTCAGAAGACTTTTGATCTAACTAGTCTCTTACTTCTCGTTTACCAAGCAATTCCATAGCATCATTTTTATTACTTTCTTTTATATATGCTTCAGGAAGATATGCCTTAATATATTCCATATCAGATGCGTTTTTTAATAAATAGGGTGATACAAATTCTAGTATGTCCTTACCGCTTCTTTTATAATTAGCAAATGAGTAAGCAACACAAATACCGTAGTCATTTAATAAATGCTTGTGTCTTGTCTGTTGAATGTTGTTTTGCAGATTCCACAGCTCTTAAAGCATATAATATCTGTTCTCTTGTTGCTTGAATAGAAACATCATCTGAAGCCATACCGTAAGCTTTTTCAAGCTCTTGATCTTTAAAAATGTAATTTTTTTGTTAATTCCTTTATTTCAGTAACAATAGGGTTTTGAAGGCCTTTTATAAAGGTAAGACTAGCAGTACTTGCTGAGAGTTTACTTTTCATAATATACCTATAAAATTAACATATTTCTATATTCAAATATTAATTTTTATTAATAAATAATAAACCTATTGGTAGTGATAAATATATCATATCAGAGATTGCTGTATATATCTAAAGACTGGAGATTTCTGCTTTTAGCTAAAGAATAGGCTTATTATATCGAACAAGCATTACTGCCGTTATCATCATCTTCAAGGATAAATTTTTGCTTTACCTTAGAATTGTTATTATACGGCTTACTATTTTTTACCGGTGGATAATTTACAGGCTCATAATTTGTAACGGGCGGGGCATAATTTTGATTTACTACAGCATTTGGACAAGTATATTTTGATATATCACGCTTAGTTTCTCTAAGCATGGCTTTTATCTGATTTAATTCCTCTTGTATCTTTTTTTCTTTATCACTATAGTCTTGTCTAACCTTTTTATTCGCTCTACTTAAAGTCATATCATCATCGGATTCAGCGAAACCGGCTTCTGCTTTTTGCCTTGCTATATCCCTTTTAATCATCTTAAGATACATTTCACGATTTCTCTTTACAGGATCAATTCTTTCTCCTCTTAAAGGACTATCACTATCATAGTCATCATCGTTATCATAATCAAGATTATCTTCTACTATATTCTTTTTAGCCAAAGTAATATATTTATTATTATATACAGGTTTTCTCTTGCCGCCTTTAGCACCTTTGCTATCAACCAATCTGTTATTTGCTGATCTTTGAAAATAGCTTCTAAAATTATCTGTACAAGCTGAAAGTAAAAACATTCCTAAAAATAATATTATAATTTTTTTTAACATATATTTATATTATTCCAAAACTTTTATTAGACTTCCTGTACAACTTAGCTAATAAGGAGGAATTTGTAGAAGACACGGAACGCAGCACCGCAGCGTACGCTTTGGTACGTGAGGATACGAGTACCGGATCGACACACAAATTACCCTTAGAAGCAAGTTATGCAAAAAGTCTAATATGATTAATGCCACATAATAGCCAAACTTGCAAGAATAAAGAGCCGAACTGCTATGTGCTTAATTAAATTATTATTATTCTGAGGTATTTTTGGTCTTGTTGTATGTCTCCACCCCGTCATTGCAAGCGACTAAAAGGAGCGTGGCAATCTCAGGACTTTAGCACGAGATTGCTTCGTCAAAACTTACAGTCTTTCCTCGCAACAACGGAAAACAAAATCTAAATCACCTCTTCTATTAGGTTACTTAATAGCTTATGCCCTTCTTTTCTCCTTTTTAATAAATTTTGTGAAGCATCCTCTAATATTTTTGGATTACTTATCAAATCGAGTATTTTATCTGCTAATTTTCCTGCAGAAATATTATTCTGCTCTAAACACCATCCTGTTTTTTCATCTTCCAATAATTGTGCATTGTAATATTGATGATTATCCGCAGCACTAGGCAGTGGAATAAAGATTGCCGGCAACCCTATATAGGTCAATTCTTCTATAGTAGATGCTCCTGCTCTTGAAATCACTAAATCGGCTTCTTTATATTGCAATGCCATATTATCAAAAAATTCAGCAAAGTCATAGGTAATGTTTAATTTCGAGTATATATCTTTTATTTTTACTTGATCATCTAATGCCGCTTGCTGGATTATATTTAATTCAAGACTTGGCTGTTTTTGCATCAAAATTTGGATACTTGCAGGTATCAGCTCTGAAAATAACTTAGCTCCTTGACTACCGCCAAAGATGAATATTGTAAAAAGCTTGTCATTCCGTGGCTTAACCACAGAGTCCAGTGCTTTTATTAAAGACTTTTTGGACCCCGTGGTCAAGCCACGGGACGACATTTCTATAACCTTTAATTCCCTAATATTCTCTCTAACTACCCCACCGGTAACTACTATTTTACTTTTTGCAAATTCCGGTAAATTCTTTATTTTTTCATAAGAAATAGCTATCTTTTTAGCAAAGCTTGCAAAAAATTTATTAACTTTTCCAAGGTAAGAATTCTGTTCATGAATTATAATCGGTACTCTTAAAAAAATTGCCGCAAACATTGGAGCTATAACAGGATAACCGCCAAACCCTACAGTAACGGAAGGCTTCATATTATATAATAATTTAATAGCCTTTAAAACTGCAATTGATAACCTAGGTAAAAACAAGAAAATATTACCTGAGGGTTTTAAATCTAGGATATGAAAAATTACTTTCATATCCTGCTTTATATATTGTTTGCATCTTAAATCAGTAATAAAATGAACTTCATAGCCACGTTTGATTAATTCTTCTCCAAGAGCAACTGCCGGGAAAAAATGTCCCCCCGTCCCTCCTGCTACCAAAATGATTTTTTTCATATTTCAATATTACGAATTTTGTACGAATTTAACGGCGTTCGGTATCTTGTAAAGCCAAGAAGCATACCGGTAGCGATAGCTATTGCAAGCGTTGAAGAACCACCGTAACTAATAAACGGTAATGTCATACCTTTAGTAGGAAGTAAATGTAAAGTCACACCCATATTAATTATTGCCTGAAGCCCTAATTGTGCAATTATACCGCTAGCAGCGAATTGTACAAATTTATCTGTTTCGTTTAATAACTTAATAAGACTTCTTAATACTATAAAAGCAAATATACCTATAACAATAAGGCAAATAATAGCTCCAAACTCCTCACCTGCTACAGCAAAAATAAAATCCGTATGCGAGTCGGGTAGTACCTGCTTGACTGCCCCCTCCCCTGGACCTCGTCCATATAACCCGCCATGCTCAAACGCCTTAAGAGACTTACTAATTTGATAATTCTCGCTACTATCTGGATCTAAAAACGAATTAATTCTTTGCGTTACGTGCGGTAACCAAAAATAAGCAATAGTTACTCCTATCATTCCTAAAAAACCGGCTAAAACAATCCAAAATATCGGCATACCAGCAATAAACAGTTGAATACCGAAAACTGCCGTAATCATTACAAGCATTCCAAAATCCGGCTGAATAATTAAGAGAATAGCAACAATAGAATAAAGTATTACACAAATCGTAAAACTTGGAAAATCATCATTAAATTTTAGCGATAATATCCAGCCCGTAACAACTGCAAAAAACGGTTTGATAAATTCCGAAGGTTGAATAGATAGACCTAGAATATTAATCCATCGCACTGCGCCTTTTACTTCATGGCCAAAAAATTTAACTGCTATTAATAAAACTATACTAGCAATAAATCCAACTATTGCAAAACGCCTTAACCATTTTTTATTAAGACATGAAAATAATAATATAAGTCCTGAAGCGGCAGCTAAATAAAATATTTGTCTAGATGCAAAATAACTTTCTTCAAGACCTATTCTACTTGCTACTGCTGAACCTGAGGTAGTAACAAGCATTAGACTAAAAGCAAATAAGATAATTAAAGAAATTATTATTTGCCTATCGGTACTCCGCCACCATAATTTTATAAAGTTATTAGATATTTCGTTATTCATATTATAGTTATTCAATTATGGCTATATTTATAATGTTATTGCATGGATCGGAAAACACTCTCGATGTCACTCCGTGGCTTGACCATGGTATCCAGAAAAACAATAAAAAATACTAATATTATTTAGTATTTTTAACTAGACCCCGTGGTCAAGCCACGGAGTGAGAGGATACTACACAATTTTATAAACAACTCGCCACGCTCTTCAAAATTTTTAAACTGATCATATGAGCTACAACTAGGTGCTAACAAGATATTTTTTACCTCCGCGTTATCACCTACTGCATCCTTATAAGCAAGATCGAAAGCCTGCTCAAGATTATCACATATTACAAAATCTACTATATTCTTAGCAGTATTTGCAAATATTTCTTTAGCTTGACCATAAAAATAAGCTTTCTTAATTTGACTGAAATAAGGCTTTATTTCCTCAATACCACCCTCCTTAGGGATTCCTCCCGCAAGCCAGTAAATATTATCGAGTGCTTTAATTGATTGCACGGCAGATATGGCATTTGTCGCTTTACTATCATTGTAAAAACTTATATTATTTATACTACCGATATATTGCATTCTATGAGGTAAACTTTGAAAACTACTTATAGATTCAAGTATTTTTTTAGGTTCTACTCCTATTATTTTAGCTACTGCATAACTTGCTGCAATATTCTCACAATTATGAACTCCTTGCAGGTTTTTATTAAAAGGTACAGCATAATGCATAAAGCTTGATACAAGCGAATTTTGCAGGTCTTGCCTGTGCTCACGTATTTTTATACACTCCGGCTCCGCAGGCTCACCTTGAAATTCATCTTGTCTAAAACTTTCTGAATTATGCTGTAATTCAAAACTTATATCATCAAAAAAATTAGCGCTAAGTTTATCATCAACTACCGAAATACCGTTTTCAAGAATTTGAGTAACCGAAAAAGGAATTAGCTTTATACGCTGCTCTTGCTGCAATTTTATAAAGACTTCACGACAATAATCATTATCGATATTAATTACCGCATAACTCTCTTGATCCATTCGATCAAAGATCTTAGATTTTGCTGCAATATAGCAGGTCATATCCTGATGTCTATCTAAATGGTCAGGAGTTATATTAAGAAGCACGGCTATTTTAGCTGTAAAGGTTTTTACTAGATCTAGCTGAAAAGAAGACAATTCAAGTACATATCCATCCTTACTTGCTTTAGCTTGCAAAGCAGAAACTCCAATATTACCGGCAACCGGATAGTCTAAACCGCTACTATTTAAGATATGGCTTATTAAAGCAGTAGTAGTACTTTTACCGTTTGTACCGGTTATAGCTATAAATTTTAAGTTTTTTGATTTTGCAAATAATAAGTCTATATCGGAAGTGATTGGAATATTAAAACTTTTTGCAATATTGACTATCTCATGCGTTAAAGGAATTCCAGGACTTAAGACAATTGTATCTAAATTTTGCCATCTTGAATCAGATAAAGCAGCAATAGCGGTTTTACTATATAATTCTTCAAATATATCTCTATTTGCTTTTAAATCATCATAAACAATTACATCATATTTATTTTGCAATTCCTCGTAAACCGATATACCGGTTTTACCAAGCCCAAACACACCTATTTTTTGTTTTGTATGAGAATTCATGAATTAATTTGAAAAAACATTGCAGTCTTAGTATTCAAGAACAGGTATATGAAGATCAACTTCAAAAAGAGCAAGGAGTTTAAAAGTCGAGGAGCGGAGCGTATACTTAATACGTAAGCACCGCAGATCTTGTAAAACGACGTAGCCAATTTTTGAAGTTGATCAAGTATACTAATGCATGTCCTGCATTAATGCTTGTTCACCTTCATTAAATTCACCTTGTCCTTTTACATTACTGTAAGTTGTTTTGCTATGCCCAGGATCAGGTAAATAATAATGAGGCGGAACTTCTAGTGCTTTAGCACGCTGTACTTGATACTCATTAGGTCCAACTGTTGATATACCTACGGTTTCTTTTAACTTTTTACTACAAGCAGAAGTAATTAATAAAGCAGTAAATAATAAAAAAATCTTTTTCACTTAAACACCTATAAATTAAAATTAAAATAGCCTCCTTACAAAATGAACTTCTAGAGGTAATTTGTACGTCAATCCGGTACTTGAATCCTCACGTAGGTCTACTACGCTACGGTTCTGCGTTCTGTGTTTCCTTCAAATTCCTCTCTATAAGTTTAATTTTGCAAGGAGGCTATTTTATCGTTACCACCCTTATCGGTATTACGAATTTTTTCAGCCATAGCTTCAATTTGAACATTATCATAATTCCCTTTAGCCTTTTCTTCAATAACTTTTTTAGTACTATAATAATCTTCTATTAAGATAATTACTCCTATTGTAATAAAGCAATCAGCTAAATTAAATACGGGGAAGCTATAATTCTGACAATGAAAATGGATGAAGTCAAAAACTGCTCCTCTCAAAAATCTATCAATTAGATTACCAACAGCTCCGCCGATTACAAAGCTATAACCGGCAAAGCTTCCTATCGTTTTTGAACGTATCATCAAATAATATAAATAACAGACAATAATCGTGTTCGTTATTAAGAAAATAGCATTGCTATATTGATAATATTCACGCATTAGACCAAAGCTAATACCATAATTCCAAGTATAAACCATATTTAAGAAAGAAGTAACCTTAAGCATTAAGCCCGGCTTCCATCTCAAATTATCAATAAACCACCATTTACTTAACTGATCAATAATCACTAAGGTTATTATTATACGACTACTACGAGCAAATGTGAGATATAGTTTTTTTAGTAGTGGGAGCATAATTGTAAATGTCATTCCCGCGAAAGCGGGAATCCAGAAAAAACAACCTTAAATTAATACAAAATTATATATTTGATAAAATAAACCTATAAAAAACAAGTTTTTTATAGATTTTACTAGATTCCCACTTTTGCGGGAATGACATAAGAGTCGTACAACACCAAGTTGATTACGGTATGACAAGGATTCACTCTACAATGAAACAACTGTGGCTGCTTTATCAGCTTGCAATTCCTTATCAAGCTTAACACTTAAAGTTTTTATTTCTTTTTTAAATTGTTTAAATTTCGCTAAATTTTTTCCGTTTAATTCTATACCCGGTGTTGTTTTAACTGACATAGGATTAACATGTTTGCCATCAATTTTAACTTCATAATGTAAATGTGGAGCTGTAGCTCTGCCGGTACTTCCGACATATGCAATGATTTGTCCTTGTTTTACGATACTTCCCACTTTTAAATTTTTTGCAAAACTTGAAGCATGCGCATAAGCAGTAGATAGCGTACCGCTATGTTTTACCTGAATAAATTTTCCATAACCCGACTTCCAACCTATTTCTGTTATAACTCCGTTTCCTGCAGAATATATAGGCGTACCGGTTGGAGCTGCAAAGTCAACCCCCTTATGCATTTTAGTATAACCGAGTATCGGATGCTTTCTATTACCGTAATGTGAAGAAACTTTTATAACTTTTAGCGGAGTTTTAAGTAAGCTTCTTTTTACGCTTTTACCGTCTTCGGAAAAAAATGCATGATTATTTGCGTTATTGTCATGAGAATAACGATATATATTATATTCTTTCCCTGAAAGATTTAATGAAACATATAGAATTTTACCGTGGTGGGAAAATTTACCATCTTCCGTTACGTATTTTTCCGTTATTACGGTTGCAGTATCACCGCTTTTTATTTGACGCTGAAAATCGATTTGATAAGCATAAGCATTAATCAGCTCTATTATACTGTTATCTGATAAGCCCAGTTTTTTAAGAGCTGACATAAAATTTGCCTCAATACTTACCGACAATTTAGCAACTTTTTTACTTAAAGGTACTACAATTTCTTCAACTTTAAAATTATCACCTTCTCTAATTACTTCAATAGTTTTTAGCTTATCGATAATTATAACGATTTTATTTAAGAATGCTACCTCTGAGGTTAAATCTTCATCCTCGTTTTCGATAATTTTTGTTTCATATTCAAAAGTAATTTGCTGCCCTATTTTAAGAGCAGAAGATAATTTTCCCTCTTTTATTAAACTTACAATTTTGTCTATTTCATTTTTAGGGATATGTTGTTCTATCAAAATTGACTTTATAGTATCGCCTTTTTTTACTACTACTTCTTTAGATGAAATTGTTTCTTCTTCACTACTATCAGGTTGTACTAAAGTTATGGATAAAGTGTTGTTAACATAATTATTAACGGCAAAAGAGACAAAAACAACTAATCCTATAAATAATAATAAGGAGGCAGAGGTGAGGATTTTCCTGAGACGTGCACTAATAAAAGATGATGGTAATATGCCATTAAAATCATAAGATAGTGCGGTATCATTCATTAAAATTGCTCTGAAGATTATTTGAATCAATTTTTCATTACTAGTAATAATATGAACTATATACAAACAAATTACAATAGAAAATTGTAAAATTTTGTTTTATTTCTGTCTTAATTAGTTTTTTATTGATTAAAATTTAATTTTTATTAACTTATATAGATAAATATTATGCCTAGACTTTTCCTATTTGTATTAATTTTTTATTAATTAAATCTTATGTCCTGCTCATCTAGCCATAATACTGTAAAATTACCCAAAATAGAATATTATGAGAATATTTCTTTAAATAAAAACTGTCCTAATAAATAGTGAAATAGTTCTAGTAGTCGGTTGTTTTGATTTATTACATTACGGTCATATAGCATTTCTACGCAAAGCTAAAAAACACGGTAAATACTTAATCTTTGCTTTAGAGCCGGATGAAACCCGGATGAAACAATTATTAAATATAAAAAACGTCAACCTATCCATAATCAATTACAACGAAAAAATTTTAAGTTCTTTCACATTTGTTGATAAAGTACTTATATTACCTAAACTAAAAGATTTTAATGATTATGCTCGGTTAGTGCAAAATATTTGTCCTGCTGTAATCGCCGTAACAAAGCACGATCCTCAGTTAATAAATAAATTCAAGCAAAATTAAGAAATGCGAAAGTAATAGAAGTTATTGACTTACTGCAACATCCTAATATAGGTACACTTTCTAGCTCAAATATTATTAAAAATATGTAGTTTTTACAAAAATTTATCGATTTTTACTTTAATAAAAGTGTATATCCATTTATATTAAATGTAAATAACTTTATACGTACTATGAAAAATATTATTAGACATCTTTCCAAACCAGCTTATAGAGAGGAATTTAAAGAAGACACTTCCCCTCGAACCGCAGAGTACAAAAGCGTAAGTGAGGATTCGAGTACCGGATTGACGTATACATTACCTCCAAAAGCGAAATTTGGAAAAATGTCTATTGCTTTAATTTGTTTTTTAATTGTTAGCAGTAATTGCTTTGCTTCCGAGCCGTTACCTTGGCAAGTAACGTTCCAGCCGCCGGCAAGTCCGATTATGGAGGAATTACATCATTTTCATAATTTTCTGCTTTATATCTCAACAGCTATTGTTTTATTTGTTGCCGGATTACTTGGCTTTGTATGCATCAGATTTAATGCAAAAAATAATCCCGTACCGGCAAAATTTTCACATAATGTTTTAATAGAAATAATTTGGACTGTAATACCTATAATAATTTTAGTTATTATTGCAGTGCCGTCTTTTAAAATATTGCGTCATGCCGAAAAAATACCCGAAACGGATTTAACTATTAAAGTAGTAGGTTATCAATGGTATTGGCATTATATATATCCTGATCATGATAATTTAGAATTTGATAGCGTAATGATCTCTGATGAGAATTTAAAACCTAACCACAAAAGATTATTAGATGTTGATAATCGAATTGTTATCCCTGAAAATGCTACCGTAAGGTTTCTCATTACCGCAGGTGACGTAATACATAGTTTTGCCGTTCCATCACTTGGATTTAAAATAGACGCAGTCCCAGGCAGAATAAACGAAACCTGGACAAGAGTGGCTAAAAAAGGCGTATATTACGGACAATGCTCCGAACTATGCGGCATTCATCACGGCTTCATGCCGATTGCTATAGAAGTAGTAAGTAAAGAGGATTTCGACAATTGGATTGCAAGCAAGAACAAGACTGCTATGAATGGCAAGAAGCCAAAATTGGCAGCTAACTAATTATATTTAGAAGTTCTATGGAAAATTATAATACAAAAATATCTGAACTAGATAAATTACTAAACGATATAACCGATTCTAATCGACATCAAGAAATTATTAAGTAGTGATGATTCAGCAGGTAAAAAAGCATGGTAATTTATAACGAAAGTATTTTATAAACTAAAACTATTACTTTAAATTTTTTAATATATGACTAACCACAATAACCCTTATCCCCATCTTTTTCCTAAACAAGCAAAAGAAACGATATTTTTAAAACATTTTATCCATAATCTAAATATAATAGTCGGAGATTACACTTATTACAATGACGCTAATCACCCTGAGAAATTTGAATATGAAAATGTTAGAGGAGCTTATTTTGCTAAATTGATTATAGGAAAATTTTGTGCTATTGCTATTGCTATGGGTACTAGTATAGTATTGTTGTCGGTAATCCTGCAAAGATATAGATTTCCTGATGAGATAGTTGAGCAATTACTTGAAGGTGGGATTGGGATTATGATAAAATCACTCGGAATATTCCGGCAATTGTTGGAGCAGATATCGCAAAATTAAAACAGGCAGAATAATAATTATGGATATAACTACTACCGAAATTTATTACGATGGCCACCACACCCCACAAGGTTGGAAGCGATGGCTTTTTTCTACCAATCACAAAGATATCGGCATTATGTATATCATATTTGCCGTTTTTGCCGGAATTGTCGGAGGTTTGTTCTCACTGCTTTTTAGGTTAGAGCTTGCAATACCCGGCGGCACTTTCTTAAATCATGATTTCCAGCTATATAACGTGCTTATCACAGCACATGCGGTTATTATGGTATTCTTTATGATTATGCCGGCTTTGTTCAGTGGCTTTGGTAATTATTTCGTACCTCTGTTAATAGGGGCTCCCGATATGGCATTTCCACGCCTTAACAATATCAGTTTTTGGCTACTAGTGCCTGCTTTTCTTTTACTTATGGGATCAGCTTTTGTTGACGGTGGGCCAGGAACGGGCTGGACGCTCTACCCTCCTTTAAGTAATTTAAGCGGTCACCCCGGTGCAGCCGTTGATATGGCTATTTTCAGTTTACATTTAACCGGTCTATCGTCAATCCTTGGATCAATTAACTTAATCGTTACTATCTTTAATATGAGAGCTCCGGGAATGGGGCTTTTCAAGATGCCGTTATTCGTTTGGTCTATTTTAGTTACCGCATTTCTAATAATTCTTGCGATGCCGGTACTTGGTGGAGCTATTACTATGCTACTTACAGATCGTAATTTTGGAACTACTTTCTTTAAGCCTGACGGCGGCGGTGATCCTGTATTATTTCAGCATCTATTTTGGTTTTTCGGTCATCCTGAAGTATATATCGTAATACTTCCAGGCTTTGGTATAGTAAGTCAAGTTATTTCAACTTTTTCACGCAAACCTATATTCGGCTATCAAGGTATGATCGGGGCTATGGTGATCATAGGCTTTGTTGGATTTATCGTATGGGCTCACCATATGTTTACTGTTGGGCTTTCTTATAATGCACTTATATATTTCACTGCCGGAACGATGATTATAGCAGTTCCGACGGGTATTAAAATATTTAGCTGGATAGCGACTATGTGGGGTGGTTCGATTACATTCCCAACTCCTATGCTATTTTCGATAGGATTTATTATATTATTCACGATCGGCGGCGTAACCGGCATAATCCTATCAAATTCGGCACTTGATAGAGTTCTGCACGATACATATTATGTTGTTGCACATTTCCATTATACGATGTCGCTCGGTGCTTTATTTACAGCATTTGCAGGCTTTTATTATTGGTTTGGCAAAATATCTGGTAAACAATATCCGGACATTTTAGGCAAAATTCATTTTTGGATTACCTTTATAGGCGTTAATTTAACTTTCTTCCCGCAGCATTTCTTAGGTCTTGCGGGCATGCCAAGAAGAATACCGGACTACCCTGAAGCTTTCGCCGGCTGGAATATGGTTTCGTCGATAGGAGCAGGTATTTCCATGTTTGCTGCCCTTTATTTTGTATTTATCGTTTTCTATACGCTAAAATACGGCAAAGATTGTCCAAACAATCCTTGGGGAGAAGGAGCAGACACATTAGAGTGGACACTTACCTCACCACCGCCGTTCCATACTTTTGAAACACCACCGCATATTGAGGGGTAATAGTGGCTTTGCTGCGTGGATGCCAAGTCATCATCATTGCGAGGAGTTGCGTTAGCAACGACGCGGCAATCTCATAAGATAATATAAAAAAAACTCCTGAGATTGCCACGTCAGCATAAATGCTGGCTTACAATGACAGGACCTTTATGAACTGTCCGGTACTATGAAGAATGACATAGCTGACAGAAAAATAATAAAATGATAATAAAATGTATAAAAAACCGATAATAGGTGTTACACCTGATTTAGCTCAAAATTGTGAAAAATATACTTACGCTGCTTTTCCATGGTACGCCTTGCGAAGAAACTATACCGATGCGATTATTGCAGCCGGCGGTGTACCGCTATTATTACCTTATCAAAGTGATACAATAAATCAGCTTATGGAACTTGTTGATGGTGTTGTAATGCCAGGCGGTGATGAGGACATACATCCTAAATTTTATGAGCCGGAATACGCCGAAGATATAGTAGTTTCCAATGAAGAACGTGATAATTTTGAGATATTAGTTTTAAAGAAAGCATTAGAGAGAGATATTCCGGTTTTAGGAATATGCCGAGGTATGCAGTTATTAAACGTTATTTTTAAGGGTACGCTTATTAAACATATTCCTGATTATATTGAAACTGTAATTAATCATACACAACCTTCGCCTAAAAACATCGTTTCGCATGCAATTAATATAGAAGCAAATACTAAACTTGCTAAAATAGCTAATAATCAGCTACAAACTATGGTTAATTCGACTCATCACCAGGCTGCTAAACAACTTGGTAATGATCTTATCGTATCTGCAACAGCAGAAGACGGTATAATTGAAGCCATTGAATCAACGAAACATAAATTTGTTATCGGCGTTCAATGGCATCCTGAATATCTTAACGATAATGGAGTAGATTTAGAATTATTTAAAGAATTCGTAAAAGTTAGTAAGTAAATATTAGTTTTTAACATCATTAGATGAACATATTACAAACGCTTTATTATATTCATATCCAAGCGGCCAACAACATACGGAATTTTTAGAGCGTTCATATACGAAAGTAGAACCTCTACCATTGCCTGCTAGTTGATACTGACCATAAATTACAGGTCCACACTGTTCTTGCCAAGCAATTGAATATTTTACCCGATTATCTTGCACATCCCATTGTTGTAAACAGCCGCTAATAATACAATTCATTTCAGTCACAAATAGTTTAACCAATTTTTGTATTACCAAATCTTCTTGTTGTTCTACTTGTATATTATCACAATAAGCTATATGTGAGTTTAAATTATTAGCATAAGCTCGTGATATTATAGAGACTATATATAGTAAATAATATAATAAAAATTTTCATATGATACCTTATTTATTAAATTTAAATTAATATATTTAAAGATATTTAATAAGAAACTAATAATCAAATATTATTTATTGTACTATATTATCATTTTAAATAAGATTTCGGACCTTTGATCTGCTATATTATCGTCAAAAACATTATTATTTATGACTGCTGATTATTCTTTTTTGAAAAGTTTTGCTGAGTATCTCATTGATAAATTAGGTAAAGATACAAAAGTTCAAATAATATTGCCTAATAATTTCTCATGCCTAGAATTAAAGAAGATTTTAACCGATAAATATAAAATTAAATTACCTATCATTATTCCTTTTAATTCTCTTATTTCAAAAAAAACCGATTCGGATTATATATCTAAAATAGAAGAATTACTTATTTTATCATCCATTATCACCGAATATAAAGAATTACCTTTGAATAAAAATGAATCATTAAAAGCTGCAGAACTTTTAAGAAAATTGTTTAATGATCTTATAATCAATAATATCGATATAAAATTAATTGAAGTCTATAACAATTCTAACTATTGGCAAAAGATTTATAAATTTCTAGAATATTGCTTTTTAAGATGGCAAGAAGAAATATCGTTTACTCAAAAACAAACTAAAGCAGTTTATAAATTAAAGCTATTACAAGAAGAAATAATAAAAATAAAAACAGGACATAAGCAGGTAATACTCGCCGGAATATTCAAGCCTAATGTTTTTTTAAAAAGATTTGAAGAAGAATTAAAGGATTACATAGTTCACTATAATCCTGCCTCCAAGCAGATTAGCGATGGTATATCTTATTATGAACCTAATGACATTTATGAAGAAACTAAACAAATATCTTATATATGTAGCCGTAATAAAGACAGACGGATTGCAATCGTTACAAATAATAATAAGCTTAAAAGAGTATATTGTAATTTTTTAGACAAATATGAAGATCTACTAGGTAATGACTTAAGGCTTACTAATATAGGTGAATTACTAACTTCCATTATTAAAATATTATGTAATAATTTTGATTTAAAACTTCTATTTTTATTACTTAAAAATCCTTTAATTAACTGCCCTACTGTGCAGCAGTTAGAGTTAATGCTATCTAATAAAAACCGTTTTATATCCTCACCGAAATATTTATTGCAATTACAATTTGATAATGAGGATATAAGAGAGTATTGCCGTAACTTAATAGATATTTTATTTACCGATACTCCACATAATATACAAGCTATTCTAACCTTAACTAAAGAAATAACTGAAAAACTTTTGCCTACTATTTGGGAAAAAGAAGGAGGAGCAGAACTACTTGAGTTTTTAACAAATTTAACTGCATATAGTAAATATATAAATTCAACGGATAAAAAGGATTTTCCTAAAATTTTTTCTTTTTTACTTTCTAATATCAAATATTACAAAAATACTGACGCTGCTAGTATTATTATAGGACGGCCTGAAGATTTAGCATTATGTGAATTTGACTTAATTATATTACCGCATTTTAATAATGAAAACTGGACACTTAGTGCTAAAGCTCACCCATGGCTTAGCAAGAAAGCCTTGCAGATACTAAATATGGATTACGATGAAATTGCCCCTACTCTATATTCAGATTACTTCAATTTATTTCTACAAAATAAGCAAATAGTTATACTGAATGCTAAAAAATATGATGGGAAACTGTCAGTGCCGAGTAATTTATTTTTGAAGCTAGAAAAATGTTCTGTGTCACCCCGTGACTTGATCACGGGGTCCAGTAATTATATGGATACCGTGGTCAAGCCACGGTATGACAGGAGTATTGAGATCCACAGCCCCTCTTTCCCAACCACCTTATCAGTAACCGAAATAGAAACATTAATAAGAAACCCATACGGTTTTTATGCTAAGAAAATTCTTGGACTACGTAAAAAAGATCATATATGGGAAGAGCCTAAAATATCGGATTTCGGTAATTTGATTCATAAAGTTTTAGAGGAATATTCTAAAAATTACGACAAACAATATATTAATTTAAATTTGCTTGATAAACAAAATGCTTTAATAAATATCGGTAATCATATTTTATATAGCACTATTTTACCAAGCTACACAAAAAAAACTTGGCAAATAAAACTCACGGCTTTCAGCAAAGCTTTTATTTTATTTGATATAGAACGCCGAAAAAACTGCAAAGAAATCTATTTTGAAACTAAAGGGGAGTTACAGCTAAATATTGTAGGTCAAGATATAAAAATAATCGGTATAGCTGACCGAATTGAAATAAGTAAATCAAACAATATCACTATACTAGATTATAAGACCGGTACTATTCCGACTAAGAAAGAAATAGAGCTTGGACTCTCTCCACAACTTATCATAGAAAGTTTGATGTTACTAGAAAACGGATTTACGAAATGTAATTCTCTGTCCCTTTTATGTCATCCCCAGCCCCTTTTGTGTTATTCTCGCGAAAGCAGGAATCCAGTTATAAATAACAATATTACTATCGCCTACGTAAAAATCACTAGTACCGAACCTTATGTGCACACAACGGAAATAGCTTTAAGCATCGAGACTTTAAATAGACATAAAGCAGGATTAGTAAAATTACTTGAACATTATATTACAAATAAATTCTTTTCTTATGATTTGAATTTATCAAAGTATAATGATTATTTGCATTTGAGTCGATAGGCTAATTATGTCATTCCTGCGCAGGTGCATGGGTGTCAACTTAAGACTCAATGTCATGCCCGTGTAGGCAGGCATCCAGTACTTTAAAACTTTTTTTAAAGCTCGATTTATCGCGCTTTACCCTAGGATTCCCGCCTACGCGGGAATATGACATAAACAAACCATGCAACAAGGCTTTCAGTGACGGCTTAGCAACTGCTCGCAATAGTGCTTACAACCCCATCACTAACTTAAATTCTTTACTTTTAATAATCTTACTATTCGTATTATAAATAATCGGATCGTTAATTTTTTCATGACCGAATCTATTTGTTTTAAATACCGGTATATCTAAACTATCTGCAAAATTACGAAGCACTAACATTGTGGCATCAAGATCTTTACCAAATGAACCAAATATTATAGCCTTAACATCCTCAAGTAACCCTGCTTGCTTTAAGTGTAAAAGCTCACGATCTAATCTAAAAGGAACTACATTCACATCTTCTAAAAAAAGAATTTTGCCCTTAGTCTTTATTTGCCAACTCGTTCCTATACTAGTCTGCACCATAGTTAAGTTACCGCCTGTTAGTTTGCCGTTAACAAGATCACTTGATTTTGCTATATCGTTAAGAGGCACTAAATTATCTATAGTAACCTGCTTTACTTTACCTTTTAATATTTCAGCAAGCTTGGTAAAATTACCTTGATCTTGTTCCGGCTTTAAGAGATCGGCTATATTACTGCCGTGAATAGTTTTCCATCCCCATTCTTGTGATAGAAAAAGATGTAACGCTGTTATATCGCTATATCCTATAAAGAATTTCTCTTTATTTGGTTTTGATAGCTTTAGTAAATCGGGAATTATTCTCGCAGAGCCGTAACCACCTCGTAAACTCCATACTATATTATCAGACTCATCAAATAATGCATCCCGCAGGCAATTAAATCTTACTTCATCACTACTTGCAAGAAAGGGTAGCTTACCTTTAGCAAAACACTTAGAAGAAATTTGTAAATTTAGTCCATTAATATTTTTTAAATCCGACAAGGTTTTATTATCCGCTCCTGTTGCCGGAGCAACAACAGTAATAGAGATATTTTTTAGACTATGACCAGCAGAAAAAGTTGATATTGAAAAAAATAATATTATTAGTAAAGATATCTTTTTAAGAATCATGAATATAATTGATAGGTATTGTTATATGAACAGGTAAACCTACTATGTCATGCCGTGGCTTGACCACGGCATCCAGTCTTTATTTTATTTT
Source organism: Rickettsia honei RB (assembly GCF_000263055.1). NCBI lineage: Bacteria > Pseudomonadati > Pseudomonadota > Alphaproteobacteria > Rickettsiales > Rickettsiaceae > Rickettsia > Rickettsia honei. Next base: position 166,761 of record NZ_AJTT01000001.1, on the reverse strand, counting down.
TTCTAGATATCGTGGACAAGCCACGCTATGACAGAGGCAAGCACTGGATTCCCATTTTAGCTAGGGACAGAAATGACATAGAAAATGAGAATAACCTTAAGAAGCTATTCTAAAGCAGCATCATCACCGGCAATCTCTACTGCTTTAGCCTTGATTTGGTCAATAGTAAGGCCACTATATTCTACAGACCCACCTAATACAGTATCGTCCTGACCAAAAAAATTAATGTTCTTAACAACAGCTGCTTTATCTATATTACCTTTCCTCATATCATATACAAGCTTTAATGCTTCTTTTTGTGCTGGTAGTTCATGAGTATTAGATAGTGCTAAAGTCTTTACTTTTGCTCCAAGTTTATTCGCCAAAGCCTCTGATATTTCATCATCTTCAGATTTATCAGTTGAATTTTCGCTTATTCTAAGGTTTTCTATTATAGGTTCAACAAGCTTTGTCCATAGCTGGTCAGTTGCACTACAATCACAATCGGCTAGATATTTTCTACCTTCTTTTCCAGTTTTTACAGCATTATCAACAAACTCTTTAACTATCCACTTATTGTTAAATTTGTTATAAGCAGCTTTTATGAATAGTGCTAAATGATTAGAACCTAAATCTAAGAATTTTTGTTTAAGGTCCATAGGGATATGACTTTTTGTATCTAGCCATGTTTGCATTCCTGATAATATTTCTGACATTACCTTATTAGTGTCTTGTGTCGGTACAGTAATATTATTACTCTTAATAGTAACCTCAAGTGCATTTTTAGTACTAGCATCCAAGTGAGATACTAAGTTTTCATACTGGGCTGGGTTACTTTTAGCTTCTTTTAAAATGCTTACTATTTTCTTAAATCTTGGTACTATTTCTGAATGACTACCCGTAATGCTTGTCATCCAATCCCATTTAAAATATTCAAACCCGCCGGTAGCATGATTTGGAACTGCAACATGTGCAAATTTATGGTCATATCTAATGCCGATTACATTAAGATCGTTTTTATATTTCTTTACTTGAATATCGTTATCATTGCGCTGTTTTTTAAAGTGTTGCTCTAATTTTTTCATACTCTCCTCCTTAATTCATAGTTTTTAATTAGTGTCGATGTTATACTTACTATATTACTAAATATGTCAAAATAAAACAATTAACTTTTTGCTATATCACAAGCATGTAAGTCACGCTTAAAGTACAAACTACTATTCTTATTTAAGATTACCCGATAAATCTGAACATTTTCAAGTACTCTGTGAACGTAATCTCTTGTTTCTCGATAAGGTATAAGTTCTATCCAGTCAATAACTTTTCTTGTATCTTTTATATCCCTTGGATCACCAAACCTATCTATCCATTTTACTACATTATGACTTCCGGCATTGTAAGAAGCAATGGATAGAATATAAGAACCTTTATGATTATCTAATAATTTTTTGAAATGATGCGCACCAAGTTTAATATTATATACCGGATTTCTAGTTAAGTCTGCTACATTACATTTAACATTTATGGATCTTGCGGTATCACAAGCAGTACCTTTAATAAGTTGCATGAGACCCATAGCATTTGCATAACTTACTGCTTTATGATCAAAAACCGATTCTTGTCTAATTATTCCATAAGTTAAATGAGGTGGGATAGGCAAACCTACTAGATTATAAGGCGTTGGAAAAGCACAATCCGGAATAAAAGCATTATTTTGGGCAGCAATTTTTGCCACCTCAACCATATGATTAGTATTATTATTGGCTTTAATAATATTCGCAATTATTTGAATTTCTGCAGAATTTTTAGTATTTTTCATTGCTGCTTTGGAATATATCAGGGCTAAGTAGTTTTTATTATATTTAACCAATAACCTTATTGCTTTAATAATCTCTTTATTTTCTATAATTTTCCTTTCTTCAGAAGTTATTACGGGAATAGGAGGTAAAACTAACTTTGTCCTATTTAATTCAATATTTGCTACCTGCCCATAAAAGGTAAAAGAATATTTAGCTGCCTGCTCGTAAAATTTTCTAGCCATTTGCTTATCGCCTTTTGCTGCATAAGTACGACCGAGCCAATAAAACCCACGTGCCAAACTAATCGGAGTCTTCACAACTTTAATAAACTTATTAAAATGTACTAATGCTTGATCAGGCTTTTTTAAAAAACTTAAAGAAAGCCAGCCCGCAAGCCACTCCTGCTCCCTTATAGTTTCAGGACAAGTAGCAAAAGGAAGCGTTGCCATTCTATAGCTATTAGCAAAATCTTTGTAATCGATGAATGCACGAGCATAATAGGACTGAATACGACACCATTTAGCAAAATGTTTACGGTTATTTTTAGCTTTCTTAAACAAAGTAATAATTTCCTTTGTCGGCTTTTGCATTTTTTTAAAATCTAAATAACGATATAATAAACCGGAAGTATAGTATTTTTCAGGAACACTTTTAAAAAGCTTTTCAGCATTTGGCGATTTACCTATAATCGCAATTTGGACTTTAAAAGAATTACGGTAACCTTGCTCCACATATTTCAGGGATTGCTCAGCAGATCTAATATCATTTTTCCATAAATGTTCTTCTATTCGCTCTAAATGATTACTCGCAGTTAAATATTTATGCCACTTATTGTAATATGCATTTTCTTCTTCAGGAGTGAAATTGGCGTATACCCAAGCCTCTTTAATAATAGGTAGTAATATCTTCTGATCTTTGATTAAACTACTTGCAGCTGCCGCATAAAATTTATAACCTTTGCCGGTAAGAGGAGGATGTTTACTAAACCAATCAACAATTACTTTTTTATTTGTATTATTATTTAGATATTCTTCTGCTCTTTCTTCAAGCAGCTTATTTTGGGGCCAATCCGGGTTATTGCATAAAAACCTTATTACATGTTCAAAACTATTATCTGAATATTTATTATCTAAATATTTCTGAGAAAGTACAATTTTTGTTAAAATTTTATTATTTACTTCTAGAGCTAAATCTTCGGCTTGTGACCAATTTTTTTGATCGATATAGGTAAAAACTTGCTTAACATTATCTACAGCATCAGAATTAGCATTTACTTTCAAAGCTAATAACAACAATATAGAGGTTAACAATTTTATTGTGATTTTCATAAGTTTTATGATTTGTTGCGTGGATACCTAATAGTCATTACGAGCTACTAAAAGCGTTGTTGCATGGCTCGTTAATGTCATTCCCACGCAAGCGGGAATGACATAGAGACCCACTAAACACCAGTAGAACCAAAGCCACCGCTACCACGCATCGTTTCCATAAGACTACTACTTTCTTCCCATAATATACGTTCGTACTTTGCGATTATCATCTGTGCAATTCGCATGCCTTTTTCTATAATAAAATCTTCTTTACCGAGATTAATAAGAATGACCTTTATTTCACCTCGATAATCTGCATCAATAGTACCGGGTGAATTAGCAACCGTGATACCGTGTTTAACGGCAAGACCCGAACGGGGTCTTATTTGGGCTTCAAACGAATCCGGTAGTGCTATAGCAATGCCTGTTGGAATTAGCTGTATTGCGGCTGCTTTTATTGTTATAGGTTGCTCGTTTGCGGCTATTAAATCCATCCCCGCACTATGCTCTGTAGCATATTCCGGCAAACTGCCGGAAAAATTTTCTAGTTTTTTAATTTTAACTTGTGTTATTGTCATATTATTTCATATTAAATTTATCGTTAATAATTTTATGTTCTACCGCATCAATTAAAGAATTAGCAAGATTATCGGTTAATATCTTACTTCCCATGCCAAGTTTCTTTTTAAGCCAAGGTTGCTTAGCACACAGATATTGAAACTTAATATTATCACCGAATTTTTCTTTCATTACGCTATACATATCACCTATGCCATCAATTAAGCCGTAATCAAGCGCCGTTTGCCCTGCCCAAAATTCACCGTTAAATAAAATTTCGTCTTGCTGAGTTAACTTCCCTGCTCTTCTTGTTTTTACATATTCTATAAAATGTTCATAAACCTGCTTTTGCAAATCTTTGATAATTTTAAGATCATCTTTATTAATAGGTTTAAACGGATCCAATACTGATTTATTCTTGCCTTCCGTATAAACTCTTCTCTCTATCCCAAGTTTATTAATTGCTTCATGAAAACCGAATCCGCTTGATACTACTCCGATACTACCGATAACCGAACTCGGCAAAGCATATATCCGGTCACCGCTGCAAGCCAGCCAATATCCGCCTGAAGCCGCCATATCTTCAATAAAACTATAAATTTTTATTTTATTTTCTTCAGCAAGATCACGAATACGTTTTGCAATAAGTTCAGATTGTGCCGGAGAACCGCCGGGAGAATTAATAATTAAACATAATGCTTTTAATTTCTTTATTTTAAAAGCTTTTTCTATTAGTGCATTTAATGATTCTAACGTAAGTCCCGATTGCATAGTACTTACTTTACCGATAACACCGCTAAGGCGTAAAACGGCAATCACCTCTTTAGAATTACCAAAAACCGAAGCAAATAATTGATCTAATTTACTTATCTGTCGTTTGGTTATTATCTGATCAAATTCAGCATTCGCCATAGTTGATTTATTTACTTCATTCATTAATTTTACTCATTTTTAATTTAATATACTCGTTTCATTTGAAAAATGGCTATGTTGTCTTATAAGATCTGCGGTACTCACCTATTAAGTATAAGCTCCACTCCTCGCCTTATATACTCCTTGCTCTTTTCCAAATTAAACTTCGTCTATTTACTTGGAGTTACTATTATAGAGCATCCTTTTTTATTGGCAGCAAAGGCTTAGCCGGTTTATTCAGAGATTGCGCGTTATAACTATTTTTAGGTTCAGGATAATTTCCGGAAATGGCAGATAAAATAGTACCTCTAACTTTTTCGTCATACCAATTTGTATTGCCGACAAAGCTAGTTACTATTTTGCCGTTTGGGTCTATTAATATACTAGTCGGCAAACTAACAACCCCTAAGGCTTTAAATAATTCATTTCTATAATCATGATAAATCGGCAAATATCTTATTTGATAGCTTTTAAAATATTCTTTCACAACTTTTATGTCTTGATAATCTTCTGAAATCGGAATTACTGAAAAAGGTAATTGCCTAAAATCTTTTTGCAACATATCAAGGTCAGGCATTTCTTTGACACAAGGAGCACTCCAAGTAGCCCAAAACACTAACAATATAGTCTTTCCTTCAAACTGATCAAGAGAATATTGATTTTTTTCTTCATCAAAAAAAATTATATTATCAGGAACGCTTGCACCTCTTAAAAATGCTAATTTATCCTTATGCTGCTCATAGAGCCTAGCATGAATTTTAGGAATAAAAATTATTATAGATAATAAAAATACTATAATATATATAAGATATTTATTATAATTTCTTAAGGTCATATAATAATTTATAGTAATGAAGATATTTTATTTATTCGTATTAGCACTTACATTATGTAGTTGTGGTATAAAAAAGCCTTTAGAAGCACCGCAGAAAGAGGTAAAACGTCATTGCGAGCAGTCGTAGACTGCGTGACAATCTCGTCAAATATCCTGAGATTGCTTCGTCAAATTACTTCGTAATTTTCCTCGCAATGACGTACTGTATCAATACCTCTTAAGCGTCGTACCTTGCAAAACTAAGTCAAAACAATAAGACGGCATATTTTCTTGCGGTTCGATCAATATCGGATTTACTTCACTGCACTCATTATCACACATATTTTGATCAGATAAGTCTAAGCGTGTTTCGAGAGTAGTAAGACTAGGATGCTCTATTCTTATATTTGCACTTCTCAAATAACGAGAAGATGTATAAGGCAACATGCTAATAAAGTAATATTCTCCTTTATTATTAGTAGTAGCAATACCGGAACCGGTAAAACTTGAATCGCTTTTACTTGTAAATCTTCTTTTATCAACTCTAGTTTTTAAAGGTTCGTAAGGATATTTACCACCGCTTCCTGCTTGCCATAAATAAACTTTAGCATCCACAACCGGCACGCAATTTTGATCTAATACTTTTCCTTTAATTAATATCCTTTCACCGTAAAATTTTGATAATCTTCCTGTTTTACGTAATAAATTATTAGTAGTTTCAAAAACTTTCGGTTCATAATCATTAAATATATTTCTAGTAATTTTACAATGATTAAGCTTATTAGGGTAAGTTTTAGAAGCAGCAAATATGTTTAATGTCCATAAACATAAAAAACAAAATATAAATTTTTTCACTTTTCACCACTATATTTATAAAATTCTGCATCTAAATTTAAATCAATTATTTTTATTAATCAAATTATTTTTATTCTCATTTGATTATTAAGTAATTGATTGTTATAGTAAACTTTGTTATACTAAAATATTATATATATATGCAAAAATTTTTATCTTTAATAATTGTAATTCTAATACTTTACAATATAGTAAAGTTAAAAATATCTCCCGACAACAATAATCTTACAACTGTAGAGCAAACGGCTTCAAATAATTCATCTACCGATGAAAACCAAACTAGTATAAATAATGAACCTCCTATTTCATTAAACGGCAACTTATTTGAACGTACGGTTTCAAAAATAGTAATAAATGCTCTTAAAACCGAAGAAGGGAAAGCATTTTTTGAAAATATTTTACAACCGTTAAATGGACCTATCAATCCTAATGATTACACTATTGAAGTACGTAAGGATTTAGTAAAAACACTGTTCAAAATTAATACGCTCGGTAGCGGTAATATCGGTCCCGCTTCTTGCGGACATGTAGTTACCGTATTTTATCAAATATCAGATATGAACAATACTTTAATATCTGAAGATACTAAGACTTTTACTTTAGGCTCTGCTCCTGTAATGCTTGGCTTAGATAATGTAATAATCGGTATGATGGTAGGAGAAGCACGAGAAGCTATTATTCCGGCAAAATATGCTGTTAATAATAGTAATAATATTATCTTCGATGATGCTTATAATTATAAAGTTAATGTAATTTTAAAATCCATATTACCGCAAAATTTTGTTAAAAGTAATGAAGTTAAAATTTATGACGATGAGATAGCTTATCGTGTTCCTTTATTATGTGGTGAAAAAGTAAGCTTTAATGCTAAAATTACTCGCTTATCAAACGGTAAAATACTATATGATTCAAAAGCAAAAGGACAACAAATAGATATGAAAATCGGCGATATTACATATCCTTTAATTTTTTCTTACGCCTTGCAAGGTAAAGTAACGATTGGAACACGCAGTGTTATTGCTAAAGGCAAAACATTTAAAACTTTAGGTTCTAACATAAATAAAATTATTTCTCATGAATCGTTACCGGTAAATGAATATCTTTTGCTTGAACTAGGAGACTTTAAACAAAATTAAATAAATATGAAACAAAATAAAATTCAAAGACAAAAAAATTATATTTTATTATCTATCCTTGTCATAATGATAATAATTGTATATCTTATAGCATTAATAAAAATTGCAGGATAAATTTTGTAATTATTAAAAATTTAAAACTCAAATTAAACGAGTATATAAGCATCTTACTTTAAACTTTAATTATAGTATGGAAATTATTAAAAAAAACAAAAATATTATTATATTAGTAGGTTTAATATTTTTAGCAGTAATTATTTATATCTCTACAAGTAAGAGTTCCGATAATAAAACAAACGATAATATATTAGAAGTAAAGATAGCTATACAAGATCATAAATTTGTTCCGAATATAGTTGAAGTACCAAAATCGACTAAGATAAGGTTAATTGTTCATAATGAAGATGATACGGTAGAAGAGTTTGAAAGTCATGATTTACATCGTGAAAAAATAGTTATGCCAAATGAGTCAATACATATTATACTTGCACCTCTCAAGTCCGGAAAATATGAATTTTTTGGAGATTTTCATCAAGATACGGCTCAGGGTTTTATAATTGTTAATGATTAGATAAAAAATATGTTTAAAATTGCTTTAGTAGTGTTTCGTGAATGTTTAGAAATATCCTTATTACTTGGTGTAATACTCGTCGTAACAAAACAAATAGAAAAATCTCGTCTTTATATTATTGCTGGAGTAATGCTTGGAGTAGTATTTGCTTCAATTTTTGCATTTTTTACACGTAAATTATCTTTATCTTTTGGCGGAATAGGCGACGAGTTATTCGATTCCGGAATTATGATACTAATAACAATTCTGATTAGCTGGACAATAATATGGATGCAAGGTTACGGTATAAAAGTAAAGCAACATATAAACGACTTATCAGTAAAAATTCATGAAGGTAATGCCAGTTATTTCATGTTGTTTTTTTTAGTGGCCACTACTATATTACGAGAAGGTGCAGAAATTATTATTTTAGTATATAGCATATCTTCAGTTGAAACAATATCAAGCAGTATTTACTTGCAAGGAGTGATAATAGGTGCTACAAGTGGCTTCTTACTTGGTTTAGTAATATATTTCGGTTTCATTAAGATTGCTAATCAAAAATATATTTTTAAAATCTCTACCATATTATTAATGCTAATAGCAGGAGGATTTGCAGCAAGTGCTGCAGGTATTTTAACCTCTTCCGGTCTAATTATGTTTTTATCCGATCAACTTTGGGATAGTTCATGGTTAGTAGCAGATAGAAGTATGATAGGTAAAATCTTACATATTGTTACCGGTTATATTGCAAGACCTAACGGGCTACAAGTACTGGCTTATTTTACTACTATATTACTGATAAATATTTTCATACAAATAAAATTAAGATATTCCAAAAATAACTTAATATCAGTACAAAAAAATGAATCAAATTAATTTTATCAAAGAGAACAATTAAATTAAATATGTTAAAACTTTTATCAGAAATTGGTCCGGTAATAGCATTTTTTGCAGGCTTTTTTTATGGAGGCGGTATACAACACGCTACTCTTTATATGCTTATTACCTCTGTTATTTGTATTACCCTTTGTTATGTTATAGATAAGAAAGTATCCAAGCTTTCTATTATTTCTACGACTGTTTTATTAGTTTCGGGAAGCATTACTTTAATTAGCGGCGATTCAATGTATATAAAAATCAAACCTACTATATTATATGTTATTTTTGGAATAATATTTCTCATGAGCGGTATAAGAAAAAATCCTTTTATCAAATATGCTTTAGAGAGTATAGTACGTCTTAAAGAAGAAAGTTGGATAACCTTAAGCTATAGGACAGCGGCTTTTTTCTTTTTTATGGCTGTAGTTAATGAAGTAGTTTGGCGTAATTGCTCAGATGAAACATGGGTAAAATTCAAAGTATTCGGTGTAATACCTATTACTTTTATATTTATTTTACTGCAATTACCTCTTTTATTAAAGAATAAATTACCGGATAGTAAGATATGATATATAATACCTTACTATTTTTACTTTATGTCATTACCGCGTAGGTGTTGTTGCATGGACCGGTAAAATCCACTGTGTCACCCCGTGGCTTGACGACGGGGTCCAGCTTAAAATACTAATAATATTAGTATTTTAAGCTGGATCCCACGATCAAGTCGCAGGATGACACAGGATCCCTGCTTTCACAGAGATAACACCGATGGCTTTTTAATAAAAATCGTAGGGTACTATTGTTATGATATTACGAGTTCTAATTTTTATAGCTCTTTCTTTTAGTCTATCTGCTTGTTTACCTGCTATTTTTACTGCAGCAACCACTACCGGCATTGTTGCTTCAAAAGATCAACCAATATCTGAAACATTAAATGATTCAAGGATTTCTGCCAGCATTAAAGCTGATTTAGTAAAAAATAATTTTAGAGATTTAGGTGCTAAAATAAAGGTTGAAGTATCACAAGGAAGAGTATTATTAACAGGAAATATTCAAAAAGAATCTGATGCGTTAAAAGCCGTAGAAATTGCTTGGAATCAAAAAAGCGTAAAAGAAGTTATTAATGAGTTGAAAGTAAATAAAAACAGTAATCATTTTGACTTAGCCCAATATACTAAAGATAGTATGATAACCACACAAATTAAAGCTAAAAATTTAGTCAGAAAAGACATTAAATTTGCTAATTATACTATTCTCACTATAGATAATATTGTTTATTTATTTGGAGTTGCAAGATCAGAAGAAGAGCTAGAAAAGCTTGCTTCTATTGCATCAAAAATAAAAGGTGTTGAAAAAGTTGTGTGTTACGCTAAAATAATGAATAACTTTAACACAAATAATTATAATAGTGAAGAATCATAAATTCAAATTAGACCTCTTGCAGAATGAAGCTAATAAAGAGAAATTTGAAGGAAACACGACATGTAGCACTGCAGCATACACTTTAGTACGTGAGGATGCGAGTACCGGATTAACGTATACCGCAGATATTTCAAAAGTTGGAAATCAAATAAGTGGTGAGCCTGCACAGCGTATAAAAATACGTGAACACAGGAGAATCCCGAAATTTGACTTACCAAATCTTAAAGTATCAAAGGTATACAAATTACCTTTAGGAGCAAGTTATGCAAAGGGTTTATTACTTTTGTTAATTTTTTGTTTTGGTCTAAGCGGTTGTAATACCTCAAAAAGATTACCTTATTCCCACAAATATTCTTACAAAGAATTATCAAAAGATGATCCTCATAATCTAACTTATAAAGGACATTATAAAGTCGGTAAAAATTATAAAATAAAAGGGAAGACTTACAAACCTCACAACCCTAAATCTTTTACCGAAACAGGTTATGCATCATGGTACGGTGGACTTAAAGACGGTTTTCACGGTAAAAAAACAGCTAATGGCGATAGATTTAATAGAAATTTATTAACTGCTGCACATAAAACTCTTCCGCTCCCTTGCTTAGTTAAAGTTACCAACAAAGCCAATAATAAAGCAGTAATTTTAATGGTTAATGATAGAGGTCCTTTTAAGAAAAATCGTATAATAGATGTTTCTCAAAAAGCGGCTGAAATTTTAGCATTTAAAAATCAAGGTATAACTAAAGTAAAAATAGAATATTTACCTAATGAAACTGAGAAATTTCTAAAAAATATTAATCTAAAAAAACCACAAAGTAAAACTTTAGCTAAAAACTCTAAAAAATCTTCATCTAATAAAGTTATAAACAACAATAAATGTAGCGTTAATTGTCATATAAAACTTATAAATTTAAAGTATAAATTGGCAGTAACTCCTTAAAAGATGTGTGAATATTAAATCGTTAATAGTCGTAGGCATTGTTGCATGGCTCGATTTTTAACGTCATTGCGAGGAGCAACTTAAGTTTCGACGAAGCAATCTCAGGAGTTTTTGTCTTACCTCATGAGATTGCCACGACCACTTTGTGGTCTCACAATGACGATACATATCAACTACGTATATTCTTTTTCTTTATTATTTTTGATTTAGCTTTTGTAGTAGATTTATTGTTAGAGGCAAGCTTGATTGAAGGTTTAGGGACTATAGGCTTAATATTAAAATGCTGATCTAATAGCCCCATCATCTTTTGATCACGAGATGCGGCACTTTTACCGCCTGTAACAACGGCAATCAATGATTTACCGTTCCTAGAAGCAGTAGTTACTAAATTATAACCTGCCGGTGTATGAAAACCTGTTTTCATCCCTTCTGCACCTTGATAATTTTTAGTAACCCTATTATGTCCGTTTACTACGTTTCCACGAAATACAAAGCTGGTTTTAGCAAATAACGGATAAAATTTAGGATAATCTCTCTTCAAAGCCATAGCAAGTTTAGCCATATCTCTTGCGGTAGTTTGCTGCAATGGGTCATGCCAACCTGAAGCATTTTTAAAATAGGTATTCTTCATACCGAGCTGTTTAGCTTTAACATTCATTAAATGAGCAAAAGCTTTCTCTGAACCTTTCATGCCCTCAGCAACCGTTACAGCAGCATCATTAGCAGATTTTATAATTAATCCATTAATTGCCTCTCGAACGGTTATAGTTTCCCCTGCTTTTAAACCCAGCTTACACGGTGGCATTTTTGAAGCTTTTGCTGATACAAGTAATTTTTTATCTAAAGGTAACTTACCGGCTTCAATTGCTTCAAACATTAAGTATAGGGTCATTAGCTTAGTTAAAGAAGCGGGGTAAATACGAATTTGTGAATTATGGGCCTGCAACACTTTACCGCTTTTTGCATCAATTACTAAACTAGTTTGAACAGGAGGTTTAGGGGTATTTTTTACGGCTTTTTTTGCTTCGCTTATAGGCGCAAAAAAAAATGTTACGACAAAAATATAAGGTAATAAAAATTTCCTAAACATTTTAAATAAATAAAATATTATTTAAATTAAACCAAGTGTGATTTTTCGTCATTGCGAGGAAAAATTGAAAATTTTGACGAAGCAATCCAGTAAAAAATGCATAGCATTTTTTTATTATTTTCCTAGATTGTCACGCTTCCTACGGTCGCTCGCAATGACAATGAAAATAATACTCACTACACATTAACCTTTTTATTAAGATACATTAATATAAACAAAGCAGGCAAGGCTAAAATTATAGTAAAGAGGAAAAAACCGTCCCAGCCCATCATATTTACGAGTTTTCCAGCATAAATAGTGACAGTATTGTTACATAAACTACTAGCACTACTAAGTAAAGCATATTGTGTTGCGGAATATTTTTTATTACATAAATTACCTATATATCCGACTAAAGCAGTAGCACCCATAGCGGCAGCAAAATTCTCTATAGTAATAGCAATTAATAAAGCTTCAAAAGAAGGAGGCTGATGATTAAGCCAAATAAATGCAAAATGCGTTAAGCTTTGGGCAATACCGGTAATAATCAAACCTTTAAAATTCCCCACCCTATACATTACAATACCACCGACAAAACCGCCGACTAAGGTTGCAATCAATCCATAAAGTTTAGCTATTATTGCTATTTCGCCTTTTGTATAACCAAGCTCTATATAAAAAGGTGAGGCAACCGCTCCAAGCATAGCATCGCCTAATTTAAAAAATATTACCGCAAGTAAAATAGTTGCAGCAAATTCTCTTTTGAAAAAATCCTTGAAAGGATTAATTACTGTAGAAATCCATGAAGTAATGGAAATAATATTAATTTTTTCTCTTACTAATTCTTTTTCGTTTACGGTTATTATAAATATCGTTGCAACGACAAATATTATAGCTATAACACAGAAAGTTAGTTGCCAATTATTTCCAGTTATTTCTGCAAGGTACAAAGCACCTGCCCCTGTAATAAGCATACCGATTCGATAACCGAATACAGCGGTTGCACTAGCTATGCTTTGTGTTTCTTGATCAAACTTATCTATACGCAACGCATCAACGGCAATATCAAACGTGCTAGATAAAAAGCCTAATAATATAGTCAAAAAATAGAAAGAAGTTAAAGAAACTTCAGGATTTTCCTTGCTCATAGCAATTAGTACTAAAGCCATTAAAGAGCTACATAATATAAGCCAGCTTTTGCGATGTCCCCACCTACTTAAAAAAGGTATTTTAAAATTGTCGACTAGAGGCGACCAAAATACTTTTAACGAATACGATAACCTTGCAACCGCAAAAGTAGTAATAACGGCGATATCTATACCGGATTCTTTTAACCATACCGCAAGAGTAGAAAAAATTATAACCAGCGGCATACCGCTAACTATTCCTAAAATAAATATTTCAAATAATCGATAGTCTTTAAAAATCTTGGTAATGCGCATTGTGATATTTCATTAAATCGTCATTGCGAGGAGGGGCATAGTCCCAACGTGACAATCTAGGAAAATAATAAAAAAATGCTATGCATTTTTTACTGGATTGCTTCGTCAAAATTTTCAATTTTTCCTCGCAATGACGAAAATATTAGTGTTGCAATAATAATTAATAAATATAAGCTATTTACTTTATAAATCAACCATTTTCTCTTAACTCCTTATTATACAACCTATAATATTCATCTTTATTCTTAAGCAATTGTGTATGAGTTCCTTGTTCACAAATCTCACCGTTTTTCATGACGATAATATTATCAAGATCGGTAATACTGCTTAAACGATGCGTAATAATTAAAGTGGTTTTTCCTTGGCGTAATTTCTTTAACGATTCTAGAATTTTCTGTTCGGAAGCTTGGTCTAAGCTGCTTGTTGCTTCATCCCAAATTAAAATAGGGGCATCTTTTAAGAAAGCTCTAGCAATAGATAAACGCTGACGCTGACCGCCTGAAAGAGTCGTCCCCTGCCCCCCTATCTGCGTGTCGTAACCATTCGGCAGATGCATAATAAACTCATGAGCATCGGCATATTTTGCTGCTCTAATTATTTCTTCTCTTGTAGCGTTTTCCTGACCGTATGCTATATTTTCTGCAACGCTTGTATCAAATAAATGAGTATCTTGAGTAACTAAGGAAATCTGACCTCTAAGTGAAGTAAGCTTAATATCTTTAATATCATGATTATTAATTAAAATTCTTCCTTCATTTGGATCATAAAAACGCACTAATAAATTACTAAGCGAAGTCTTAGCACTACCTGAACGCCCGACAAACGCAATAATTTTATGAGGCTCTAGCCTTAAATCTATATATTTTATAGCTATTTTACTCTCAAACCTTAAAGCTAGTTTTTCAAAAGTAATTTGTGGATTATATAAATCTACGTCTTTAGAATCTTCATGATCTTTAATAAGAGGCTCGGTATCCAAAATACTAAATACCCTCTTAGCTGCTGCTATTCCTTCTTGCAAATTAATATTTAACGATACCAAACTTTTAAACGGTCTATAAGCCGCTGCAAAAGAAGCCAAAAAAGCAAAAAGAGCCCCTGGCGTACTTTTCCCCTCCAGGACTAGATTACCTCCATACCATACCATCCCTCCAACTGCAAGACCGCTTAAACCCTCCATAATCGGTGAAACCATCGCATCTAGCTTAGATGTTTTTTTGTAGAACTCTAAAATATTATTAATAATCAACGATGCTCTATTACTTTCTATTTGTTCGCCTACAAAAGATTTAATAATCTTAATTGACTGAAATGTTTCATCAAGCCGAGAGGTATAATGCCCAAGCTCTTCTTGTGACTGTGCAAATATTCTTCTTATCTTTCTACCCATCCTTTGCACCGGATAAACAGCTAAAGGGAAAACAAGAAAAACTACACAAGATAATAGCGGTTCTAAATGAAACATTGTTGCTATTAAACATACTACAGTTAGGAAATGTTTAGCACATCCGACAAGTAAGTTAGAAACAGCTCCACGCATCAAAGAAATATCATTAGTAAAACGAGATATTAAACGTCCTGAAGATTGGTTTTGAATAAAAGAAATATCGGCAAATAACAAATGCTCATACATTTTTATCTGTAAATCGTTTAGTACCCTCTGCCCAACAAATTTTATTAGATAATTCTGATAATACTCTGAAATTCCTTTTATAACAAAAGTTACAGTAAGCACTATAGGCATTATTATAAGCATTTTCTTATCATGCGTTAAAAAAACCTTATCAATAATAGGTCTAGCCGCATGTACGATCACTGCCGTACAAAGTGCTGCAACAACCATACAAAATATCGAAAAATATATTTTATTTGCGTAAGGTTTAACATGATCTTTTATCAGCCTTTTTATAACATCTGCAGCTGTGTAGTTATCATTTAAATTATTATTCATTCTCGTTAAAAATATTAAATTGATGATGTGATTGATTCGGTACAGGCATTTTCAAATGCTCAAAAGCGGTAATCGTGATTACCCTACCTCTAGGAGTTCTTTGTAGTAAACCTATCTGTATAAGATAAGGCTCTATGGTTTCTTCAAGTGCATCACGTTGTTCAGATAAGGCAGCTGCAATCGTTTCAATTCCGACAGGACCGCCGTTATAATTATCCGCTATGAATTTTAGATAACGATAATCATTGCTATCAAGTCCTATGCGATCAACTTCCAAACGATTTAACCCAAAATCAGAGATTTCCTTATCTACTCTTGATTTACCGTCAACTGCTGCAAAATCTCTTATACGACGAAGCAATCTTAATGCAATTCTTGGCGTTCCTCTACTTCTTTTAGCTATTTCTTCAGAACCCGAATCGGTCAAATCAATATCAAGTAGTTTACTTGCTCTATTTAGAACTTTCTTCAATTCCTCGGTATTATAAAAATTTAGCCGCATAGGGATACCGAACCTATCACGCAAAGGATTACTAAGCAGCCCGAGGCGTGTGGTAGCACCGATTAAGGTAAATTTCGGCAAGGTTATTTTCACTGACCTTGCGGCAGATCCTTCACCGATAATTATATCAAGCTCAAAATCTTCCATAGCAGGATATAAAACCTCTTCAACCGCAGTATTTAAGCGGTGGATTTCATCAATAAATAATACATCGTTCTTTTCAAGATTGGTAAGAATAGCAGCAAGATCAGCTACCTTAAGTATAGCAGGACCGGAGGTGGATTTAAAATTACCGCCGATTTCGTTAGAGATAATTTTAGCAAGCGTAGTTTTACCAAGCCCGGGCGGACCGTAAAATAAAGTATGATCAAGATGCTCATTTCGAGATTTTGCAGCCTTAATAAATACCGAAAGATTTTCTTTAATCTGCTGTTGACCGACAAATTCTTGCAAATATGACGGCCTTATTGGCAATTCTTGATCATTTTCACTTTTTTCAGGTGATAATATATTAGTCATTATTTTAAATCGAATATAATGACTAATAATAGCCAAAAAATAGTTTTATGCTATAAATTATTTTAGACTTTTATATTAGCCCTCTTCATAGAAACTAGTGACCCCTTCTCTAAGTTTATCTACGGTTTCAAAAAATTTGTCTGTATCAGTGACGCCTAAGTTTTGTAATTCTTCTTTAAGGTAATTTTGATTTAATCCTTTATATAACTTGAAATAATGGCCAAATATCTCATTTGATAATATTATATTAGGATTTTCATAATAATTTTTCAAAACTTCTGCTACATCTTTTAGAGTAAGGTTATTTTCATCAGTTATTTCTGTAATTTGTGCGTCCAATTCTTGTCTATCTTGAGATTTCATTCCTATCTTATAACCTAAAATATTACATCCAATTAAGCTTTTATTCTCTTTTATATAGCATCCGATAAGGCTTTCTTTGATTCCTCGCTTACTTCTGTACTTAATGAAAAATTCAATCCGGCAAGTTTAGTATTTTTAACAAATGAGGATCAGGCAGGAACATTATTATCAAAAAATATCCCACTTATATCTAAATCGCTTATTTTTGTTTCGTTTACTCTTAAGGTATCTAAAAGAACATCTATCTTATTAACATTATTCAAAACATTTATAAAACTAATGTCGGTAATGCGGCATAGCGGATCTTTAAAAAATTCAGCAAATAACTTTATTGATTTTAAACTCCACGCAAAACTATCAGTGCTTAAATACGTTATAGTAGTGTCTCCTTGTAAAGCATTAAATAACCCATTTTAAAAAGCATCTTCAGGAATTTTAGAGTATCCAGCAGCTGCAAATACCGGTGATTGTGGTACAAAATTAACCTCGGTAATACTTAAAGTAGCAGGGTCTTTCTATAGCTCTTTTAATATTTCTTCAGCCTGTATTTTTCCTAAATATTCTATTAACTTGGACATATATTTTACCTATTAATTTTAGTAATTAAAATTAATATAAAATAACTGCTACTTTATCAACTAAAAATTAGAATTTCGATTTTTCAGGGCTGTTTTGATTAATTCATCAATAGAGATTTCGGGATTTTGGGTAATGATGCCTTGAACAGCGTTTTGAGCTTCAAATCTAGAAAATCCTAGATTTACTAGAGCTTTTATTACTTCATTACTTGCAACGGGTGTGATATTCTTAATATTTAAGCTCTCTTTAATAATAGCTGAACCGCTTGATATTTTCGCTACTTTACCTTTCAGCTCTAGCACTATACGTTCAGCAAGTTTAGCCCCTACTCCGGATATTGCTTTAAATATATTTTTATCTTCATTATTTACAGCAATTTGAATATCTGAAGGCGTAAGGCTTGATAAGATAAATAAAGCCATTCTTGTACCTATACCGTTTACTGATTGTAGTAAATTAAAAAAAATCTTCTCTTCTAGAGTCAAAAAACCGTAAAGATGAATATGTTCCTCTCTAACATGGGTTTCGATAAATAGTTTATAAAACTCCCCTTCAGCAAGTTTACCTAAAGTTTTACCTGAAGCATAGACTAAGTACCCTACCCCGTTTACGTCAATTATAACGTAATCATCGCCTTGGGAATCAACTTTACCACTTAATTTACCGATCATATATTTACTTTTTCTTTTTACTATATATTAAAATTAGTGTCGGTAAAGCGGTAATAATTGCTGCTAAGATGTAATGAATAACAAACGGTCTATCCATCATATGACACTGCCCATCATTAGGAATAGTTTGAGCCAAAACCATATAAGCAACTATTATCGTCACTACTATATATAGACCGGTAAAAAACAAATATTTTATAAAATTTTTCATGTTAATCTCTTTTTGAATCAGTGATATGATGTTATTCCTGCGAAAGCAGAAATCTAGGGGTAAAGCAAGATAAATCGAGCTTTTAAAAAGCTTTAAAGTACTGGATTCCGGCTTTCGCGGAAATGGCATAAGAGGTTTTTTCTCCTCTTAAGTTAACACTAATACACGAAAGCGGGAATTACATAAAAAACTACACAAACTTATAATAAGTTTGATTCTTATCCCCTTTACTTATTAAAAGTTTACGCTCTAAACCATATAACAAATCTCTACTAGCCGTTGCCGTAGAAATATTTTTATGTACAGTAATATAATCTTTTCTAGAAAACCATTGATCTATTAAATTAACCTTAGCAAATTCCATTCTAGATAAAGGCGTATTTGCCTCATATGTAATATTATTACTATATAATCTTAATGCTGCAACTATTTTATCAAGCATAAACTCGATAAATAAGGTCGATTCACCAAGCTTATCACACTTACTTAAAACACTATAATATTCACTTTGATTATTCCTTATCAAACTTTCAACGGAAATATACTCAAAAATTTTATTAGCTTGCATTAGTAATAATTGTTGCCATAATCTACCGATTCGTCCTTTACCGTCTGAAAAAGGATGGATAAATTCAAACTCATAATGAAATATACAAGCTTTAACTATTCCAGAAATTTGCTTATCTTGTGCTATAAACTCAAATAAATCCTGCATTAATAAAGATACACGGCGTACCGTAGGGGCAAAATATATAATCTCTGTGCCTTTAAATATAGCGGCATTACCTTTACGCCACTTTCCGTTATCTTCTACTAATCCTTGCATTAATATCCCATGTGCTTTTAATAATGATTCAATTTTGAAGGGATTAAATATAGTCAGATTATTGTATAGTTTTATAGCATTTTTTACTTCTACAATATCTTTTTCAGGTGCGAGTACACGCTTGCCTTTTATTATATCGGTTATCTGCTCTACGCTTAAACTATTTCCTTCAATTGCTAAAGAAGAATGGATGGTTTTAATTTGATTATTTTTTCTAAGTTTTATAGGTTGAGAGTAAAGCTTGCTACCGGCTAAAATACCAAACTCATAAGAAATATCTTGTGATAACTCCAAGATTTTATTAGTTATTTAAAAAGACGGTTTACTATTCATTATATGATACTATCATTGCCTACGAAGAATATTTTTGCTATATTTAGGGTATTAGCCTTATTGCATGACTCCAAAATCGTCATTGCGAACAGCCGTAGACTGCGTGGCAATCTCATGAAATAATAATAAACTCCTGAGATTGCCTCATCAATTGCTATGCAATTTTCTCGTAATGACGTATATCTTTTTATTTTACAATACACTCATTAGACTACCTACCTCAATATCTTCTATAACACCACTTTTACGATCTTTTAATTCAACAATATTATTTGCGGCTTTTTTAGGACCAATTATAATTTGATGAGGTGAGCCTATAAGATCATGCGTTGCAAATTTACTGCCTGGACGTGCTTCGGTATCGTCATATAACACTTCTATATTTTTATCTGATAGCTCTTTATAAGCCATTTCCGCAAGCTCTACACATTTACTATCATGAATATTTAAATTAATTAGAGAAACTTTGAAAGGAGCAACGCTAGAAGGCCATATGATACCTTTCTCATCGCAATTTGCTTCTATGATAGCAGCAACTAACCTTGAAATGCCTATGCCGTAAGAACTCATTTCTATAGGAGTTAGTTTACCATACTCATCATTAATAAGTGCATTCATATTAACCGAATATTTTGAACCTATATAAAAAATATGCCCGACTTCTATTCCTTTACTGCTGGTTATTTCTTGTTCAGATATAGGTAATTTATTTACTTCATATTTTTCTTCAGCTGCTGCGTACCAACTTTTAATTTCCTCTACATCGATATCAGGATTATCTTTTAATGTCTTAAATTTTTTATCGTAATAAATAGTACTTTCACCAGTTTCAGCGATTATATGAAACTCATGGCTTAAATTGCCACCGATCGGACCGTTATCGGCAATAACAGGGATAGCAAACACGCCTAAATCCCTGAAAGCATTGATATAAGCCTTATACATTTGATTATAGGTTTTAACGGCATTTTCTTCATTTATATCAAAAGAATAAGCATCTTTCATTAAAAACTCTCGTCCTCTCATAACACCAAAACGAGGTCTAATCTCATCACGAAATTTCCATTGGATATGATAAAGATTTTTCGGCAAATCCTTATATGACTTAATATTATGACGAAAAATATCCGTAATCATATCTTCGTTAGTAGGACCGAATAGTAAAGTATTATCGTGGCGATCTTGAAATTTCAGCATTTCTTTACCGTAATTATCAAAACGTCCCGATTCCATCCATAAATGTGCCGGCTGAATGCAAGGCATTAGCACTTCCAAAGCTCCCGCTTTATTCATATTTAAGCGTACTATATTCTCGATATTCTTCAATACTTTTAAGCCAAGCGGAAGCCAAGTATAAATCCCTGCTGCTTGCTGCCTAATCATTCCGCTTCTAAGCATTAATTTATGCGAAGTTACTTGAGCTTCACTTGGCTCTTCCTTTAACACAGGTAAAAAATATTTTGATAATAACATATTTTATTTACTTTCTTGCTATATTTATAATCATTTATTTGGTTATCCCGTGGCTTGACCACGAGATCCAGTTTTTTTAAATTTTTTTCTGGATACCGCGATCAATTCGCGGTATGACAAAATGACTGGATTCCCGCTTCCGCAGAAATGATATTAATAACGTATCACCTTTTAGCAGTAAGGTTTAAAAACTCATGACGATATTTCTGCTGTTCGGCAAATATACCCGTATAATGCATGGTATTCATAACGCTATTATCTTGCATTACGCCACGCATTGACATACAGCTATGTACGGCAGAAATCTTAACGGCAACGCCAAGCGGCTTTAAATTCTCCTGCACGCTTTCTGCTATCTGTACCGTCATTTTTTCTTGGATTTGTAGTCTTCTAGCAAAAATATTTACTATTCGTGCTAGCTTACTTATGCCGACAATACAATTATCAGGAACATAAGCTATATCTACTGTACCGTTAAAAGGTAATATATGATGTTCACAGAAAGAGGTAAATTTTATATTCAGTAAGATAAAATCTCGAAAATTACAAGTTTCATAAAACTTGGTATTTAATATTTCTGCTACATCCTTTCCATAACCGGAAAATATTTCTGCGTAGCTATTAACTACTCTATCAGGCGTTTTAAGCAACCCTTCTCTGCTTGGATCTTCACCAATGAATTTTAGTAACGTTCTTACTGCCTCTTTAGCTTCTTCTCTAGTTGGTTTACTCATGTGCTAGTTTTATACTTTTAAAAAACATTACTTTAACACAAATATATACAAACATCAAGCCGCCTACTATAGCAATAACCCCTCCTCCGCCCATCATTCCCATTAATAGCTTAGCTGAAATCGGCATTACACTATTTGGGTCTTTCCGCATAACACCGTAACCACCGGCGAATGCTAGACCTAGTATGTGCAGAATCTGCCCGAATGTTAGGAGGTAAAATGTAAAATTAATAATATTGTCATTGCGAGGAGGCACGAAGTGCCGACGCGGTAATCTAGGGAGTTTTTGTATTACCTCATGAGATTGCCACGCTCTTTTTAGTCGCTCACAATGACGTTGATACCTCCCAATACCCAAATAACTACACCCCATACAAGCAATGCTAATCCCTACTATAGACCCGTGATAATGAGCAGGAATTGCTACATTTATACCTGTGATATTCATTGCTATAAGCCCGCCAAGTAAGAATAAAGTAATAGAGCAAAGTAAGATGGTTTTGATTACTCTGTCATTTATTGTAACCGTGTCATCCCGCGGGATGACAAATACCCACACCAACTCAACCCCCATACCTATTAAACATAAAACAGGAGCAATGCCGCCTAGATATTTCATATGATTTGTATAGAATACTTTGAAGGCTCCATCGATAATATCATAAAATATATGACCGAAAAGTGTAAGAATTCCGAAAATAAAATTTAAATAAAGTAAGAAAAGATAGAATTTTTGACATTTCACTTCTCTAGCTATTAACTCTCTAAATAAACTAACCCAAATAAATATTAATATTTGAGTATATATAAATTGCAGTAAATGACCTCCGCTCCAAAAAAGTAATTCATAATAAAATTCTATCTCGATTGGAATAATTTGAATGATGTTTTGCAAGCCATTATAAGACCATCCAAAACAAACAAAGCTTAAAATAAACATTATAATAGTCGATAATACGGTAAAATTAACTAGACTATTTAAGTTCGTCCAATCGAAGAAATATAAAATATTTATAGCGTACAATAGCAACGTAACACCAAATAAGCTTAACCCCCCAATAAATATGATATTTTCAAGCATCGGTATATAATTATTCATCACCGGATTATGCCCGGCTATTGGAGAGATGGCGATTAGAAGAGTAGCTAGAAAAGCAAGTTTGGGGTAAAGGCGAAACACGTCATTGCAAGCGAACTTAGAGAGCGTGGTAATCTCAGAAATTTTGTATTGTTTCATGAGATTGCCGCGTCGAGGCTTTGCCTCTCCTCGCAATGACGTTTCACCCCCCCAAACACTAGCCGTAACGGACAATAACCAAATCAATACCGATAAATTAACATGAATAATTAAAGCAGATTTGAAAATATGAGGATTTGGGAAAAAGCTTGATAATTGCGGGGTACGTAGTACCACCAAAATAATTGAATATAAACCCGCAAATCCCAAGGATAAAATACCAAGCTTAAGCCAAGAATTAGTTAAGCTATTATTTTGTAATTGATTGGTAGAATTCATAACTACAGGTAAATATTAGATATAATCTACAAATAGCTCACGGTATTTAAATAAGCAATATTTTTTTATTTGCTTTAGAAGCTAACATACGATATTAATAAGTCAATCCAGAGTTAATAGTTAGATATGACTAACCACCTACGCATCGGTATCGGTATTTTAATCTTTGGTATTTTAATCTTTGAATAATAGGAATGAAATTTTATTAGGTAAACATATTAGTTCCCATGGTGAGTCTAGTTATGCTCCTGTCGGTGGACATTTAGAATTTGGAGAAACATTTGAAGAATGTGCTATCCGTGAAGTTTTAGAAGAAACAAATCTGATCATTGAAAATCCACAAATTGATAGCGGTGACTAACGATATTTTTGAAAAAGAACAAAAGTATTACATCTTGATTTGCCTTAAAGCTCATTGTTTAAATGAGCATGAATTACAGCATCTTGAGGCTCATAAAGTAGAGAGCTGGTAGTGGTTTGCTCTTGATAATTTACCCTCTAACCTTTTTCTACCTCTAAAAAGACTCATTGAGAAAAAATGTTATTTATATAAAAAAAGTATTGATTAACTCAGTTTATCTAATTTTAAATATCCGGACGCGTATTTGTGTAAAACACTAGCAATAAGAGTTTGATAAGACATTCTTTCTTGTGCTGCAATTCTTTTTATATGATTTAAATCGTATAACGGCAATCTAATATTAATTCTTTCCGATTTTTTAAAAAAATTAGCTGCGGCAATTTTAGCTATATTTTTTGGCTCTCTAGTTCTTTTTTAGGCAACTCTAAAAGCTCATCTTGTTCAAAATAATCTAGTATGTCTTGTTCTTTTTCAGTAAATTTGTATTTTTTCATAATCTAAACCTTAGCTTGACAATATCATCCTAACTTAGCAATATTAATAAATGATCACCTTGATTTATAATTATGATAATACAGATTTTATTGTTGTAGCGGATTGAATGGTGGGTTTGAGAAGACTTGAACTTCCGACCTCACGCTTATCAGGCGTGTGCTCTAACCAGCTGAGCTACAAACCCACAGTGTAGAAGTATGGTGAGCTCGCCGGGATTTGAACCCGGGACCCTTTGATTAAAAGTCAAATGCTCTACCGACTGAGCTACGAGCTCTTAAATATATTGCATATATTCAAAAATTATGTTTTACTTTATCGCCGAAAAAGGCTAATCTGTCAACAATTATTTTTTAATTTAAACTTAGGAAGTTTATGCGGCATCAGGACGTGGCTATAATTATCCCCTCAAGGCTAAGTTCAACTAGGCTTAAACAAAAACCGCTGCAGCTTATCGGCTCTATAACTTTAATCGAGCGGGTATTCAAACAAGTAAATCAAGCGAGCCTTGAGCATACATATGTTGCGACCGACTCGGAAGAGATAGCAAGAGTTATTACAAAAGTCGGAGGAAAAGTAATATTCACGGATAGTGCTATCCCAACCGGTACTGATCGTACTTATGAAGCTTTTAAATTAATTCCAAATAATCAAAACATTAATTACATAGTTAATGTACAGGGAGATATGCCTTTCATTGAACCTAGCTCTATTTTGAAAATTATAGAATATTTAAAAAACAGCAAATACGATATTGTTACACCGATAGTAAAAGTAGATAGGGAATCAGTGAAAGCTAGTAGTAATGTTACCGTAGCGGTTGACTCGGCGGGGACAGCATTGTATTTTTCGCGTAGTCTTATTCCAAACGGTGCAGAGGAATTTTTATATCATGTAGGCATGTATGGTTTCCGCAAAAACGCTTTAGAAAAATTTGTATCTCTTAAGCCAACTTTTTTAGAAAAAACAGAACGTTTAGAACAATTACGTGCCCTTGAAAACGGCATGACTATAGGTACATGTTTAGTTGAGAATGTTCCTATTTCCGTAGATACGGAAGAAGACTTAAAAAAAGCAGTAAAATTTTACGAAAATATTAGTAAACCAGGTTTATAATAATGGTACATTTCATTTTTGTTACCGGCGGCGTTGTTTCATCACTCGGTAAAGGTCTAACGGCAGCATCTCTTGCTATGCTATTGCAAGCGAAAGGTTTTAGAGTAAGTGTACGAAAACTAGACCCTTATCTTAACATTGACCCGGGAACTATGAATCCTCACGAACATGGTGAGGTATATGTAACCGATGACGGAGCAGAAACCGATCTAGATCTTGGACATTATGAACGTTTTACCGGAGTTTCCGCATGCAAATTTGATAGCATCACAACAGGTGCGATATACTCAAAATTACTTAAAGATGAACGTTTAGGAAATTACGCCGGCGTTACTGTTCAAGTCATCCCGCATGTTACAAATATAATAAAAGATTTTATACTTTCAAACACCAAGGGTTTTGATTTTATTATTTGTGAAATAGGCGGTACAGTCGGTGATATTGAAGGTCTACCGTTTTTTGAAGCTATAAGGCAAATTGGTAACAAATTAAAAAGCGCAAATTGTTTATTTATTCATTTAACATTATTACCTTATGTTAAAACCGCCCGTGAATTAAAAATAAAACCTACCCAACACTCAGTTAAAGCATTACGCGCTATAGGTATTTCACCTAATATACTAGTGTGTCGTGCAGAACGTAACATTTCAAAAGGCGAAATAGATAAAATATCTTTATTGTGTAATATAGAATCTGAGTATGTTGTTACGGCAATAGATCAAAAAAATATATATTTAGTACCGATTGCATATCATAATTCAGGTCTTGATAATAAAGTATTAAAATTTTTTAATATTAATATCATGCCATCTAAATTAGATAAATGGCATGATATAATTAATAGGCTAAAAGATTCTGATTCAAAAGTAAGAATCGCTATAATAGCTAAATATCATAAATTAAAAGATGCTTATAAATCAGTAATCGAGGCACTTGATCATGCAGGTATTTATTACAAATGCAAAATTGATTTAGTATGGATAAATGCTGAAAATCTAACTGAAGAGAATATTAATAAAAAATTATTAGATATAGATGGGATTTTAGTACCAGGTGGATTTGGAGAACGGGCAACTACAGGAAAAATTATAGCAATAAAATATGCCCGTACTAATAACATACCTTTTTTTGGAATATGTTTCGGTATGCAACTTGCGACGATCGAAATAGCTCAGAATTTAATCGGTATTAAAGATGCAGTAACGGAAGAATTTAAAGTAGACGGTACAAAAATTATCGAGAAAATAAATAAAAACTGTGAAGACTCAAAAATAACAATTGAAAATGTAAAAAAGACTATGAGGCTCGGCTCTTATCCTTGTAGTTTGGTCGCAAATACCATTGCAGCTAATGCTTATAAAAGCCTTGAAATAAATGAGAGACATCGTCATAGATATAAATTTAATAATGAATTTCAAAATATTTTTGAAAAACACGGAATAGTATTTAGCGGTTTTTCAAAAGATGAAGAGATTGTAGAAATAATTGAAATACCGCTACTGCGTTGGTTCGTAGGAGTACAATTTCATCCGGAATTTAAATCTAAACCTTTTGAAGCTCATCCGTTATTTATTCAGTTTATTAAAGCAGCGATTGAGTATAACAAATGTAATTAACAACAATATATGAGACTATTTTAAAAAATCTTGACATAGTTTTTATTATAGTCTAGGGTGCATAAAAAATAATATAGCCGGACAGTGTCTAAAAAGCGTTTGAGGTCATTCCCGCATATGCGGGAATGACCTATAAAGCTCTAAGCATTGCAAAAACATAACATTTTTAAAAACTATCCGGTACTAAAAAAATAAGCTCATAGTAAATCAATGGATAGCGTGGATTCTAATTTCACAATTTGGAATAAAGCCAGAAACAGTAAATTTAGGCATATAGTATGGCCGATTAGATCGTATGAATTAACCAAGTTCATCCCGATGGCTTTACTAATGTTTTTTATTCTACTTAATCAAAACTTAGTTCGTAGTATTAAAGATAGTTTTGTTGTTACCTTAATTAGCTCGGAAGTATTGAGTTTTATCAAACTTTGGGGCGAAATGCCGATGGGAATTTTATTTGTTATTTTTTATTCTAAACTCTGTAATATTATGACAACAGAGCAAGTTTTTAGGATAATTACCGGTACTTTTTTATTTTTCTTCGCAATTTTTGGTTTTATTTTATTTCCGTACAGAGAGTTTTTTCATCCCGATCCCGAATTAATTAAGCACTATATCACTGTTCTTCCTCACTTAAAATGGTTTTTAATAATTTGGGGACAGTGGAGTTTGGTATTATTTTATATTATGGGAGAGTTATGGCCGGTTATAGTCTTTACTCTTTTATATTGGCAGCTTGCAAATAAAATTACTAAAGTCGAAGAAGCACCAAGATTTTACTCATTTTTTACTTTATTCGGACAAACTAATTTACTCATCTCAGGAACCGTAATTATTTATTTTGCTAAGAGTGAGCATTTCTTATTACCTTTATTTTCTCATCTAAACGATACAAATGAAATTCTTTTAAAATCATTTATTACGGTTATTTTAATATCCGGATTAATTTGTCTAGCTCTTCATAAACTTATTGATAAATCAGTCGTAGAAGCTGACAAAAATATTAAATTTAAAAACCAAAGAACGGATATATTAAAATTAAGCTTGGTCGACAGTGCAAAAGTAATATTAACTTCTAGATATCTCGGTTTTATTTGTCTTCTTGTAATGTCCTATTCTATGAGTATTAGCCTAATAGAAGGATTATGGATGTCCAAAGTAAAGCAACTCTATCCCGCTACAAAGGATTTTATAGCCTATCACGGTAAAGTGTTTTTTTGGACGGGAATACTCACGTTAGTTAGTGCGTTTTTAGGCAGTAGTTTAATTAGAATATGCGGCTGGTTTTGGGGAGCTATTATAACACCGCTTATGATGTTTGGAGCAGGTGTTATGTTCTTTTCATTCACGGTTTTTGAAAATCACCTAGGAAATATCGTAAATACTCTCGGCTATAGTGCACCGCTTGTCGTTATAGTTTTTATCGGCGGACTTTGGCATGTACTTTCTAAATCCGTAAAATATTCACTTTTTGATGCTACTAAAGAAATGGTATATATTCCGCTCGATAGTGAAATGAAGACCAAAGGTAAAGCTGCAGTTGATGTTATGGGTGCTAAAATCGGTAAATCAATAGGTGCTATTATTCAATTCATATCCTTTAGTATTTTCCCGAACGCCATACATAACGACATAGCCGGTTTATTGATGTTTAGTTTTATTATCGTATGTCTATTATGGCTATATGGCGTGAAAGTTTTATCAAAATATTATAATAAGATGATACAACGTTGATAAGGATATCCATTCCTGCGAAGGCTTGCTTACGTTGATACCTATAATCTTCATGAGCTACGTAGGCGTTGTTGCATGACTCAGAAAAGGCGTACTATGCATTCCTAGCTCAATATTGTTGCGTAGACCGGTAAAATCCCCTGTGTCATCCCGTGGCTTGACCACGGGATCCATAAAAACAATAAAAAATACTAATAATTCTAGTATTTTTAACTGGATCCCGCGATCAAGTCGCGGGATGACATCGGAAAAACTGATCCACGCAACAAGGCCCGAAAGCGGGGATCTAGCACAATAACTTCAAATATCGATATAGAAGTATTTATTAAAAAAATAAACCTAAAAAACAAATTTTTTATAGGTTTTACTAGATTTCCACCTACGCGGGAATGATATAAAACGATCCATGTATACAATGCTGAACAGAAATGACCAGTGCTTTTCAAAAATTGCTTGATGCTATGAATCAAACTACTGTATTTTGAACATCCTCTCCTATTAATCCTTGATCAAGCAAATCAAAAGCCTCATCCAAGCACTTATATACTGCATTTTCTTGATCTACTTCCGAATAATTTTCGATTAACCCTAGATTTTGACAATAATAACAAGTTGAGCTTTTAAACCATCACTCTATTGATTTTTAATATAATCTAATATTATTTTTAAAACAGCTTGGCTACTATCCTTTGCTTTTTCATATTTATTTTTTAAGCTCTGTAATCGTCAACATATATTCTTAACGTCTCTACTTCTTTACTTTGATATATTAAGCTCTCTATTTTTTCAATTTGTTTTATTAACCGCTCTGCCTCTTCATACGGTTCTTTACATTGTCTTACTAAATTTGCTTTTGTAAAATTAGTATTAGCATTGTTATGCATTAATAGTGAAAGAATAATTTTGTTTTCTACTAAGTTACGACCACAGTAATGTAATACTTCAATCATCTGTTTATAGTCATTCACCGTAGCACCATATTCAAGTAACATTTTGGCTTTTTTAAAATTACCTGTAACCTCTAAAGCAGTATCACCATTCTCATCTTGTATATTTTTTGCAGTAACTCTTTAAGGTCTGCTAAGTCAATTATATAATGTAGGGTACTTTTGTTTTCTGGGCTATCTACCGTATCAAAACTAACGTCTTTACTGTTTTACTATTAAGACTATTGTTAATACTAATGCGTAAATCATGAAACATTTCTGGAGCGGTTTTACATTCTTTTGCATTACTCCCCTTTCCTATACAAGATTTAAAAATATTTATTAACTTAGCAATTTTAGGCATAATTATTTTTTTAGTTACTTTATTAAAATTCCATGTTTCATGGTATTGTTGACTCGACATTATATTAATCTATTTTAATAAAGTCAATGTGAATGGTTAATTTTTATGAATTAACCAATTAACAATATAATTTAAAAATTCTTTTTTCTTGAATCTATTTGTAATATAGTAATAGGCATATTTAATATTTGTAGAGGGAGTAATGAAACAAAATCCAAAAATCTCATTAATAGGTAGCGGTAACATAGGTGGTACACTTGCTCACTTAATTAGCCTTAGAGAACTCGGCGATATCGTGTTATTTGATGTGACTGAAGGAGTACCGCAAGGAAAAGCATTGGATCTCATGCAAGCCGGTACAATAGCCGGGTCTGATATCAAAATAAAAGGCACAAACGACTATAAAGATATTGAAGGATCTGATGCCATAATTATTACTGCCGGTTTACCAAGAAAACCAGGGATGAGTAGAGACGATTTAATTAGCATTAACACCGGTATTATGAAAACGGTTGCAGCAAATGTTAAAAAATACGCTCCTGATGCCTTTGTAATAGTAATTACCAATCCACTTGATGTTATGGTATATGTCATGCTTAAAGCAAGCGGATTGCCTCACAATAAAGTAATCGGTATGGCAGGAGTACTTGACTCATCAAGATTTAATCTTTTTCTTGCTGAAGAGTTTAAAGTATCGGTTAGCAATGTTAATAGCATGGTTCTCGGCGGTCACGGCGATGCTATGGTACCTCTTGCAAGATATTCTACAATATCAGGCGTGCCAATACCTGACTTGATAAAAATGGGCTTATCAAGTAATGAAAATATTGAAAAAATAATCGATCGTACTAGAAACGGCGGCGGTGAGATTGTTGCATTACTTAAAACAGGTTCTGCTTATTATGCTCCCGCAGCCTCAGCAATAGAAATGCTTGAGTCATATTTAAAAGATAAACGTCAGATTCTAACTTGTGCCGCTCATTTACAAGGTGAGTACGGCGTACATGATTTATATGTCGGAGTGCCTATTATGATCGGTAAAGAAGGTGTGCTAAAAGTAATAGAACTGCAGTTAACCGCAGAGGAAAAAGCACTATTTGATAAATCAGTCGAGGGAGTTAAAAAACTCATTGAGACGATAAAATAAATGATAAAATTATATTATTGAAGCACAAATGCAACAAGATTTAAAATATTGAATTAATACTAATTATTAGTATTGTTAATTGAACATAAATGGTATTACATTTTGGTTTATTTTTATTAATAGAGGGAAATTATGAAACATAAGAATGAATTAGACCGGCTAATAAGAAATCTTTATTTAATAAAAAATACTAATTTAAATAATATTTTAGAAACAGATAAACTAGCTATAACACGTACAACTAATTTTATAGCAGCTCTAATAAACAAAATAGACCCTAGAACGCCGGGACCGTATGTTTCTCAACAACAAGCTAACTTCAAAGTAACAAATGATAAAAATATACCGGGTGCTAGTAAAGAAATTTATTTAAAAAATCTACCTATTAGTATTGGTAAAGTTGAAGGCTTTAAGGAAGACGGAAAAGGTAGAAAAACAAAGGCTCAACTTGATGTCCTAATATCCCCTTCAGATTTTTCAGCATTATTAAGACTAAGTAATTCATTACCGATCACTAATGAGCAAGAACTAGAAATAAAGGGCAATATTAATCTATTGCAATTGATGGAAGAAGTTGTTCAGAAAGTAGGGGACAAGAGCTTAAATATAAAGCAAGATAAAAAAGTACTTACCTCACAAAAAAACGAACAAGCTATAACACACGGTCAACAAAAAGTAGAACTTAGCCTTAAAGAAGAAATAATCAAGTTAAGGGAAGCAGTTCAAGAAACAATCAAAAATCCAACTAATAATGAAGAATTTAATAAGACATCAAAAGAAATTTTAGGCTTGATTAATAATATCAACGCTCATCAACCATCTAGATTACAGGCAGCTAGAAATAAAATCCTGAGTAGCGGAGAAAGCACTAATACTAAAAATACAAAAATAGAGGGATTTTTTCTTGAACAACATGAATGGGATAAATTTCAAGAATTAAGAGAGAGATTACAAAAAATAAAAGAGCCTAGAGAAAAATTATATGAAATGAAAAATTTTTATGATGTAATTAATTCATTAGATAAAAATATTATTCTAGGAGTAATGCAAGAGAAACAAAAAGTGCAACAAGCGTCCAATCAAAAAGCGCAAGAGATTATAAGAAGTAAATTTTTATACCTTGATAAGGCCTGGGATTTTTCAGATGGTTTACAAAATTTATTTGAGAAGTTAAATAAAGAAGAGACAGGGGGAAAAGAACTTATAGAAGCTTCTAAAAATATATTCAGCAAAAGTATATCAGTAAATAAAAATTACTTCCGTAATACTAATAATTCAAGCGAATTAGATTTACAATATAAGATGTTGTTACGATAATATCTCGCAAAATATAAAGGAGGCTCTAGTCTTATATGCCAGAAGTAATAACAATAACAAGGTTGATATATTATCTGAAGAATTAGCAAATAAATTTATATCAAATTTAATCAAGCAAAATGAATCGGTACTACAAAAAGAAACAGGTAAATATTCTCCTTCTTTAGAAACTATACCTGAAGATTCTATACCTAAGTTATCACCGGTAATAGTACATTCTTCCTCAACTGAATTTTTTGCAAAACTAGAAAATTCATTCAATGAACTAGCACAATTCACTGATAAAATATTAATAGATACCGGCAAATCTTATGTACAACAGGCAAATATTAATCCTCAATCTAATACCGTTTCTAGATCTTCTTCTATTGATTCAGGAATAGCCTCAAGTCAAGAAGAATTATCTACCACATTTGGAAAAAGCAGCTCTACTATAAGTTAACGGTAACAAAAGAACTACAAAAATCTATCCAACAAAAAGAAGTAAGCAATGAAAGACTTACTCAAGAAGAAATAGATAATATTTATAAGACACTAGGTATATTTGAAGAAATTAAGGAATATGAAAAGAGCGACAATTCACGTGTTCCTCGTTTACTAAATAAAAATTACTATAAGCTAACTGATCCCCGTGAGGAGCGTAGAAGCGATAATATCGCTTTAGAGCAGGATGATATTGGAATGCTAACTACTGATACTGATTTAGAGTGGGATGACACCGGAATACTGCCTCCTGCCCAAAATAGTGCCGTTTCAGATAAATTAAAAGAAGCAGTAGACGATTATATATCTGAGCTACAAAAGGAAAAGCTATCTAAAGATACATCCCCGAAACAAGTTGAGGCAATAACTCATCCAATGCAGGAAGCAATACCGACTCCTCCTGCTCTTTCCTGGAATACTCATCCTATATTCGATGATACAATAAAGTTCTTAAAGAGGTTTAAAGAAGAGATCGATAAATTTCCACAAGATTATACTAAAGCCTCTACCATACCTCTATATTGAAATAATGTTAATAGAAATTTAGGAAGAAGTGAATTTTTAGCAAGTATGGCTTCTCAACAAGATGAGAGAATTAATGATATATTAGATAAACTTCAAGAAATTTCTACTAATTGTAGTAAGATAAGTAATAATGATGATAAATTTAATAAAGAGATTAAAGCATCTTTTGTAGAAATTAATACCACATTAAAAAATATAATGGAATATAAAGGACCCGAAATAGAATATTTAAATTCCAATATAGAAAAAGTTCAAAAGAATTTATCTAATTTAGAATCTTTGACTTATGAATTATCTAAAAATACATCTCCGAAACATATTAAGCAATCAACCCAAAAGATCAACCTAAAATATCTACAGGAGCAGTTACCGGTATAAAAGATAGAATAGCAAAATTTGAAGCAGACTCTGACAGCAAAATCAAAAAATACTGGACAGAAGAAAAGAAACAGACTGTAGAAAAACAACATGAAAATACTCAATCTGACTATATAACTCCTCAGAAAAATTTTGAGTTTGAAAATCTAGGTAAAGAAATTAAAGAGAATAGTACCAAAAATTTAATAAACAAATTTGAAAAAGGCTTTGATAGTAAAACAACAAGATACTGGACATCACCGGCGGGATAGGATAAAGGGGAGGAAGAAAAACAGAAAGGTATAGGAAAAGAGAATGAACTAATAAGACCTCGTACAAAATTTGCAATAGAACATTCTAAACATACTCAATCTAAAGAGCCTATATATCATCCAACTCCTGAAAAATTGAATATTAACGAAATAACTCACGATTTAAAGCTAAAAGGCAATACAAAAAACTTAAAAGACAAATTTGAAAACTTAGCAAAAGAAGCGAAGCAAATTGGGACACAAGCACAGCAAAGCTCCAAATCTTCAAGTAGTCCTAGCATAAAACCTACAGGTTGCAGTAAAGACGGAAGAAATATATAAGGCAATTGATTTTATTCTTGTTTTTGGGTCTTGTTGCATGGCTCGTTTATGTCATTTCCGCGGAGGCGGGACTCCAGTAAAACACATAAAAAAACAAGTTTTTTATGTGTTTATTTTGTCAAATATATCAATATTGAAGTTATTTTTCTAGATCCCCGCTTTCGCGGGGATGACATTGAGTAGGTTTTTCAAGCCATGCAACAAGACTTTACTGTTGTGAGGATGACATCCTACGTAAAACCAACACTGTACTCATTAATATTATAAGCAAAAATATGAAAAAGCTTAAAGTGAGAGATAGTGACTTAAAATTTTGCCATAACAACATACTAAAGAAAGGAGTAGTTGAGGATAGAATAATACCTCCAAAAGAATGTGATAGACTATAAAGCCTCATTTTAACATTAGTCTTAAATAAGGATTGAACAATAATTTGTAGCGGTACTGCATAAAATGCTGCAAGTCCTATTAATATAACGGGACATAGAATATTAAATATTTGTTTGTATAACATTATTTGCATTCCTAAAGCAACAATAATGCTGACAAATAAAGCCCATGTAATCTGTCTTAAAGGGTTGATTTTATCGGCAAACAGCCCTGCAAAAACAGCTGATATTCCATAGGTAGTAGTAAGAGCTATATTCATAAATCTTATTTCAGGATGATTTATAAGAGCTATTTTTGTTAAAAAAACTCCTAAGAAAATTACTAAAAAGTGATACACTCCTCCAATAGCACCGTTTATTAGTAATGCTATTATAACGGATAGTTTATTATTCCATATAATTTGCTGCAAGGTACTTTTTGATGACGTTCTTAAAAACTCGCTACTTTCTTTAAAAAAATTTCTCATCAAAATAGCAAATAAACCAAATATTGCACCAATAAAGAAATTAAAACGCCATAAATATTGGATATCGGAATTACTAGCGTAATAATAAGCTATAGCTGCAAGTAATGCACCTATTTGGCTACAACATGAAACTATTCCTATATTTAAATTTTTCTGATTATCTCCTGTTTTTTCAGCTACATAAACCTTTATTCCGTCAACTTCTCCGGCAAGGCTTACTAAAAAAACCATTCGACATAATGTTAGTATTACCGTAGCAAAAATACCTATTATCTCAAAGGAAGGAGTAATAGCAATTAATCCGGTAGCAATGCTACTCATGCACATTGATATCTTGATAGATTTAGTACGCCCGTATTTATCTCCGATAAATCCAAAAATTAAGGACCCTAAAGGTCGTACTATAACGGCTGCACTAAGAATAGCAAAAAAACCAAGTAGTTGTTTATCCTGCTCTATATTAGGTAAGAAATTTTGTGCAAGAATACTAGCCGATAAACCGAATAGAGCATAATCATAATAACGGATAATCGTTGTAAAAAATGCAACTAAAAAAGCTGAATTAGACATATAATATTTTCTTTTTGTGGCAACAGCATATGATACCAACTATTTAGGCTATGTGAAAGAAAATTAATTTAATCTATTTTTACTCTTTGTGTCTACAAATTATAAGATTTTTTTGAAATAGGAACAACTACAGCATAATTTCAATATAGAAATCTTTTATATTTATTTTACTATTGTAGTTTTAATTATAATATTTTATATTTGGTATATATTCAATTTTTAACCGTTTTAAAAATATGCACTTAGAATATAAAGTTACTATATCTGAAAATGGCAGGATAAATATTCCTGCAAAAATTCGTGATCAATTACATCTTGCTTCAGGAGATCAGTTAATGCTAATACTTGATAAAGAATTAACATTGATTCCTCTAAAAAATAAAATTAAAGAATTTCAAGCATTAGTAAAATCTAGAAATAAAGATAACATATCATTAGTTGACTCTTTAATTGAATCAAGAAGAAAGGAATTTAATAATGAATAAATATATTTTAGATTCATCTGCTTTACTTGCATTATTTAACTTAGAAACTGGTAGTGACAAGGTCGAAGAATTATTACCGTTATCTATTATGTCTACAGTAAATATAGCAGAAATAGTAGCTGAACTAGATAAAAAATTGAACATATCTTTTATTCAAAGTAAAGAAATGATCTCAGCTGCCATAAATAAAATTGTAGCCTTAGATTTTGATCAAGCTATAGAAATTGGACGCTTAAAGAAAGAAACAGAACAATTTGGCTTATCTCTTGGTGACAGAGCTTGCATTAGCCTAGGATTAATTACAGGCTATCCTATATATACTGCAGATAAAATTTGGGCTAAACTGCAATTAAATTGTAAAATCGTTCTAATTCGCTAGGCTCTACGAAGATTTCTAATTGATTTGCTATTTTGAGGTATTTTTTAGCGAAAATTAATAAGATTTTTGAAAGAATAGCTACTCCTATTTCAAAGAAACCTTATAATTTGCAGCAAAAAATAACCAAAATTAAATCTTCTTAGAAATCTTCATAAAGACTAACAGCTCATTTTATGATAAAATTTGAAAAAAGAGCCATTATGATACTATAATAATTACCTTCCTCTTCCTGAGTTTTGCTTTTCTATTTTTGCTCTTCGTGCTTTCATAGCCTTTGCTAGTTCTTCTTTACGCTGATCTCCTCCTTGAGGCATTTGTTTACCAACATCCTTTGCCTCTTTTTTTATAGTTTTTGGAATTGATATAGGTGGTGGCGGAGGCGATAGGGGAATAGGAATACCGCTTCCAGGCATTAGAGGCGGCATCGGTATAGTACCGCTAGGCATAGTTGGAGTATTTTTTGAAGATTGATTAACAGCTTCTGCTTGCTGCTGCTTTATCTCTTTTTTCATACGTTTTATAGCTGCTAATGCTCCTTGTTGCTATAAATCTGCAGCTATCGGCTCTCTTTTTGTAGCAGTTAAGTGTTTATTTTTATTATCAAACTTTTGTTCTCTATCGGAAGCACTATTAATAGTATTATGTTCTTTTTCTATAGCCTTAAATTGATTATTAATAGCTTCTAATTCTGCAGCGATTTTCCATCTTTCTTCTCTAGTAATATTAGAATTAGCTTTTTTTTCTTCAAGCCCCTTTTTCCTCTCTTCTAGTTCTTTCTGTTTTTGCTTTAATTCTTCTATACGTTTTGCATGATTATCTATTTCTTCTTCTGTACTCTTTGTTTGCTGCTCGAAAGAATCCTGTATTTGTCTGCTTTGAACTTTTTTCTTTACCTCTTCATCAAAAGAAAGCGGTTTATTTCGTACAGGCTGTCCTAAATCAGAATGTATTAGATCGTCAAAATTTTCTCTAGAAGCTAACGTTTTTTTACTGGTATCAGGTATTTGAGGATCATGTTTTCGTAAATCTTTTGTAATTTCTTGTATATTTTTATGAAGTTCTGTAATCGACGCCACTTTACCTCTCACAAGTTAATTGATTTTAAAGATATAGTAATTAAACCTCTTTTATAGCTTCAACGCAAGCAAAAGTTGCTATTTTTAGTATTTCATTAGCTGTTGCTGCAGCTTGAAGTATTTGAACGGGTTTTTCAAAACCGTTTGTTATAGGACCTATAAAGCTGTTTGACGAAAATTCTTGTAACAACTCAGTAGAAATAGCAGCTGAATTTAAACCAGGCATAATTAATACATTTGCAGATCCTGATAATCTACAAAATTTATATAATTTACGTACATCACCATCTAAAGCCACTTTAACCGACATCTCTCCGTCATACTCAAAATCTACCTTCATGCCGCTCAGCTCTTCTTTGTCCTTGCTAAAATTATCTAGTATATTTACTGCTTCACGAATACGAGCTGTTTCTGCCTTAGAAGAATTACCGAATGTTGAAAAAGAAAGAAGTGCAACACGAGGCGTGATTCCCATATTTTTAGCAATTTCTGCAGTTTGGGTTGCTATTTGTGCAAGTTCCCAACTGTTTGGATATTCTGTAATACAATTATCGGCAATAATAATATTATTATCTTTAGCAATCATAATTGAATAGCCAAGGATGCTACGATTAGTTTTTGGTGAAATGACTTTCATGATATCTTCTAAACTATCGATATAACTTTGCGTAACACCGGTTAGAAGAGCATCACCGTCACCGCATGCTAACATACAAGCAGCGAAAATATTCTTATCAGTTTTAACAAGCTTTGCACAATCACGGTATAAATAACCTTTTCTCTGAAGTCTTTTATATAAATAATCAGTATATTTCTCTAAACTATCGCTTA
Source organism: Rickettsia honei RB (assembly GCF_000263055.1). NCBI lineage: Bacteria > Pseudomonadati > Pseudomonadota > Alphaproteobacteria > Rickettsiales > Rickettsiaceae > Rickettsia > Rickettsia honei. The sequence continues at coordinate 128,187 of NZ_AJTT01000001.1, read as the reverse complement.
AGGCCGCATTCATTATTTGAATTCCGTCTAAGCTAATATCTTGACCTATCTTTTTTAACATAGCCTCAATTCGTTCAACACGACCAATTATAATCGGATGACCGTATTTCTTGTCTCGCATCATAAGAGCGGCAGAAATTACTTCTTCTTCTTCACCTTCAGCAAAAACAATGCGTTTAAGCGGTGCATTATGAATTTTTTCAGCTAAGAAATTCATATAGTTAGCAGTAGGATTTAATCTGCTACCTAATTCTTTCTTATATTTACCTATACTAAAATCTTTAACCCTAGCAACGCCGCTTTCTATTGCAGCAACGGCAACCGCCGCTGCTACTACGGTAATTAAACGAGGATCAAACGGTACAGGAATGATATATTCCTTACCAAAAACCATCTTACGCCCTGAATAAGCTTTATACACCTCTTCCGGTACAGGTCTACGGGCTAAACCTGCAATGGCTTTTGCTGCAGCTATTTTCATTTCCGTATTAATAGTCTTAGCTCTTATATCTAATGCTCCTCTAAAAATATAAGGAAATCCCATAACATTATTAATCTGATTATTATAATCAGATCGCCCTGTTGCTATAATCGCATCATCGCGTACAAGTTTTATATCTTCCGGAGTAATTTCTGGATCAGGGTTAGCCATAGCAAAAATAATCGGATTACTTGCCATTCTACTCACCATATCTTTAGTTACTGCCCCTTTTACCGATAATCCTATAAATACATCAGCGTTATTTAAGCTTTCCGCTAAAGTTCTAAACTTGGTATCACTTGCATATAGCTCTTTCCATTTATTCATACCTTCTAGGCGTCCTTTGTAAACAACGCCTTTAGTATCACATACAATAATCTTTGATTTATCAGCTCCAAGAGCAATTAATAAATCAATGCAAGCAATAGCTGCTGCACCTGCTCCGTTAACTACGATTTTTAAGTCTTCAAGCTTGCGATTAGTAAGATACGCAGCATTTATTAGCCCTGCGGCGGTGATAATCGCTGTTCCATGCTGATCGTCATGAAAGACCGGTATATCCATTAAAGATTTTAATTTTTCTTCTATAATAAAACATTCCGGAGCTTTAATATCTTCAAGATTAATACCCCCAAAACTATAACTGAGATACTTCACGGCATTAATAAATTCTTCAGGGTCTTCCGTATTCACTTCCAAGTCAATTGCATCAATATCAGCAAATTTTTTGAATAGTACCGCTTTACCTTCCATCACCGGTTTTGAAGCGGCAGCTCCTAAATTACCAAGCCCAAGTACGGCAGTACCGTTAGAGATTACGGCAACTAAATTACCGCGAGCAGTATATTTATATACATCCTCTAAATTTTTAGCAATTTCAAGGCAAGGAGCCGCAACCCCTGGGGAATAAGCAAGTGATAAATCTTGCTGAGTAACTAAAGACTTTGTTGCAGAAATAGCGATCTTACCAGGCTTATCTTTTTCATGATATTCAAGGGCCTCAGCATAATTTATTTTATTCATTTCATCCATTTTAGAAATTCCTGTTTTATTTGTTTGTTTTAGTTTTTCGTCATTGCGAGCAGACGCAATAGGCATCGACGAAGCAATCTCAGGCAACATTCCTGAGATTGCCACGCTCCTTTCAGTCGCTCGCAATGACGTGGTAAATTCACCCCATTATATACATAATAATTGATATAGTAACTACCGAGAAAAAAGTAGTAAATGTTATAATCGACGCCATAGAATCAGGATCACCGTCAAGTTGACGAGATAAAACATAAGCCGTACTCGCACATGGAAGGCAGCTATATAATATTCCTACCGATCTATCTAATCCGTCAATAGACATTAACCATAGTACTACTACACTAACTAGAGGAAATACAACTAATTTAACAAAGCTTGTAAACATTACATTATGTAAAAGCTCTTGTCTAATAGTAAAATTAAGCCCTGCCCCAACATTTAGCATACCGATAGCTAAAGCGGCATTAGAAAGGCTATCTAACGTTTTCTTAAGCCCTAAATGTAATTCAAGATTTGAGTAATTAAAAACGAATCCTACTAAACTTGCGATAATTAACGGATTACGCACAATTAATTTCATCATTAAAACAAAACTAGTGCTAATAGTATTAGTAACGGATTTATTAGGGATATAATAAGCGAAAATCATTACCGATAAAATATTGGTAAAAATAATCATATAAGAAGAAATAATGGCAACGATTGAAAGCCCGCTAGAACCAAGCAAGGGGCTACTTACCCCAAAAAAAATGTAGCTATTATAACGAATCGATCCTTGAAAAATGGAAGTAAATTGGACTTTATCTATGTTGTATTTTTTTTGGTAAATTATAAGACCGATCGATACAAGAATAGTGGATATAATAAGAGCGACTACTAATTTAATTATGGGTGCAATGCTTAAATCTGCAGTAGATAAGTAACTAAACAACATGGCAGGAAATAGTACAAAATACGATAATTTCTCAATACCACGCCAAAATTCTTCTGAAGTTAACCATTTATTTTTGATAATACTACCAAGCAGCATAATTAAAAAAATAGGTAACGTACTACAAAAAATTTCATTCATGTGTTAATAGTTTTTATTTTAACGTCATTGCGAGGAGCGAAACGACGTGGCAATCTCGTCCAACTTCCTGAGATTGCCACACTCACTTCATTCGCAATGACGCTTAGATACCCATGCGGGAATGATATATAGGCTACAACTGCCCTTCAACCAGCTTTTTCATTTCCTGCACCCCGTAAAGCTTTATAAAAGTCCCAAGTCTTGGACCTTCATTCTGTCCAAGCAATATTTGATATAAATCTTTGAAGTAATCACGCAGATTTTCATATCCTGCTTTCATTCCTATATCATATATTGCTTTCTGAATTGCTTCAGCTTCGGTTTGATCAGCTATATCAGATAACATATCTAATATATCCTGCAAAATAACCTTATGCTTTTCAGAAGGAGATAAATATGATTTATGTGCTTTAATAAAGTCATTATAATATCTTATAGCAAATTCTGCTAAATGGTCAAGATAAGGGTTAGTATTTGGAGTTGCTTGTGGCTCATATTTGCTAATAAATCCCCAAAGCACCGATTTATCTGAAGGATTACACACAGAAGTAAGATTTAAAAGCAACGAATAGGTAATTCCAAAAGTCTCAATTTTCGGTACATTTCCGTGATGGATGTGATAAACGGGATTTGCAAAACGCTTTGCCCTGTCCTCTTCTAAATGATATTTCTTGTTAAAAGTAATATATTCATCAACATTTTTAGGAATTACATCAAAAAACAAACGCTTAGCTCTAGTCGGATTTTGATACATAAATAATGCCATACTTTCAACAGGAGCATATTTAAGCCAATCATCAATGCTAATACTATTACCTTTTGATTTTGATATTTTCTCACCATTTTCATCTAAGAATAACTCATAACATAACTGCACCGGCGGCTTTCCTCCTAGGATTCGGCAAATTTCCGAATAAAGACGAGCATTTGCCAAATGGTCTTTGCCGTACATCTCATAATCGACTTTAAGCGCAGCCCAACGCATACCAAAATCCGGCTTCCACTGTAATTTGCAATGCCCTCCCGTTACCGGTACTTCTATATAATTACCGGCTTTGTCTTTATACGTTACAGTGCCTGCTTTAGCATCCCATTTCTCTATAGGTACTTGCAGTACCTTACCTGTTTTCGGACATATAGGCATGAAAGGTGAATAGGTAGCCTTGCGCTCTTCTCTAAAAGTCGGTAGCATTAGCTCCATTATCTCGTCATATTTCTCAAGCACCATTATCAGCATCTCATCAAACATACCAGCTTTATAACAGTTAGTACTGCTATAAAATTCATACTCAAAGCCGAATTTATCAAGGAATGAGCGAAGCTTTGCATTCATATAATGCCCATAACTTTCATATTCACCGAATGTATCAGGGATAGAAGTAAGCGGCATATCCATATACTGTGCCACCATTTCAGGATTTGGGATATTGCTAGGTACTTTACGAAGCCCGTCCATATCATCGGAAAAGCAAATTAGTTTAGTCGGAATATCGGATAATTGCTCAAATGCTTTCTGTACCATCACCATACGGGCATTTTCACCAAAAGTACCAATATGAGGTAAACCTGAAGGACCGTAACCAGTTTCAAATAATACATACCCCTTCTCAGGAATTTGACCGTTTAAGCTATCTAATATCTTCTTAGCCTCAACAAAAGGCCACGCGTTTGACTTAATAGCATCTTCCCAAATTTCTGACATTGATTTTTCTTGCGCTTTAATTAATAATCAGTGACAATATACTAAATTTATTTATTTGTAAAATATCAAATTAAACGCCGTCATTGCGAGGAGAGAAGCGACGTGGCAATCTCATCAAACTTCCCGAGATTGCCACGCTCCTGGCAGTCGCTCGCAATGACATTAAGAACAAAAAAACCATGCCATTTAATACTATTATAAATTACATCAGAAAAGATAGCTATAAAGTTCTACATTTAGGACTAATTGCAATTTCTATAATAGCACTTTCTACCGCTTATATTGCTGAATATATATTCCATTATACACCCTGTCCTTTATGCGTTTACGAACGATTTCCCTATTTAACCCTAATCAAAATTTGCTTAACTGCTTTAATCATCCGACAGTTAAGTAAGTATAATTTAATATTCATTCTCCTAACTATCCTTAGCTCTTGTATATTATCAACCTATCATAGCTTCGTAGAAAGAGGCATAGTACAACCAAGTGCTCTTTGTTCATCAATGCTTCATATCCCGAAAGGCTTGTCTATACAACACATCAAACAAATGTTCTACTCGCAGCCAATCACGTCCTGCATGAAACCCGCCATCAAAATCTTTGGTATTTCTATGACAGAGTATAATCTACTCTTAAATATCGGTCTTCTAATCTGTTTACTCCTCGTTTGGTTTTATCCAAAATCTAATAAATAGTTAAAATTAACTATTAGATTGCAGAAATTCAAAATATTATGTATAATGCTCGCACGACAAAATAATATTTAAACATAAAGGAATATTTATATGATGAATCCACCAACAAATAATGCTAATTACAGACTTCCAAACGGTAGTACGGTTTTACATAATGCAGCAACGTATAGGGAATGTAAATAATGTTAGACTTTTACTTTCACAAGGTGCCAATGTTAATGCTTTAGATGCTAAAGGAAAAAAACTATAGATTATGCATCTAAACTAGAAATTAAAAAAAATACTAGCTGATTCCGCTAATGCACGCTCAGCACTACCTGAATTCAAAGCAGAACAAAAGCTTGCTGAGATGAAGAAAAATATTAAAAATGAGGATGATAAAAATAAAATTATCAACGGATTAATTATGAATCCTGAATTTTATTCTGATATAGATGATGTTACAAGAGAGAAATTAATAGAAAAACTTTTTAATTATAATTTAACGATAATAATCCAGTAATAGCTCCGGTAGCAGCACCGGTACCAGTAACAACCACTACTTCTACAGAAATCGCAGCAGAGGACAATGTACGTGCACCAACCCCTGAAATGTATGACACCTTAATTGAAGCTGAAGAACCGTACACCGTTTAGTATAGCAGCCTCAGCTGGAAATGCAAATATTGTTCAAAAATTAATTGAGCAAGGTCATAATGTCAATGCTAAGGATAGCAAGGAAATACGGCATTATTTTATGCAAGCACTAAAGAAATAGCTAAAATTTTATTAGACAAAGGGACAAGTTTTGAAGTTGAGCATAAATATCTATACTCACCTATACATTATGCGGTAACAATAGGAAATAAGAAGCTTTTTACTTAAAAAAAATGTGGATGTTAATACTAAAGATGGCAAGGGACGTATACCTATACATTATGCAACTTATTCTAAACAGCACGAAATAACTCAAATTTTATTACAACCCGGCAGTGAAATTGATACAGTAGACAATTATGGCGGCACACCTTTGTTCTATTTGCTACTAAAGCATGAATCAGGTCAAAATAAAACGTTACTGGACTTCTTTTTAAATAATAACGTTAATCTTAAGATTAATGCGTGTGGTGAGTCAATTTTTAATCACGCACTAACATCAAGAGATAAATGGTTACTTGAGAAGTTAATATCTAAAAGTGCTGATATAGGACGACAAGGCGTTCTATTGCATAATCCATTCGATCACAGTATAGCAGAACTTGTAAAGATAGGTGTTGATAAAGAAAAGATAATTTATGCATTAAAAAATATAATTCTCATATTAATGAGCAATTCAAAATTAACACCATACAAAAATACTTGGGTGCAAAATCAGCTAACAATTATAAAGACATGGATGTTAATGATTATAATTATGATTTACCGGATGAAGAAGGGTTTGCAAAAAATACACACGAAAAATTATTCAAAGATGTTATGCAACGTCTTAACAACGGTGAAGATACAGATGGCATTATTAATACATTAATTGAGATTAGTATTAATGAAGATACAAGAACAGAGTTAATAGAAAAAGTTTTAAATTATAATGTTAATGATAATAATCCTGTAGCAGCTCCAGCATTAGTTACTCCTGTAGCAACCCCTATAGTAGTACCGGCTCCATCAACTTCAACAGAAGAAAAGTTATCTGAAGTGAAGACACACCTTACAATAGGGAAAATAAGGATGATATTATTAATTTCGTGCTTCTTTATCAGACTACTAACGAGAATGTAAAAAGTGAGTTAATAGATTATATCTGTGAATATTCTTTCGATACTGAATTAGCCGGACAGATAGGTGCAGATATTCAATTCTAATTTAAAATCTCTTTAAGTTCTTTTAAAGAAAAACCCGCTGGTTTTAGGTAGTCTAGTACTACCTTACCACTATCTAAGACTATAAGCCTTTTGCCGTAATTTACAGCATCTTCTAAATTATGCGTGATCATAACGGAAGTGATCTTATGTTTCTCTATAATCTCTGCTGTTTTTTTCATCACTTCCAAAGAAGCTTTCGGATCTAAATTTGCTGTATGTTCGTCTAGAAATAATATTTTAGGTGGATGAGCTATGATAAGTGCCAGCAGTATAATCTGCTTTTCTCCACCGGAAAATTTACCTAATGGCTGTGAAAGTAAAGGCAAAAAGCGTTTAGGCGCACCTGTAAGCTCTAACAACTCGCTACTTGCTAACCGTTCATTACTAGAGAATCTACTTTCCCACAAAATGATATTTTCTTCAAGGGTTAGCTCGGTAAATAGCCTCTCTTCAGCTTTTTGTGTTAATGTAACTAATGTAGAAGCTTTTTGTCCTTTAGGTATTTTATCGATTCTGACTTGATCTAGACACACTTTCCCGCTAGTAGGTTTTAAATAGCCGGCAAGTATTTTAGCTAAAGTAGACTTACCGCTACCGTTATGACCCAATATTACAACAAACTCTTCTTTAGCAATATTTAAAGTAGTTTCAGCAATTATAGGTTCGGTTCTTTCTTTAACTTTGAACTGTATATTTTCTGCATATAAATAAGGTTTCATAAAGCCTCTCTTTTTACAGAACTCAACGAAATAAACAATACTATACCTAAAATAAGCTTAAGATTTATGGGATCGATTCCAATTCGGAGTAAAAAGCCCAGAGCAATAAAGTAAAATAATAGACCTATCAAACAAGACAATATCTCTTTAAACACATTAAAATTATTAGCATGGATTAAAATATGACGCCCTATAACAATTGCACCAATACCGACTAGTGCCACCCCAAAACCCATATTAATATCGGCGAAACCATTTACTTGTGCAGATAAAGTACCGGTTAAAGCAGCCAAACAATTACTTATACTAAAACCGATAGTACGGTAAAGCTCAGCAGGTTTTCCTAAATTAATCAATAAATCTTTATTAAAACCAAAAGCACGAAGAAATAAACCGAGCTTACCTTTTAATAAAATTATAACTGAACATATAATAAGACAATTGATTATTACTAAAGGTATTAACCAATTTTCGCGATCTAATATAGATAATAGATTCGGCATACCAAGAACCGATATATTAGGACGCTGCATAATTTGTAAGTTAACCGAATAAAGCATAAAACTTGCAAGTATTCCGGCTATAAGCCCGTTAATGCGGTTATTCTTCTGCATAACACTAACTATACTGCCTATAATTCCGCCTGCTATTACGGCAAATATTAATGCAGGAAATAACCCAAATGAAAGGCTGCGGGCAAACACTGCCGCACCAAGTACATAAGTACCGTCTACGGTAAGATCGGTAATTTTGAGAATCCGATAACTTATATACATCCCTAAAATAAGCGGCAGCATTATTAAGGATTGCTCAAGAGCAGTAACTAAAATGTTCATGTTACTACTCTTCAAGTTCTTTACGCGCGAAAGGAAGTACGGATAAATTTTCTTTAGTAAGAATATCTTGTTTAACAAATGATTTAAGGTTAATAAATAAAGTTAAGTCTTTCATATCCCCAAATGGAATATCTTTCGGTTCTATTCCTTGTAAGATTTTTTTTGCCATTAAACCTGCTTCTACGCCTATTTGTTTCTCTTGTACTCCGACCGCAATAGTTGCCCCGCTAATTACCGAACCTTCATCGGAAGCAATTATCGGAATACGGCGTTTAAATGCTTCTTGCTTTAAAATATTAATCCCACTGACTATTAAATGATCTTTCAAAATTATAAAACTCTGCGTATTTTCAGGAGCATTTTTTACAGCCACAGGCATATCATTGAAATTTTGTATCATTACCGTGTGCAGAGAAATATTGTTTTTTCCAGCATATAATTTTAACATTTCTACTTCAGGTATAACTTTCTCGCTACTGCTATAAATTAAAGTGATATTCTGTAAAAAAGGTAATTTACTAATGGTGTCAGTGATTTTTATCTCATCGTTAACACCAGTAACTAAAGGTAGGTTTTTACTATTAATCATAGCAGCAGCACAAACAATCGGTTTATTTGTTATATGAGAAATAACAGTTTGGCTGGCTGTCGTGCCTATTGGAATTATTACATCAATATCCTGATCTGTTATTTGCTTTATAATGGCAAGTAAAATATTAGAATCAGCATGAGCATTTTTAACTATAATTTCTGTATCTATATCTTTTAGCGACTCTTTAATTCCTGATATAATCTCAGTCATTGCGGCATGTTCAAGTGGAACAATGACTGCTACTTTTTTTTGATCCGCATAAACTGCAGCTGTGATGAATAAAACAAAAAGAAAAGAAAAAAATTTTTGAAAAATATTAGAGATAAACATTTTCATACCCTGTTATAAGTTATAATTTAATACTCAAAATTTAAATTTGCATATAGCAAACACATAAACGCAAAAAATTATCTACGCCAACGCCAATTTTGTATTAAACTATTAACCTTTAAAGATATCATAAATATTTTTAACTGTAGAAATATAAAGTAAAGATAAAAAACTTAGCTTTCTTTGAATAGAAGCTAAATAGTCAAGAAAACTCTACCTTAGAGGCTATCTGTAAATAAGTTTTTAATTGGTAATTAAAGAGCTTTTTTTAGTGAAAATTGATAAGATTTTTGAAAGAATATTACTTTATATTTCAAAAAAGTCTTACAATTTGCGTAAAAAATAATTTAATTACCAATTAAAAACTTATTTACAGATAGCCTCTTAATTTTTAACGTTTAGCACTATTTTTAGATTATGTCAATACCAATAAATAGTACTAAAAAATTACTTGAGATAGCCTATACTTCGATGTAATGACCGCTTTTACGAAACGTTATTATTGCATAAAGTTGTTGCACGGCTACAAGCAACCTACTCGATGTCATCCCCGCATAACATTGTTGCGTGGATCGAAAAATGTATTTGGTGTCATACCGTGGCTTGACCACGGCATCCATAAAAGTAACTTTAAAATACTAAATTTTTAGTATTTTAAATTGGATCCCGCGATCAAGTCGCGGGATGACAGGGGTGGAATCGATCCACGCAGGAATGACCTAAACAAGCCATTAATCCTCTTAATGACGATTCAGTACCCATGCAGCAAGGCTTGCAAAATGAAAAAGGAATTCATTTATTAAACTATGCATTTTCTGTTTGTTCTAATACCGTTTGCCCTAGTAATTGCGATAGAACATCTTGACCTGCTTCAGTCCAACTTACAGGTGGCTCTTCGTTTGGTAAACCTGTACCATAACGATCATTAAATACTCTCACTGCTTGCTGAGTAAATTGATCAAATGTACTTGTGGATTCTACTCCATAACCATATTCTTTTAAATTTTCCTGTAAAGTATTAACTTTTTCTCCAGTACTATCAAGACTTAATAATAATTTACTCTTTTGCTCTTGCGTAGTCTCAAAATATCTACCAAAACCAGCTTCAGCTAATTCTTTCCAAGGAAATTTTGATCCAGGAGCTATATGAGCATTGCCTTCTCGGTTTACAGTTACTTCACCAAGACCGACTAAATCATGTTTTAAATCTAAATTTGGATATCTTTCTGTTACATCCTTAAGAAATTCTTTTAATTTCCCTATTTGCTCTTCAGGAAAATCACTTTTTGCATCATTAATAAGCATGACTCCAATACCAAACTTATTAACACCTACTTCTCCTTTCCAACTACTCTTGCCTGCATAAAAAGCTTGATCTGTTAAATCATTATGATATTCTTTTTGAGTCCCATCCTTATCAATTATGTAATGAACACTTGCACCTCGCTCATCCAATACTTCACGAACAGCCTTAATATCCTTGCTTACAGAATAAGTAATTACTACACAGGTAGGTTTTACTCCTTCCGGTCTTGGGGCCATATATTTACCATTTGGACTATTGGTATTACTAATACCGTTATTTTCAATAGCCTTACTTTTACTCATAACCTTCCTCCAATATATTTAATAATTGTTGACGGTTCAGAATTTACTAAACCTTAACAAAAATTAATACTTTGGTAATGCTAAGTCAATGAAAATTTAAATATTATTCACAAGGTATCGATACTGATCTGACACGTTCAATGATTATTTTTCTAATATTTGTAGTAAATGCTCTAGTTAACGATAAAAGTGCTCTTTCCATAGTCCTTGATAATTCTTTATAATCAAAAGAGACGTCATGTTCATATTGCCCTTCTGCTTCAGCAATATTATTTAAGAAATCACTTTCTATTTCTTTGAATAGATATTCAATTTTATTATTAGGAGTATTTTCATTGTCAGCTTTTAACTTTTCTTCTTCAGAACTATTAAAGAAATATTTTAAAGGCGTATTTAAAACTTTTGCAAAAACATATAACCTACTTATAGGTATATTACTTAAACCTTCTTCATATTTTTTAACTTGGAGAGCACTAATATCGAAAAAGCTTGCCCTAATTCTTTTTGGATAATACCTACAGCAAGACGTCGTTCTTTTAAACGTTCACTTGCGAGTTTGTCTGGATGTTTTATTGAATCATTCATTTTAACAATAAGCTTTAATTAAAAATTAATTATTAATAGAGGCTATTCAACTTTTGGTTATCAAGAATCAAGGCTAATAAATAATTAATTAAAAGTATAAAAACGATAGGTAATAAAATAGTAAAATTACCGAATTGCGAGAATATAGTGGGAGAGATTAGTTTTTTAGGAATTAAACCTTGAGTATCATTTATTTCATTTAGATTTAGTTTTTTTATTGTTCTACCAAAAGGATCTACTATAGCTGAAATACCGTTATTCGCTACTCTAATCATAGGTAAACCGTTCTCTACGGCTCTACTTCTACTAATATGAAAATGCTGATATGGACCGCTGGATTTACCATACCATGCATCATTTGTAATATTAATTATTACATCGGCTATTTCATTATTCGTCCGTACAAAATCAGGAAAAATAGATTCATAACAAATTAAAGGTTTAATTTTAAGATTATATTTTTCAAGATAAACAAGCCCTCCGTTTCCTTCTTTATAATCAATTAAACCATGAGTTAATTTTTTAAACGGTAGTATCTTTTTAAGGGGCATATACTCACCGAAAGGTACTAAATGTGATTTATGGTATTCAAATAATTTATGATTATTTTTATCAAGAGCATACATAGCTGAGTAAAGTTCAAACTCATCACCTTGTTTTTTATTATCCGAAATTCCTCCTGTTATCAAAATAGCATTTGTAGAATTTAGCATTTTTAATAATTTTGATTTAACTTGCGGTATATCATCAGGTACTACTAATGCTGCCTCAGACCAAATAATTAAATCGGTAGGTTCCAAATTTTCCGATAAATTAATATGTAGCATTAAATTATGCCAAAATTCTTCTTCATTCCATTTTTCGGTTTGAGGTATTGAAGGTTGCACTAATCGTACTTTTATATCAGTGAAATTTGTATGGTTATTACTTAGCCTTACTGCTCCATAAATGACAATGATGGTTAATACTAGGACTGAACTAGCTAGTAATATTTTTAACTGAGTAAATTGCTTGCTAAATAAAGGATAAGCTGATGTAGAAATATATATAACTATAAAACTAAGCCCATATATCCCTATTATACTTAAAGGCTGTATTAAAATATCTGAAAACGAAAAAGCATAACCAATCAAATTCCAAGGAAGACCGGTAAAAATCCATGAACGTACCCACTCAAATAATACCCAACATAAACAGAATATAAATTGGTAATATTTATTATTTTTAGCAAAAAAACTAAGCGTGCAGCTTGCCGATATAAAGTAAGCTAAAACTATAGGTAGTCCAAATAACGCAAAAGGAATTGCCCACCAAAAATCTGCAATATAAACGCTAACACCGATACTTATCCAATATATTCCACTTAAAAAATGCCCAAAACCGAATAAATAACCAAATTTTGTGGCTTCTTGCCAATTTTCGGATTTTTGAACTATATAACATAAGTAAGATAACGTTAATAATGCCGGTATAAAGAAAGTCGGAGCAAAAACTAAACCGCTTAATATCCCTAGCAGTAAACATATGATTTTAGGTTTATTCATTTTTATCGATTATTTGTTTACAAAATAATACATCATGCTATCATTTCAGCAAGTTTTAATATAATGAGTAAATAAATGACTACAGGATTACTACAAGAAAAAAAAGGCTTAATTACAGGTATTGCAAATAATATGTCAATATCGTGGGCGATTGCACAGCTTGCTAAAAAACACGGAGCAGAGCTATGGTTTACTTATCAATCGGGAGTACTAGAAAAACGAGTTAAACCACTTGCTGAGGAAATAGGTTGTAATTTTGTTAGCGAACTTGATGTTACGAAGCCAAAATCAATTAGTAATTTATTTGATGATATAAAAGAGAAATGGGGTAGCTTCGATTTCTTACTTCACGGTATGGCTTTTGCCGATAAAAATGAATTAAAAGGACGTTATGCTGATACTAGCTTAGAAAATTTTCATAATTCTTTACATATATCATGTTACTCTCTTTTAGAACTCTCAAGGTCTGCAGAAACCTTAATGCATAACGGCGGAAGCATTGTAACATTAACTTACTACGGCGCTGAAAAAGTTATACCTAATTATAACGTTATGGGAGTAGCCAAAGCTGCACTTGAGGCTAGTATAAAATATCTAGCAAACGATATGGGAGAAAATAATATTAGGGTAAATGCTATTTCGGCAGGACCTATCAAAACTTTAGCATCTAGTGCAATAGGTGATTTTAGTACTATGCTTAAATCTCACGCTGCAACCGCACCGTTAAAACGTAATACTACCCAAGAAGATGTAGGAGGAGCAGCAGTATATTTATTTAGTGAATTATCTAAAGGTGTTACCGGTGAAATCCATTATGTAGATTGCGGTTATAATATTATGGGAAGTAATAAATTATAAATTATTGTAGGGATTAATGTCATTCCCGCAAAAGGCTTGCTTGTGTAGACCAATAAAATCCACTGTGTCACCCCGTGGCTTAACCACAGGGTCCATAAAAACAATAAAAATACTAATAATATTAGTATTTTAAGCTAGATCCCGTGAATAAATCACGGGATGACAACTGTATTTTTCAAGTCACACAACAAAATCATCACAATCCATGATTTCTTTTTTTGAGGTGTTCAGGTTTTGGAGGAACAGGCGGTTTTTTAGATTTTGCCTGAACCTTTTTAGCCTCTAACGGCAATGCCAGATTATTGAATCTATTTAACTCTTTTGCGATTTGTTTTAACTGTTCTTGTACTTCTATCTTTAAAGGAGTATGAGAATTTTTCATTTCACTATTTATTATTGTACCTATTTTCTCAAGATTTTCTTTAGAAATAGAATATGATTTTATACCTATATAATTAACAATCCTTGACCACCAAGTTTGTCCTTTATCTAATCCTTGATATATTACATCTACTAAATCATTTTTTTTGAATGTTAATATATAATCAGAAGTTCCTTCTAAAGATTTAGATAAATGCCTTTTTATTTCTCCTTGTCTCTTATCTTCAATATTTACTTTTTTGTCTTTCTTGAGTTTTGTTATTGCTTTTTCAATTATTGAAGATATCTTAGTTTCTTTTCCTTCATGTGCTTTATTGTCTAAATTTTCTTTGGTATTAAAATTTATATTAGTTCCTATTTTAGCATCTACTAATTGTTTAGCATACTTACCGTTAGGATCTTGTATTTCTCGCTCTATCTCAGCAGATTTTAAACCTAATTTTGTATATATATCTGATTCTCGGAAAAGTGGAGCATATAATAAAAAATTAATACTTTGAGCTATTCTACTATCTATCAAATCTTTAGAATCTCTTTTGGGATAAAATTTTTCTTGTAAAATACTATAGTGATCTAATATTTCCTGTGTTATATCTTTTACATCAAGAGATTGTAATTCTCCTTTATCATTAAATTTTGCTTTCATACCTGAGCGTTTGGCTTCCAATAATAATATTTCTTGAAAAACTTTATTATTAGGAGTACGACAAACGAAATTAGGATCGTTATCCGGCATTAATTCATTTGCATTTTCCATTATTGCTTGATTGAGTTTATGTAATTGCTCTTTATTAAGTTTTGTATCTAACAAACTTATAAAAGCTTCTCTTTGTTTTTGCTTACTTGCAGTACTAAAAGCCTGCTGCATCTTTTGCAAAACAACAAAATCAAAATTTTTGTTACCTATTTCTTGGATAACTAAATTTGCTAAATTTTTTGTTTCAGTATTCACTGTTTCTTTTTATTTTTTGTAGCCATATTTAGTATTAATCTCACTTATAATTATTTAAATATTAATGATAGATTAAATTAATTTCTAGATGTTACTATATTTATAATCAAAACTTTAAAACAGTATCTAGCAAGTCATACTGGTTCTGAGCTATTACCCAAAATTTCTATTGTTTCTATTGTTTCATTATGCGATTGACTATGCATTACTAAATCTAAAATATTTGAAGATGCTAAATTGCTAATATAAACACCTTGTACATCATTTAATACATAATCAACCACTAATAATTTAGAATCAGCAGAAGTTCCATATAATGACATTTTTGCCTCAAATAATTTTTTAAATATATCTAATTCCAATAATTCTTCACATACAGCATGTTCTTTAATATCTCTACTTACAAATAAACTCATTATGCTTCGTGCTAAACTATTTTTAATATAAAAGCCTTTTAAGCATTCAATAAAATGTTCAAAAAAATTTAGTTCTTCAAAAGGAATGTTGAAATCAGGTAATAATTCTTGATATAATTTTTTCTGCAATTCCTTTTTTTCAATTAGTTCTTCAAAAGGAATGTTGAGATCAGTGAACAATTCTTGATATAATTTTTTCTGCAATGCCTCCTCCTCAAATTTTTTCAAATAGAAATTATCAATTAATAGCTTGTAAAGCTCAAGTATCACACTAGGAAAGTGAATTTTCAAAGTTCCTTTTTTATCAATTTCTACAGTAAACCTGTTTTCTTTTGCTTCTAAATATACTAGCTCTCGAAATATATTATCCTCTTTTGTTCTACGAAGTAAAAAAGCTGTATCTTTAGAATCAACTAAATCTAAAGCATGTTTCATTATTGTTGCATTAAGCTCATGTAACATATTGTTAGATATCACCTCTTCTGCATCTGCTAGAAAAGATTTTTTATCATTTATTTTTAATTTTCTTAAATTTTCTAGAACTTCTAAAGTTATTTCTCCTTGTTGAATTTTTTTAAGTAACTCATAATAGTTGCTAAATTTTACTTCTTGATTTTTGCATCCTAACCCGGAATAAACATTGCATCCTGATTCTTGCTTTTGAGCTAATCCAGGATATTCTTTTTCAATTTCTCTAGGTTGACTAATACAAGAGCTCATAATGTCTTTTAGCTTCATATAATTTATTCCTTACATTTAATAAGGAATATTATATTTAGTTAAGAAATATTAACAAGTACTTTATAGCAGATTAAGATAAATTAATTTTTATTGAGAGGATGATGCAACAATGCTTTTTTGAGATGATTAGTTTGAAGATGAGTATATATTTGGGTAGTAGATATATCAGCGTGACCAAGCAGCTCTTGAATTACTCTTAAGTCTGCTCCGCCCTCAAGCAAATGACTTGCAAAACTGTGACGTAATATATGCGGAGAAATATACTCAGGGTTAAGTCCTGCATAAAGGGCAGCAGATTTTAACAGAATAGCAAAATTTTGCCTAGTCATATAACCCGCTAAAGCTGATGAAGGAAATAAATAAATTAGATTTCTTGGTTTAGCTTTATTCACAAAAACACCTCTAATTGCAAGATATTTAGCAATACTGATAACTGCCTGTTCATTTATTACTATGACTCTTTCCTTATTACCTTTACCAAGTACCGAAAATATTTTTCTTACTTCTCCTTTAGACGTTTTATTAGTCAGAATATCAGCAAGCTTAAGACTAACAAGCTCCGAGACTCTAAGACCGCTAGCATAAAGCAAATGAATCATAGCATTAAGCCTGATACCTTCAGGAGAATTATCTTGAGAGCAATGTTCAAGTAACGATTTAATTTGAGCTATAGATAATATTTCGGGAAGTTTATTTTGATATTTGGGCAAATCTACGTTAAGAACCGGATTAAAAACGGTATGGTTTTCGCTAATTAAAAATTCATAATAACTTTTTATAGTTGAGATTTTTCTGTTGATTGAGCGTGCTTGCAAATCATTACTTGCTAGATACTCAATCCAGTCTCTAATATTCTCAGTAGTAATATTTAATTCGGATAATTTTTGTTTAGCAAGATAATTTTGAAAATCGAATAAGTCACGCTTATAGCTAAGTATAGAATTTTTTGACAATGCTCTCTCGGCTAAAAGCATTTCTAGGAATTGCGCAATAAATTCCATAAGATGTTTTAATTTCTATAATGGAGGCCAGGGTCGGAATCGAACCGACGAATAGAGGATTTGCAGTCCACGGCATTACCACTTTGCTACCCAGCCTAATCAGTGTCATACCACAATCCTATGTCATTCCTGCGAAAGCAGGAATCCATAAACGGATAATTGTATTTTTACTGGATTCCCGCTTTCGCGGGAATGACATAAATACTACCAACATCCATACAAAAAAGCAACTACTTTTATATTAAACTCCTAATCCTTGCAGGATATTTAAACGATTTATCCTTCATACAATTCAAGAACTGGCTAACTGAATCTACTATATCGTCATTTTTAATATGGGGAAAATTCAGTAATTCCTTTAAAATTATGCTTGATTGTTTAGGTATTAGAACACTAGCTGATTGAAATAAGGAACTACCGAGGCGAATCTTTATCAAAGCTTGGCTTAATCCCTATCACTCTAATATTACCACCTAAAAATCCTATATCTTGAATCAATTGTTGACCACTTGCTTTATCTTCGATTAATATAAATTTTGGCTGATATTCTCTAGCTAATTTTTCCGTCAAATTCTTAAGCTCAGGATAATTAATTTTTTTCCGTACTAATGATACTAGATAATATTTCTGTTCAAGAATCTCCCATATATTACAAACACTATAACCGGAATCTTCAGAACTCTTAATTGCCGTATCCCAGCTTTGCACAAAATAATCAAATCTTGAAGGTAGATTTTCATAAAATCTAATATCTTCCATATGCAGTAACGATGACCTTTGTGCTATCGGTTCTTGTAAATATTGAGCATTATCATTATAGCTACCTATTTCCTGCTCTAATTTCATTAAACAATCAGGAGGTTCTTTATAGCTGTCTAATAACTTTACCACT
Organism: Rickettsia honei RB; assembly: GCF_000263055.1. Classification (NCBI taxonomy): domain Bacteria; kingdom Pseudomonadati; phylum Pseudomonadota; class Alphaproteobacteria; order Rickettsiales; family Rickettsiaceae; genus Rickettsia; species Rickettsia honei. The sequence goes on along the minus strand of NZ_AJTT01000001.1, from coordinate 109,906 downwards.
AAGATATTGATATTCTTTATTCATTAATTTAAAGGAGTAATCTTGAATGCTAATCGCCGGAATTTTTAAATGATGCCATGAATTGCTATTATTAAGTAGATAACCGGATAAATCATCCGTATGCAGACGCTGCATAACTAAAACTATCGCTCCCTTATTACGATTATTTAGTCTGCTAACAAAAGTTTGCTCAAACCAATCTATAAACTTTCTTACGTATTTTATAAGAATGAATTTGCGTGGGGTTATGAGGATCATCAATAATTAAGATATCACCGCCCTCACATGTTGCCGATCCTCCAACCGATGTTGCAAATCTAAAGCCATTAGCTGTCGTTAAAAACTTACTTTTTTGATTATGGGGTTTACTAAGGATAGTACTTGGGAAAAGTTCTTTATACCAATCAGAATTTAAAATGAACTGACAATCTAGTGAGTGTTTAATGCTAAGTATTTGAGAATAGCTGGCCACCATAATCCTTTGGGTAGGATTAACCCCCAATAAATAAGCAGGCCAAGCAACGCTAACACAAATAGATTGTAGTTGGCGGTATATTAATTATTAAACGATTAATATCACCGCTTTGCACGGCATTTAAATAATCGGTAATTATTCTTATATGCTTACTTGGATAATACTCCGCTCCAGGATTAATAGTATTAAATACCTTAATTATAAAACTATGAAAATCCTGTCGTAAAATAGAATTTAAGAGTTCTTTAGAGTGGAGCATATTGTACCTACATCGTCATTGCGAGGAAAAATTGTAAGTTTTGACTAAGCAATCTCAGGCAAGATTCCTGAGATTGCCACGCTCCTTGAAATCGCTTGCAATGATCTTAAAATCTTATCATAAATTATCATTGCCATTAATCCCCTATAGTATATAATTTTGAAAAATAATATATTTATCTATGAAATTACTAAAAATTATTTTTATCATTACTATATGCATTAATTTTCCTATATTCGCAGAAAATTTAGAGTCGGTTACTACAACCGAAGATATTGAAAATGACGTATTTATCCCTCTTGATGAAAATCATCCTATTTTAAATCCAAACGATAATATTAATGATAGTTCTGAGTTTAAAAATTATACAAATGGCAAAATTATTGCTCTAAATAACATTACTGCTACTTCTGAAGAGATAGATTTGAAAGTCGGGGAAGAAAAATATTTCGGTAATATAAAAATCAAATTGCACAAATGTATAAAAAACCTTGATCCATATAATGAAGATAATTATTTGTTGATGACCATAACGGAATATAAAATAGACGAAGATCCTAATTTACTCTTTCAAGGATGGATGATTTCTTCAAGCATTTCACTTTCAACGTTTGAACACCCAATATACGAAATTTTTGCTAAAGATTGTTTTTAGATGCAATATTTAATTTCAAGTTTAATATTTTTAATTCCAAGCCTTGGGATGCTGGCGGGCTTATCCGCTGCAGCTACTGTTACAATTTTTTTGCTTATATCATTCCTGCGCGGTATTAATCGTCATTGCGAGCGACTGAAAGGAGCGTGGCAATCCAGTAACAATGTCATACCGTGGCTTGACCACGGTATCCAAAAAATAAAAAAAGACTGGATCCCACTACAAGCTCACGGGATGACAATGTTATTCACCGCTTGGTGCTTTATATCTTGTTTATGCGCAATTCATCTTATTAATAGCTTAGCTACTTTTACTCAAGTTTTTATACTCTTATTTCTTGGCTTTGCAGTTAGTAATTCTGCTCCTTTTCAAAATCGCTTACAGCTTAAAAAAGCCTTAATATTCGGAATTCTCACAGCAATATTATTATTCTTCATCGAATATTCTTCTAATGGATTTTTAACAAGAATATTCAAAACTAGTTTTGGCTTATATATGCTAGATCGTGGTTGTGCTTTACTTTCAATTACCGCTTGGGTAGCGATTATAATTTTACTTTCTAACGGTAAAAAACGACATACCTTAATGCTATATATATTAGTACTTTATTTACTAAGTATTTCCGATAGTTTAGCAAGTTTTTTAGGCTTCGGTATAGGAGGAGTAATATTTATTTTAACAAGATTTATGAAGCCGATATTTTTCAAATTAATCGCAATAAGTTTAATTACCGGCTCGTTACTATTTCCTGTGATAGCTAAACAAATAGAACCACAAGATTTATCTGAAAAATATTTAGCTACACAACCTTCCGCTGCTCATCGTTTATTTATTTGGCATTTCGTCGCAAACAAAATCATTGAAAAGCCGATTTTAGGCTATGGCTTAGCTTCTTCTAAATATATCGAAGCTGGTGATAGTGAAATGATCGATTACAACGGAGAAAAATGGCATCCTTTGCCGCTTCATCCTCATAATAATATATTACAAATTACTCTTGAACTCGGTATAATAGGTTTAATATTATTTTTATGCTTAGTTTATAAATATCTCAAACAAATTAGTAATCTCGAAAATAAAAATTTCAAGGCAATTTCCTATGCATGTTTTATAAATTACTATATTATCGGCATGATTTCATATAATATTTGGCAAATATGGTGGATATCAAGCGGTATTTGGGTACTAGTTTTAATGAAGCTACTAGTTAAACCTGATATTGTCATTGATAATTGATGCTATTTGAGGTAAATATAGAGTTAAGTGTCATTAAATCTACGTCATTGCAAGCAGCCGTAGGCTGCGTGGCAATCTCATCAAATATCCTGAGATTGCTTCGTCGCATTACTGTGCAATTCTTCTCGCAATGACGGAACAATATAATAAAAAACATATGCTACAAAACTCTGAACTTTTACAAGAATATCTACCGATTGCTATATTTTTCGGTATTGCGGTATTGGTTTCCGGTTTAATAATGATTCTACCTAACCTATTATCGACCAAAAAATATAATAAAGATAAGCTAGAACCTTATGAGTGCGGTTTTGAGCCTTTTAGCGATGCAAGATCAAAATTTGACATATGTTTTTACTTAGTTGCTATTTTATTTATTATCTTTGATCTTGAAATTGTATTTTTAGTGCCTTGGACTATTAGTCTTAATACGATAGGTAAAATAGGCTTTTTCTCAATGATGTTTTTCTTATTCGCACTTATTATCGGGTTCATATATGAATGGAAGAAAGGAGCTTTAGACTGGTAGTAATATGAAAAATAATTTTTATCAAGAAGACGAATTATTAAGTAATGAGCTTTCTAATAGAGGATTCTTACTCACTAAAGTTGATGACGTTATAGGCTGGGCGAGAGCTAATTCCTTATGGCCTATGACTTTTGGGCTTGCTTGTTGTGCTGTTGAGATGATGCAGGCAGCAACAAGTAGATATGATATGGATCGCTTCGGTATGTTATTTAGACCAAGTCCAAGACAGTCCGACCTTATGATAGTTGCAGGAACGCTTACTAACAAAATGGCACCAGCTCTACGTAAAGTATATGATCAGATGGCTGAACCTAAATGGGTGCTTTCAATGGGTAGCTGTGCCAATGGCGGCGGCTATTACCACTTTTCCTATTCGGTAGTGCGTGGCTGTGATAGAATCGTACCGGTTGACGTATATGTCCCTGGCTGCCCTCCTACCGCCGAAGCATTAATTTACGGGCTGATGCAGTTACAGAAAAAAATTAAACGCACTACAGGTTTTAAGTATGACGCTAGACAAACTCATTGAAAGACTTGCAGCTAAATCTAGCATTTTAATAACTCCGATCACGGTTAAAGATTACCTAGCTTATAAAATCGAACCGAATTTTTTATTGCCGTTTTTAAAAGCTTTAAAAGAATCGGAAGAATTACGCTTCACTTTACTTACTGATTTATTTGGGGCTGATTTTCCTCAGAATAACGTAGTCAATTCAGTTGGGCTTGGCCACAAGGAGCAAGACGCGAAGCCTATAACTAATAGGAGAACGACGAGCGACAATGTAGGCGAGTCCAAATCAATTGACTATAAAAGGTTTGAAGTAGTATATAATTTATTAAGCTTAAAATTAAATAAGCGTCTTATAATAAAAGTATATATATCTGAAAAAGAAACTATACCTTCAGCAATGAATATATTTAGTGCCGCTTGTTGGTATGAGCGTGAAGTTTATGATATGTACGGGGTAAATTTCGAGGGTAATGACGATAAAAGACGCATACTAACCGATTACGAATTTGAAGGGCATCCATTACGTAAAGATTTCCCGTTAACAGGCTATACACAAGTTAAATATGATGAGAAGCTAAAGAAAGTAGCTTATGAACCGGTCGATTTAGACATAGAATATCGTGAGTTTGATTTTAGCTCGCACTGGCATAGCCCGAGTTATGTATTGCCAGGTGATGAGAAGGCAACCGATTTCATTCCTGCGAAAGCAGGAATCCAGAAATAAAATGAATGTAATCCTGTGACTTGATCGCGGGATCCAGAAAAAATACAAAAGACTGGACCCCGTGGTCAAGCGAACTAGGTGACAGTAGGAAAAATACTATGACTAACAACACCAAAACTATAACTCTAAACCTTGGTCCACAGCATCCGGCAACTCACGGAGTTTTAAGGTTAATCCTTGAGATGGACGGGGAAGTAGTAAATAATGCCGACCCTCATATTGGGTTACTTCATCGTGGTACGGAAAAGCTTATTGAGCATAAAACATATTTGCAGGCTATACCATATTTTGATCGTCTTGATTATGTTTCGCCGATGTGTCAGGAACATGCATTTGCTTTAGCTGTTGAGTCGTTATTAGAATGCGAAGTCCCACGAAGAGCTCAGTTTATCAGGGTACTATTCTCAGAGCTAACAAGAATTTTGAACCATACTTTGAATATTGGCAGCCAAGCTTTAGATATCGGTGCTACTACTCCTTTATTATGGCTCTTTGAAGAGCGAGAAAAGATCATGGAATTTTACGAGCATGTTTCCGGCTCTCGTATGCATTCAAACTACTTTAGACCGGGCGGGGTTGCAGCAGATTTACCCGAAGGTTTACTTGAGGATATAGATAAGTTTATAGAACAGTTTCCTCCTAAACTTCACGATATTGAAAGTCTACTAAATGAAAATAGATTATGGAAACAACGTTTAGTAGATATCGGCGTTGCGTCTCAAAAAGAGGCAATGGACTGGGGGTTTTCAGGACCAATGCTTAGAGGTTCGGGTATAGCTTGGGATTTACGCAAGTCAAACCCTTATGACGTTTACGATGAAATGGACTTTAAAGTACCAATCGGCAAAAACGGTGATTGTTACGACAGATATTTCGTTCGTATGCTTGAAATGTACGAATCAATCAAGATAATCAAGCAATGTATAGAAAAAATGCCGAAAGGTGCAATTAAAACCGATGATCCTAAATTAACACCACCGACAAGAGCCAAAATGAAAGAATCTATGGAAGCAATGATTCATCATTTTAAGCTCTATACGGAAGGATATGACGTCCCAGCCGGCGAGACCTATAAAGCCGTAGAAGCCCCTAAAGGCGAATTTGGTGTATATTTATACTCGCAAGGAGGTAATAGACCTTATAGATGTCGTATTAAAGCACCCGGCTTTGCTCATTTGCAAGGACTAGATTTTATGTCTAAAGGTCATTTAATGGCAGATGTTATTACTATTATTGCAACGCTTGATATAGTATTTGGTGAGATAGATAGGTAATATATTTGTCATGCCGTGGGCTTGTACTTGTGTTGCTCTGTCATTCCTGCGAAAACAGGAATCCATAAAATAAAACTAAAAAACAAAAAATGTATTGGGTATATATATTATGCTCTAATAAGCATGGTACTTTATATATTGGTATTACTAATAATATAATAAGTCGTGCTTATGAACATAAACAAAAAATAATAAAAGGTTTTACCTCAAAATATAATATTATAAAGCTTGTTTATACAGAAGAATTTACTGATATTCAAGAAGCACTTACAAGAAAAAAACTTGAAAAAATGGCAACGTAGTTGGAAAATAGAACTGATAGAAAAAACTAATCCTAAATGGAAAGATTTAATTAAATAGTTCTACGGATTCCTGCTTGCGCAGAAATGACATAAAACTATACCGTACTAAAAATATATGAATACAAAAATTACAAATTTTACATTTGATAAGAAAAATTTAAATCTAGCAGAAGAGATTATAAAAAAATATCCACCGCATGGAAAAAGAAGTGCAATACTTCCGCTGCTTGATCTAGCACAACGTCAAAACGGCGGCTGGCTACCTGTTCCTGCTATCGAATATGTCGCAAATATGTTAGCAATGCCTTATATACGGGCTTATGAGGTTGCAACATTTTATACTATGTTTAACTTAAAGCGAGTTGGTAAATATCATATCCAAGTATGTACTACTACTCCTTGCTGGCTGCGTGGTAGTGATGATATAATGAAAATTTGCGAAAAGAAATTAGGTGTAAAACTCAAAGAAACTACTGAAGATCAAAAATTTACTTTAAGCGAGATAGAATGTTTGGGAGCATGCGTTAACGCTCCGGTCGTACAGATTAATGACGATTATTATGAAGATCTAAATCAAGAAAAAATGGGGGAAATAATAGACAAGCTTCAAAATGACTAGAATCTTATTATTATTACTTAGATTTTATCAATATTTCATTTCTCCACTACTTGGCAATAATTGCCGGTTTCACCCCACTTGTTCTGAATATGCCAAAGAAGCTATATCAATGCACGGCAGCATAAAAGGCTTGTGGTTTACCTTTAAAAGAATCATCAAATGTCAACCGTTTTGCGACGGCGGATATGATACCGTTCCAATCTCTATAAAAAATTCTAAACCACTTAATAAAAAAATATAAATTATGTTTATTGTAAACCTTAAATATACCTTAGGCTTAGATCTTTCTTCTGTTGAAAAATTTATTACGAAACATAGAAAATGTTTAGATACATGTTATGATAAAAGACATTTTATTAGGTCATATACATCCAAGAATTGGCGGTATTATTTTAGCTAATATAGAAAAACTAAGTCAGCTTAAAGATATATTAAGAGAAGATCCTTTTTATATAAATAATATAGCTGAATATGAAATTACTAACTTCACTCCTACAAAATGGAATAAGAATTTAAATATTTTTTTCAAAAACATGAATAAACTAATCCCTTTACCTCGTGAATTTTTTGCAAGAGATACTAATGTAGTAAGCACTGAGTTAATCGGTAAAGCTCTTTATTTCCAAAGTAAAACAGCTATCATTACTGAAACTGAAAGCTATATAGGGCAGAATGATCCTGCTTGCCATGCAGCAAGAGGGCGGACAAAAAGAACGGATATAATGTTTGGTCCTGCAGGCTTTAGCTATGTCTATTTAATTTACGGAATGTATTATTGTTTAAATTTCGTAACCGAAGCTAAAGGCTTCCCTGCTGCGACCTTAATAAGAGGCGTACATGTTATTTCGCCTGAAAATCTATACCTCAACGGTCCGGGTAAATTATGCAAATATTTAGGAATTAATATTTCTCATAATAAATGCGATCTTATAAATAACAACGAATTTTTTGTCGGCGATATCGGCTTAAAGCTACCCTACTCTACTACTGCTCGTATAGGTATTACTAAAGGCACGGATAAATTATGGCGTTATGTTGTTACAGATATCACTAATTTAATCTCTCAATATAATGTACAGCCTTAATAAGGTCATATTGATTTACGGCAGGACCTCAAAAAGGTTTGTCTAATATAAATAATAACAAAAGCATTGATGATGAAGTGATACAAACTAAACCAACCGAAATCTTATGTAAATAAAGCTTGGTGCCAAGCATACAGACAAAAATTAAATTAATAGCAGTCATTATACATACAACTATCCAATATTTAATATTTAAGGAAAAATAGGACATTTTAATCCTGTTATACCTTACTGTATAAAGCTCTTTTATCTCCTCAATGATTTCCTGCTTAGTCAATAGCTGCATTTGCTCGCTTGCTTTATAAGCTTTTAGTCTCTTATTAATATCTTGGAGGAAACTAGGAGCTTCATGACCGATTTGCTTGCCGTCTTTCATTAATTGCCATTCACGCCGCATTACACCTTTGGTATAATTTTTAATATCTAGATAAATTGTAGGCCTCACATTTCATGAGGAAACCAACCTACACTATCTGCAAGCCTTATAACACTATAGATTCTGCTGCCACCCCTTCTTGTGCTTTATTAAAATTACCGAGTAAATAAATTAATACAAAAGCGGTTGATACCGCATACATAATACCGACTACACCCGATAAAAACCCGCCAAGACTTCCAAGTTCTTCTTTTTGAAAATTATTAGGAATAATGTATTTTGTTAAATATAAACATCCCGCACAAAAACTCATCACAACAATATTTATTATGATGAATAAAACAATATTAGGAACGGTATAGATAAAGTCAATTATATGATTACATAGGTATTATTAACCATGTCCTGCTGAATATTTATGTAATATACTAGAAATAAGAGTTTGATAAGGTAATCCCTCATAAGCAGCTTTTTGTTTTATTCTCATTAAATTACTACTAGAAATACGAATATTTATTCGAGTATCTTTTTTTAAATAATTAGCTGCTGCCACTTGTGCTATATGTTTCTCTTGTTCAAAATTTTTAATTCTTTGCCATTCATCATTTTCAAAAGACTCCAGCAATGCGTTTTCTTCAGCATCTAGTATTATATTTGATATATTCTCTTTATTTCTCATTACTTTTTCCTATGTTTAGATATTTCTGAGTAGCTTTGTGACGTGGAATAATAGTCTTAAAAAAAACTGTTCCATCAACTTCAATAATAAAAGACACTAAATAGGCGTATTCATTAAATTTAACTATATACATTTTTTGCTCTGAATATTTATTAGGATTTGGATGTTCTATTATATCCAATAAACAATTACTTTCTATAACTGATATTATTTCTTCAAAACTTACCTTGCGCTCACTTATTAACTTAATAATGTTTTTCAGCAGAAAAGCTATAATTACATTTCTTTGTCATCTTATGATGTTAGTACAATGTGTATGCTTTATGTCAACACTACACTTCCATCTCTTCTAAGACCACTGTAGAATCAGCAAGTTTAGTAATTTTTTCAATTTTTAATCGAGCTTCTTTTAGTTTTTTCTCACAATGATTCTTAAGTAAAATACCTCTTTCAAAGCTATTAACTGCCGTCTCTAGACTCTCTTGTCCGTTATCTATTTTTTTAACAATTTCCTCAAGCTCTTTTAAAGCTTCTTCAAAGCTAATATTTGCTTCTAAAGTTTTAGTATTAGTCATTTATTTTTATTTTTTAATGGTTATCTGTAGTAATTGTGTCTTCAGTTGTTTGGGGTATAAGTAATTTTTTTAGCTCACTACTATCAAAAGTTTTCTTAGGAGCAAAAATACTCCCTTGCATTTTTATATTAAGATGTGCCAAGCTATCTTTATCAGAACTTGTATTTGAGGTATTTAACTTAACAAGCCTTGCCGGCACGTAAAATGATAAAATACTAGATGCATCCATATCAAAATTATATATATTAACTGCAAAAGAGGCCGCACCGCTACTATATTGTGTTGCAAATTTTACTTTCTTTAAAAGGGCAATACCTTTTTGTAGTTCAATATCACCGCTTATACCTCTAATATTTTCTTGTCCTGTGGTTATAGCAATATTTATATCTTTATCTAAATTTTGTACCTTATAATCAGCTGTATCAATTTTTTCTATAAAAGCATCAATTGCAAAATTATTAACATCTATATTGTTTATAGCAAATTGTGATTTTGTAGTAAGGTTATATAGCTGGCTTTGAAGAGTGTTACCGTTAGTTCCTAAACTACCGCTTATACTTATTTTTCCGCCACTTGCAGTAAATATTTTAGGCATAAGAGCTGAAACTTTGTTTAAATCTATTGTATTTAAAGCATATACGAAATTTATAGCATAAGGTTCTAATAAAATATTGCCGTTACCTTGAAACTTACCACCTAATAATTCTGCTTCAATATTATTAAATTGTAATAAATTATTATTATTTGCTACATAAAATTTAACATTTTTCAATATTAAATCATTTTGTAATAATGTCGACAATGTACCGGAAACTTGTAAGGTAGCTTTATCTAAACTATAATCATTTATTAATTTATTTCTTAAATTAAGCATTCCTGCCGGTGATAATAAATCAGTAGTAAGATTACCGTCCTTAATTTCTACGGTCAAAGACGGTAATACACTCGATGCATCTAAGTTCCAGCTAGTTGATAAATAGCTGTTAGCAGTTTTAAAATCTAAATTACTAATTTTTATATTAGCTGGTACGATTTTAGCAAGCAAATTCATTTTGTCAAATACATGATCGTTATACTTAACGCTATCTATCAGAATATCTAAATTAGCTAAATATCCTATTGTTCTAATAGGGATGAATTTACTTGGATAATCTAGAGCTTTCATATCTTTAGTTAAATTTTTTGTAAATTCGATAAGCGGCGAAATTATTGGATACGTTCTACTGCTTAAGTCAAGCGAAGATATATTAAGCGTAGCGTCTAAACGAGGTGTTTGAGCAATAAATTTACTAGAAAAATTTCCTGATAAATTTAAATTATCTGTTTTGAGTAATAAATTTTTAAAAAATAAATCTATTAAAGTGAGTTTTAAATCCGATGACAAGCTAAAAGGAATAGCTTCTTTAATAGTAACGTCGTTAAATCCTAAAATATTCAGTAACGAATTTATATCGTTGTGCTTTAAATATAGCTGTCCATCGAACATACTTCTAACGGCATTCTGTGTTACATTACCTGTAAGCTTAAATTCTCCACCTGATTTAATATTACCTGAAAATTCATTTATCTTTAAAGTACCCTTTGATAAGTTAGAAGAAAAGACTATTTTTTCTAGTTCTTCATTATTACTTAAAATTATTTCGTTAATTGCCACGTCTGCTTTAAGTAATTTATTGGCAAAAATAAATCTAATATTTGAAGAAGAAGTATTAAATGTTACCTCTGCATTTGGAGAAATTAACGAACTTAAATCTATTTTAGGAAAATCTAGTTTTACATTAGTAGTAATATTATCATTTTTAGCAATGTTAACAAATCCATGACCAATAATAAAAGATGATGCTATTACTATGTCTTTTAGTTCTATTTCATCTTCATTATTTGAAATATTAAATTTAACGTTTACTGCCTCATGTTGATTAAATTTATTAAAAAGATGGCTTAAATCCGGTAATATATTATACATTACCGATGCTAAATTTTTAATCTGATATTCACCACTACCGCTAGTAAGCTTAGAATCTTTGTAAATTTGCGATAACTTAAAACCATAATCATTATTATCAATATTAAGACTAAAATCTACTATATCGTCACGTTTATTAATTGAACCTGAAATTTTACCTATATAGTTACTTGTAGTTTTAAATATGTAATTAGACGATAAAGCATTTTCTTTTTTTAATATACAATTATTAAAATTTAAAATAGAATAATCTTGTTTATTAATAATACTTAGATTAGTAACATTTAGATTTATATTTTGTAATTTATATTTAAAGAAATTCTTTATTAACTCTTCATGATTATAAATATTTAATACATTAGAATGTGAATAAAATTTAGCATCTAATATATCTATTTTATTAATTTTAGGATTAAATTTTATAAGCGACCACAACGAAAAATGAATTTTAATCTGCTCTAAATCTAACTTTCCTTCTTCTCTTATCGTCTCAATAACTAAATAGGACAAAGGAAATTTATTCATCTTTATTTTTCCGATATTTTCTTTCGCAATTCCTAAATGACTGGTAAAATTATTAATAACTGAATTATAGTTAACAAACGATAATGCACCAAACATTATAAATAACAATAATGAAAAACAAATTATGACGCCGGCAGCTATTTTTTTTATCATGTCTGTAAAAAAGTTTTTAAATATATTATTATATATAATTATCAAAATTTAAAGGCAAATTAATGAATTCTTTAGAAAATTTAATTTTAGTCGGTGTAATAAAATCATGTCATGGAATTAAAGGTCATGTAATATTAAAATCTTTTACCGACCCTGCTACAAAAATACTTGAAAGAAATTTAGTAAATGAGTCAGGAGCAAATATACATATTAAGCTAATTAGCCAAAATGCCAAAGGAGAATTAATTTGTACATTTAATGATATAGCTACTCGAAATGAAGCTGAAAATTTAAAAGGTTATAAAATATTTTGCTTAAGAGCAAGTTTACCGAAACTAGAAGAAGATGAATTTTATATAGCGGATTTAACTCATTTACCGGTATTAAACCAAGATCATAAAGAAATAGGCAAAATTAAAAATATTCTTAACTTTGGTGCCGGTGACATAATTGAAATAGAATTTTCATATCAAACAACCGAATTATTACCTTTCAATAAAGAATTTTTTCCTATTATAACTAAAGATTATGTGATTTTAAATTATCAAAGAGAAGCTTGAATAATTTACCGTAGTTTTCAATTTCTTTATAGTACCCTACGATTCTTATTCACCTCTGTCTCATCCCGTGGCTTGACCACGGGATCCAGTTAAAAATACTAAATTTATTAGTATTTATTGTTTTTATGGCCCCCGTGGTCAAGCCACGGGGTGACACAGTGGGTTTTACCGGTCCACGCAACAACGCCTCGTGGGAATGACATAGAATATAATTATTTTAATCCTTAATTGAGTAAATTATATAAAATTGACAATTAATCCTTAAATACTATAATTAATATATGTATATAAATAGACGGTTAAGCTCTATGCCTAAAACTTTAAAATACTCACTTATTATATTTATAAGTATAATATTATTATTAATTGTTATTCCTTTCTTTATTCCTTTAAATAATTATAAAGGAATAGTAATAGATAAAGTTAAAGAGGCTACAAATAGAGATTTAACTATTAACGGCGACATAAAATTATCTTTACTACCGAATCCCGCAATATCACTATCAGAAATTAAATTATCATCAATAAACGGTACAAAAGAACCTCATCTAGTTTCCGTTGAAGGTGCTAAAGCGTCATTGCGACTTTTTCCTCTTTTTAGAGGAGCAATTGAAGTAGCTTCTATAGAACTACAAAAACCGATTATAAATCTAGAAGTTTTAAGTAATGGACAAAAAAATTGGCAATTTTCTACACCTAATAATGCATCCAAAACAAATGCACTTAGCTCTGTAGAATCTACTGATACTAAAACTGAATTAGCACTTCCTATTTTGATTAGTCATTTTAAAATTATAGACGGCAAAGTAATATATATAGAAAAAAACAGTGAGAAAATATTTAACGATATTAACTTAGAGACTAAAATTAAAAGCCTTAAAGGTCCTATAGATTTTACTTTAGCTTTAAATGCTTTGGAACAGCAAATTAATATAGACGGCAATATTGAAGAAATCGGTAAAATAATTCCGTTAAGTGCCAATATTAATCTTGCCGGTGAAAAAATTAAAATCGAAGGAAAATTTGATAGCGAAAATCATTCGTTCATAGGTAACGCAAATATTAAAGGTAATACTAAAACTTTAGGTATGCCTGCTGATTTACAAAATGACTACGAACTAACTACGACAATTACTGCCGATAGTAAAAATATAGCTATTAAAGATGCTAGACTTAATTATCCAAATATAGAATTACTAGCAAATGCAAATTATGATATAGAGCGTAATAACCTGAAATCAAATATTATTATCAATCCCGGTAACATTATAACCGAGATTAGCTCTAATTTAGATAAGACAAATATTATGCTACAAACTGATAGTTTAAAACCTATACTAGATGCTCTAAAACTAAAGACCGATAAATTACTGCCTATTATTAACCAAAAACTTATACTTACTTCTAATGTAATTAGTAATTCTCAAGCAATAAAATTACAAAATATTAATTTATCGGCTGCAAATAGTAATCTAACGGGAGATATTGAGCTTAAAAATTTAGCACAAGATATAACTATTTCGCACAATCTAAAAATTAATAATTTTGAGTCGTTTATGTCTCTTATGGGAGTAAGTAATTTAAGTAAGATTGGAGTATTGCAGTTAAACGGAGGAGTGCAAAAAATTAAAGATACTTTCCATATTAATAATAAAATATCCGCTTTTAATACTAATATATCTATTAAAGGAGATATTAATTTAGAAACTCAGAAGCCCAATTTTAATCTTAACTTATATAGTCCGTTAGTTAATTTGGATAAAATTCTTACAAGTAATAGTCCTACTCCTGCTCCAAATAAAACTAATAGTCCTGCTACTCAAAACATACCTACAGCTAAAAATAATTCTCCTTGGTCAAATAATCCTATTAATTTAGGGTTTTTAAATGAAATTGAAGGGCAATTATCCGCAAATATTGATAAATTAACTAACGACTCATTAATCATAAATAATTTAAAAGCAAAATTAAATATCACCGGCGGCACGCTGAATATTACTTCAGTTAATGCAAGCATTTACGGTGGCGAACTAAGTAGCACCGGTTATGTGAGTTCAGCCAAAGATCAAAAAGCTGCAATTAAAATCGATTTAAAAAATGCCTATCTCAAAAGTTTCACTCCGCAATCAGATCAAATAAAAATAACTGATGGGCGACTAAGCTTTAAAGCCGATCTTACTTCTCGCGGTAATAGCGTTTATACATATGTTAATAATCTAAATGGACAATTTAACGTAAATAGCGATAACGGGGAAATAAGCGGATTTGATTTAAACCGAATCGCAGATGCGGTAAATAATGCTAAAAATACCGAAGGAGTATTGCGACTTATTAACAGCTCCTTTAGTGGCGGATCCACATCTTTCAAAAATTTAATTGCCAGAGGAAATATAACGCAAGGCACGCTTAATTTAAATAAATGTAGTTTAGATGCTTCACCTGCCACAACAAATGCAAGCGGTCAAATTAACTTACCACAATATATGATGAATGTTAGTGCAAGCGTTACTATTGCGGATTTACCACCTATAGCCGTTAAATTATACGGATTCATAAATAATCCGCAGCATAAATTAGAT
This sequence comes from Rickettsia honei RB, assembly GCF_000263055.1. NCBI lineage: Bacteria > Pseudomonadati > Pseudomonadota > Alphaproteobacteria > Rickettsiales > Rickettsiaceae > Rickettsia > Rickettsia honei. The sequence goes on along the minus strand of NZ_AJTT01000001.1, from coordinate 94,824 downwards.
GTTCAAGCCTTTCAAACATATTTAGTTAAAAACGTATTTAATAGCGTTATTAAAGACTTAAAAAGCGGAGAGAAGAAACCTGAAAATATTATTAAAGATGCTTTGGGTCTCAGAAAGAAAAAGGATACAAATACAGAGGAACACAAAAGCCCTCCGCAGGAAAACCAACAAGCAGATCCTGTGAATAAGCTTCTACAAAAAGGATTGAAGAAACTGTTTTAATGTGGACCGTCACGGGTGTTGTGTGACTTATTATGCCTCTTTATGTCATCATCCAGCAAAACATATAATATAGTGTAGTAACAATGTTGAAGTTATTTTTTCTAGACTTAGTTAGCAAGCAACTAGATGACAGTGCAAAACTCATAAATACCCACGTTTTGATACAGTTATTCCTGTGCCAAACCTAATTGGATACAAACCCTTTGTTTCCTCAGTATCTAATACCAAATTAGGTATGTTTTTAGGAAAATCTTGAATTACTTTAGTAATTTTTGCTGCTTCTTCATCATAATTTGCCTTTTTCAACAAAATAATAAGGTCTTCATATAATGATTTTTTATTTGGATTTAACCCTATAGCTCTTCTTTTGATAGAAGCGAGTGCTTCCTCCGGATTTATTTTATGTAATTTATTAAAAAACTCTTCGTGATAGTATGCTTTACTTGGATCTAGTTCAATAGCTTTCTTTAATGATTTAATCGCATTATCTTGTTGTTTTTCAATTAAAATAGAACTTAAACTATGAAAAATTTCAGCTTCTCTATTGTTATATTTTTCAGTTTTATCATAAGTTTCAATAAAATTTGAAAGTTCTTCAGGATCAGTTTCAACGAATTTTCGTAGATTGTCTTTTTCTTCTTGATATTGGATATCTGTTATGAAGATCGAGATATTTTTTCACTACTTTCTTTAGCAATTTCAGAAGTTTTAAACTTCCAATAAGGCAAAATTTCATTTTTATATGGTTGACAAATGCATACTCCTTGCTCCCCTTTACCTACTCTATAGCCTTCCGGGCATTTACGATACTCAATATCATTTTTCCATTTATAACTTTTATTATCAAAATTTAGATAGCTTGGTTTTTCCATAACTTATGATATATTTGTAATTAATAATTTATAACTACAATTTCAATGTAAGTAAATAAATCTGAAGTAAGTAGTGTAAATAAACTTTAATTTAAAATCGTATGATTAAGAAAATAGTACAAAATACGAAAACTTTGCACGTACGTCCTAATGGAAGATCAGCTGATTACATAACGCCTAACTTCATGTATGGCTGTGCCGGAGGTTGCAGAAATAGTTATTGTTATGCATCATAACTATGAGACATTATATATCAATGAAAATATAGATCAAATACTTGACGTATTGGATAAACATATAGCAAATTTACCGACTAAAATTTCCAATCAAACAGATTCTAAATATTGGACATATGATATAGGTTGTTCTACCGATGTAAGTTTGCATTGGAAACACACTAATTGGTTAAAGATATTTAATTTCTTTAAAGAAGATCCACGTGCTAAAGCAACTTTTGCTACTAAATATGTCAATCCTAAATTACTTAATTTTAATCCTGAAAACAAAATAAGGATTAGATTTAGTTTGATGCCGACAAGAATGAGTGAGATATTAGAGCCAAAAACGAGTCCAATTATCGAGAGAATAAAAGCGGTGAATATTTTTATTGAAGCAGGTTACGAAGTTCATCTAAACTTTGCTCCTATTATTTGCTTATGAAGGCTGGCTTACCGAATATGCAAAGTTATTTGAAGATTTAGCTCAATACATAAACAACCAATATAAACCGTTTATAAAAGCGGAATGCATATTTTTAACGCATAACGATAAGCAGCATGAAAGAAATATTACCTCAAATAGATTAGAGATTGAAGCTTTAATTTGGCAACCAAATTATACAGGCAAATAAAGTAAGCGAATATGGAGGCAAGGCGGTACGTTATAAAGCCGGTATTAAGAGTAGTTTTATCCAACGATGGAGTGTGTTGCATGACAGGTTGCTCCCATGGAATAAAATACGATATATATTCTAACTCTTCCTACTTATCAACATTACGAAACAAAAGCATAAAATTTAAAAATTATAGTTATAAATAAAAAATCACTTGCATGAAAATACACTTATGATATGTTTTTTCACGTTGGGTTTCAATTTTAGCTTCTATAAAAGTAACCCAACACTATTATCTCTCAGCTAATAGTGGATATAGTGTTAGTTGAGTACAAAAGTAAAAATATAAAAAACAAGTAAAATATCGAATAGGCAAAAAATCGTTTAGCTTGTTTGTTATCAGGGGTGTCATAGAATAAAGAACCGGCATAATATAGAAATACTACCCCAAGAATACCAGAAATTATTAAATATATAAAATTATTCATTCCAATAAAAAAAGGCACTAGCGAAACAATAAATAAAAGAATACTGTAAATTAGAATTTGTTTTTTAGTATATAAAGTCCCCTTTACTGCAGGCATCATCGGTACTTTACAGTTTTTATAGTCATCGTTACAGAATAAAGCAAGAGCCCATGAATGCGGCGGCGTCCAAATAAAAATAATCAAAAATAATATAATCGACTCTAGAGATATAGTATTGCTTACCGCTGCATAACCTATCACAGGAGGTAATGCTCCCGATACTCCGCCAATAACGATATTTTGTATAGAACGACGCTTTAACCAAATAGTATAAATACAGATATAATAAACAATAGTGAATAGCAGTAAAAAGGATGCAAGTAGATTAACACATAAAGCCATAAAAAATACTGCAAAAAATCCCGTTATCAAACCAAAAGATAAAGCTTCATCAGATTCTATAACTCCTCTTACTATCGGTCTTTTTTGGGTACGTTTCATTAAGCTATCGATGTCTCTATCGTACCACATATTAATTGCCCCTGCACTACCTGCCCCAAGCGCTATACAAACAACTGCAATACCAGCAATAAACGGATGCACGGAATAAGGAGCAAGCCACATACCTACAAAACCCGTAAAAATCACAAGCGACATTACACGCGGTTTCATAAGTAAAATATAGTCTTTAACCGTACTTTGTGAATGATTGATTTTACCTAAATTGATTGGTCTTACTAAGGAACTCATATGAAATATTTTTTAATTAAATATAAAAAGTTTTAGGTTAAAAATCAATGATTGACTTTGATGCAAGAAATGTATATATTTTTTGTAATTCAAATAATAAGTTAGGGATATTATCAGTGACAAAAATTGTTCGTTCTAAATATAAAGCTAGTAGAAGACTTGGAGTAAGTCTATGGGGTGATAGCAAGGATGCTTTCAATACACGAAATTATCGTCCCGGGCAACATGGGCAGAATACCATGATTAAAACTTCAGATTATGGTTTACATTTAAAAGCTAAGCAAAGATTGAAATGCCACTACGGTCGTGTCACTGAAAAACAATTTAGAAATATTTTTGCACTTGCTCAAAAAATGAAAGGTAATACCGGTGAAAATTTCATTGGGTTACTTGAAAGTAGACTTGATACGGTAGTTTATAGAATGAATATAGCTCCAACTATTTTTGCTGCAAGACAGTTAGTTTCACACGGACATATTAAATTAAACGGTAAGAAAGCCGATATCGCAAGCATACGACTAAAGGCAGGCGATGTTATAGAAGTTAAAGAATCCGTAAAACAAATACCGCTTATCCAAGAATCCCTTTCAAAACAAGGTCAAACAACACCGGGGTATTTATCATTTGATGTACCTTCATTAACCGGTAAATATTTAAGAGTTCCTGCTCTTTCTGATGTCCCATATCCTTTTGAAGCAGAAGTGCATTTAGTAATCGAGTTATATTCTCGTTAATAATTATAAAAAGGCAGGTTTTATTTATCTGCCTTTTTACTTTCTTCCCTACACCTACATTTTTTCTTTATACTATAATACAACTTATCACCTAATTCGGCAGCGTTTATTAAAGATAGATTAGTTAAGAATTGAACGTCTGAGCTAAGAAAAAACTGTAATTTTTGACGAAGCAAGGAAGTATAAAAATGCTAATTTTTAGTATTTTTTTATTATTTTTATGGAGTGCCACACTACTTTCAATCGCTCAAAAGGTATTGCTGCGTGGATCAGTTTTTCAGTTGTTTTTGGATACCGTGGTCAAACCACGGTATAACACCGAGTGCCTTTTTCGATACACACAACAACGCCCACTCACAATAACAATATCTATTTTTAATAAAAATAATGCTGCTTCTACCTTTTCCAAAAAGTTAGCATATGGAACGCATTTAATAATTAGCGGTATAATTGGTTTTATTGTAAATGGGACAACAGGAAGCAGTCTTTTTGTTTCGGCAACTCTTGCTGATGAAATCTTAATAACCGAAGGGTATTTTCAGACACATTATCTTACACTTCTGCCACATTTAAAGGAAGTTTAATCTACCCTATTACTACAAATCTCATCACAACTTTTCCTAATTATTCAGTACCAATTTATTTAACTTCTACAGCTGCAATAGTAGGCTTAGCATATTATGGGACTGATTTCTTAAATTATCAGGAAAATTTAAAAGAAATTCAGATAAAATTAACTCCTAATATTAGGGTAATTGATCCTAATATACTTTCTAACAATTTTAAAAATGATTCAAAAAATGAAATTAAAGATGTAACCCAAGGGTTTTTTAGATTTAATTGAAGCATACATAAATAGTAGTTTTATTAACTATACCGGCAATGATGGCAATACATTAATTGCATTAACCTTACTCATACAGAACCCTAATGCTGATATAGGACCTCTTGTTTCTCAAGGAGCAAAAATCAGTATTTTATGGTGTGGAAAAAATATAATAAGCACACTATTCAAATCATATAAAGTTTCTTTAACACAACATACTCAAGATTTAATCGAACAAAAAACTTTAGAACTGTTACTAAACGAGAAATATAAAAGTAAAATCTTAGGATTAAAGGATATAGAAACTATTACTAATAATTTATTTAATGATCTTAATAATACTTTCACTATTGGAATTTTACAATTAGGGAATTTAACCACTCAAAAAATTATACAGCTTATTGCATTGCAAGATATAATGAATTTAGTTCCAGGAGCTATTATATTTAATGCGTTTGAAAATATTAATGAAGGATTTTTAAATATATTATATCAACTGAATATTTCTTACAGGCAAGAAGCAGAGGAAATTAACGAAAATACAGCTTCTATAGTAAGAAATATATCCTCTAATACTTCAAATATCTTGTTAACTGATTCTGCTCAATTTGTACAAAATCAATATACCAAGCAACTTAAAGCTAAAAAAGAAATATCAAAGAAAATGTTGTTTTTAGATAGCACAAAAAATACTATAACTACTATACTAGATATCTCCGATAAATTCATAAAATCACTTTACTATATTTATAAAGTAAAAAATGGAGAGATTACGCCTGAGCAAGCTCTACTACTTAATCCTTGGCTTGAAACCTTAAAATCATTCTTAACAAGTTCCTCATTAAAAATAATCTTTAGTGGAGCAGTTATATAACAAGCGAGAATTACAAAATTAATAGAGGCAATTTCTTCTGAGAATAAAAAAGGAATAACATGGTCTACTAATGAAACGATGAACTTGTAATTTCTGATTATAACCTAATTATAGAAGAAAGAACTATTTTGAGTTTTGAAAAATTAGTATTCAAACTAGGAGCACATGATCTTCTTTCAGCTTCCTCAGGAAAAGGCAACACTACTTTTTTAAAGAGTTTAGTCAATTGTATTGCTGATCCATGCCATAGCGTTGGTGAAATTTCCATACCTACCCATTATCAAAATCCAAAAATAATATTTATTGATCAGAATAGTTACATACCGGTTTAATCTACTTTATTTCCTCCGACCTTGATCAATCAATCATTAAAAGTAATAAGCAATTATTAGAAGAAAAAATTAACACACTACTTATAAAATTAGATCTAGGCACATTAATTAAGCACTTAAGTGATAAAAATTATGATGTAATAAATGCACCAAGTGGCAGTCAAAAGAAAAAAATTGGAATCATTAAAGCTATAATTTCAAACCCTAAAATATTAATTTTAGACGAGGTATTTGCTAATCTTGAAAATATTCTATAGAAAATGCATAACAAGCTTTAAAAGAATTTTTACCGGAAACTTTAATGCTTGTAGTGCATCATGACGGTAAATCTCATGACTATAATAATTTTTATGATTAGTATAAATCTTGAAGATTTGTATGCTGAAATAAAATTATTAGGAGAGTAGCTATTCTATTCAACCCTATATACTTGACTACTTTTCATTTATCATGAGTATATACTAAATCTAGATGTTCAATTATGGGAGTTTTTTAAGATTTCTTTATAGATTTCAAGGTTTTTTCTTAGCATCAGATCAAGAGAGAAATTATTAATTACCGTATGTCTTGCCGCTTCTTGGATTTTCTTAGCAAGATCAGTACCTAAAATCGAGAAACAATAATCGATTTTCTGTGCTAACGCTTCGGCATTATTTGGTTCTACGTGGAAACCGGTTATATTATTATTTATTGTCTCTACTGCCCCGCCGATATTAGTTGCAATAACAAGCTTCTTCATCGCCTGCCCTTCTATAATAGTACGCCCGAAAGCTTCAGGCTCGATTGAGGCAGAAATGATAATATCGGAAATCCCATATAGGTTTATTATATCCGAATCATTACCAAAAATTTGAATTTTATTTTGAAGTTTTAGATTAGCTATAAGCTCTTTTACTCTATTAGTAAAATTGGGATGTCTGGATATATCACCGACCATTAAACAATAAAAGTCTCTATGTTTTAATTTACTTAATGCTTCTACTAGAACAAGATGTCCTTTCCAACTTGTCATTCTAGAAGGCATTAATATTATCGGCACGTTACTCGGTACATCATATTTATCACAACATTTTTCAAGTTTTCCCGGCGTTAAATTTGCGGGATCGAAATAATCACAATTCACTCCACGCTCAATTACTACTATTTTATCTTCATCAATTTTATAGTTTTCGAGCAAGTGTTGTTTTACAAAATTAGACACAGCAACAACTTTCTTGCCTTTTAGCATTATGCTATTATAATATTTTTTAAAACTATTCGGAATATTATAAACCCCATGAAAGGTAGTCAAAAATTTAGCATTTGTCCATTTTGTTGCTAGATATGAACTCCATGCCGGTGCTCTTGATCTTGTATGAACTATATCAACATTATATTTTTTGATTATTTCTGCTATCAATTTTGCATTATTCAGAATTACAAAAGGATTTTTACTGTTACTATTCATTTCAATATGCAATATATCTTCCTTATCTAACTCTTTAACTAGAGTACCGCCTGCTGAAATTATGATAGGAGTATGACCGAGAATTTTAAGATATTTTGCAACTTCTATAGTACCTCTTTCAACCCCTCCCGAAACTAGAGCAGGCACTACTTGCAAAATAGTATATTTATTGTATCGTTTACTTGACTTTAATGAAGGCATTAAATCTCAATCTATTAAAATAATTATTTAAAATGCACAAACTTTATAATAAAACACAAGACAAATTTATTGTCTATGATAATTATAGAATAATTAATACAAATATTCCATCTGTAATTTTTTTACACGGCTTGATGTCTAGTATGCAATCAACTAAGGCTATCTATTTAATAGATTATTGTAAAAAAAACAATTATAATTTTATTGTTTTTGATAATTTCGGCCATGGAAACGCATCAGGACAATTTAAGGATCAAACAATTAGTGATTGGTTAGAAGGAGTATCACTAATTTTAGATAAATTAATTAATACAGAGGCGATATTAGTAGGTTCGAGCATAGGAGGATGGCTAGCACTTCTTGCGGCTTTAAGATTTCCTGATAAAATAAAGGGACTTGTGTGTGTAGCCCCTGCTCCAGATTGTACTGAAAATATTTGGCAAAATATATCTCTAAATGATCAAAATAAGATGCAAAAAGAGGGAATACTAGAAGTAAGCGGTAAAAATTGTGAGCATAAATATCCTATAAGCTATAAACTGATAGAAGATGCAAAAAAACATTTATTATTGACAAAGAAACAGATTGATATAAATATACCGGTACATCTCATTCATGGGATGTTAGATGAAGACGTGCCTTATAATGTTTCAGTAAAATTATTAGAAAAAATAACGAGCAAACAAATAGTAATGAAGCTAATTAAAGACGGTCACCATAATTTATCTAGAGAAGAAGATTTAAAGGTAATGACAAATTCCTTAGAAGAAGTAATTAGACTCTTAAGTAATATTAAATAAACAATAAATATGTATAGCAACATAAATAAAGTTCATGATTTTAAAGAAGTTATAGAAGCGGTAAAACAAGCCGATAATACTAGCTTGGTGCTTTTTGATGTAGATGAAGTAATTGTAATGGATAGTGATGAATCTAGGTTAACACATGATTATAGAAAAGAATTAATGAAGAACATTGAAAAAAGACTTACTAGAAAAGAATGTGAATTATTACTTAGTATTGTTCTTAAAGATAGGAAAGCTAGCTTTGTTAACCCAAATATCTTAACGATATTTGCTCTACTTACAGAAAAAAATGTACCGGCAATGGGTCTTACTAAACTTCCTACCGGTAAATTCGGCGTAATTGAAGATATGATCGAATGGAGAATTCGTGAACTCACTGAATTAAAGGTAAATTTTCAAGAATTTTCACCTTTAGAAGATGAGATAATAATAGAAGATTTTAATGCCGGTTACGGTAAACCTACATTAAAAGACGGAATAATTTACACTGCGGAATATGATAAAGGAAGCACGCTTGAGTATGTATTACGAAAAACAAATTATTATCCACAATCAATAATATTTATCGATGATATAGAAGAAAATTTATTATCATTACAAGAAATTTGTAAGAAACTAAAAATTAACTATCAAGGATTTGAGTTTACCGGTTCTGCTATCGTTCCTGAACCTGTTCTTGATGCACAATTAGAAAAAATTAGATTTGAAATTCTAGAAAAAGAATATAAATGGTTAACGGATGAGGAACTGAAAAAGCATACTTTGTCATCTAGTAGCTTGTCCACAGTATCCAGCTAAAAATGTCACAACAACATATACTTTTAGTTGCTTTTCCTAGATGCCGTGGACAAACTACTAGATGACACCTATGCACCTTAGAGTATAATATATGATGTCTGCAAAACTTATTGTTCTTTTTACCTTACTTATCTCGCTTTCTACTATGGCAAGTAAAAAGGAAGAAGAAAAAATTACAGAAGTAAAAGCAACTAAAGTACAAATTGCTGAACTTTACGACATATTTAATATTGTAGGGCAATGCCAGAATGATAATAGTCGTGATTATTATGCCAATGCCACCGGAGTAGTTGAACAAGTCTCAGCATATCAAGGAGAAATAGTAAAAAAAGGGGATATATTGCTAGTTATAGATAAAAACATAGCAGAAACCACTAAATCTAGAGCAGCAGCGTTATTAAATACAAAACAAGAAGATTATAATAGAAAAGAAGCTTTATTCGCTAAAAAATTTGTAAGCAACGAGGAATATAAAAGGTCAAAAAGCGAACTTGAAGATGCAAAATTTAATTATTCTAAAGCTCTAAAAACATATAATGATATGATAATTACTGCACCCTACTCTGGTAAAATAGGCGTAATTAAGCCTATGGTCGGCGATGAAGTAAAAATAGGTGACTATCTTTTTAGCATTACCGGAACAGAAAACTCACAAAGTATTTTTATTGAATTGCCGGAGTCTTTAAGCGGAAAAGTTGGCGTCGATACTGAAGTTTTAATTGCAGGAAAAATTAAAAGTACAATCGGGGCAGTATCGCATTACTTATCAGATAATGGTACTTTAACAGCTAAAATTATTTTACCTATGGGTACAAAAATCCTGCATAATAGCTTTGTAGATGTTATGCTTATAATTAACCCTCATAAAAACCTAACCGTTCCTGAAAGTTGTATTCAACGAAATAATCAAGGTAATTTTATTTATAAAATAGACGGTTATACGATAAAACAATTATATGTAAAAATCGGTACACGTACAGAAGGTCTAATTGAAATTATCTCTGACGATATTAAAGCAGGTGACTTAGTCGTTACCGAAGGTATGACTAAAATTGGTGATGGCTCAAAAGTTAAGATATTTGAGGAATAGTTATTTATATATGCTTTTTAAGCCATCTCTGTATTCTAGAGATTGTTGCACGTATTCCTTCTTGCCTTATAGAAGTAATAGTTAATAAAATCAAAATTTTTGTCACAAAGCAATAGGTTCGTATTTTTTGAATTACATAGTTATTTTTGAAAAAAGAAATATTACTTTTTTTATAGTCTTCATTTTTATTTTCTAGTAATCTTAATTGTGTAACAGCTGCTAATAACAAATTAATAGTAAACGGACTAAATTTACTTAAATAAGAATCATTAAGAACATAAGAAGTAATATTTATTAAACCTACTGAATATTTATTTGGGTCCATAAACGTATTAGTACCACCGCTAATTCGTACTTTAGACAATTCTTTGTCTATACCGCCTATTGAGTTTTTACTAGCAATAGATATCCATAAACAACAATCTTCACCGCTTCTTATATTTTCAGGAAATAAATTTTCTTGAAATAATGTCAAAGTTCCCATAACTGTCGGCATTGCTATTGGACAAGTTTGTATGACTTGAGGAAAAACATTGCCACTAAAAAGCCCAGAATGAACAGATTCGATATATTTTCCTTTTTCATTTATTTTTTGATATGAAGTATGAGAAAATATAAAATTATTTTCTTCCATAAACTTTAATTGGATTTCTATTTTATCCTTATAAAATAAATCGTCCGAATCAAGGAAAGCAATATATTTTCCTATAGCATTTTTAATACCTAAGTTACGTGCAGCAGCAGGTCCTTCATTTTTTTTATGAAAATATTTTATTCTTTTATCTTTTTTGCATATTGCAGTTAATTCTGATATATCATCAGTCGACCCATCATCTATTATAAGTATCTCAAAATTTTTGTGTGTTTGAATAAGTACACTTTCTATAGCTTCAATTGCCCAATTTATTCTATTATATACCGGTATAATAACACTAATTTTAGTATCATTTAGTACTTGTTTAGCCATAGTATTTGCTAAATCACAGGCTTTTTTATACGGAGTATGATTGGATAAAAAAGTAGCTGTACGAGTTAAAAATAAATAAGGAGAACCTTCCATTTTGATCATTTCTTCTTCTGTTAACTCGTGAAGAAACGATGACCATAATACATTACATTCTTCGTTATGATTTGATATTTTTTTACTACCTTGCTCTGAATGAAAACGAGATTTAATTAGGATAGATTCGTCAAAATGAATAGGGGCAACACGGAAAATTTTAAACCATAAATCATAATCTTGCGTTGTCGGTAAAGCCTCATTAAATATACCGACTTCATGAAAATATTTAGCAGGAATCAATAACGAACAACCATGTATTAATCCTCGTAATAAAGGTAATAAAGAAATATTAAGTTTATTTATAGGTAGCACACTATCCGGTTTAATATAACGTAGAGAGTTGCCTTTTTCATCGATTAATTCATAACCACCGTAAATGATAGTATCTTTATTATCTAATTTATTTAATATGTCAACTTGATGCTCGATTTTATTAGGATAATATATATCATCATGGCTAAGCCACGAAAAATATTCCCCTTGCATGTTTTTTATACCGTAATTTAAGGCCGAACCGCAACCTCCGTTTTCTTTATGAAAATAGCGTATTTTATCACCATATGATAATGCTACACGTTCTGTCTCTCCATTATCTTTTGAACCATCATTAACAACAATAATTTCAATATTTTTGTAAGTTTGTGCTAAAGCACTATTTATAGCTTCTTTCATATAATTAGCCCCATTATAGACAGGTATAATAATGGAAACTAAAGTATGATAAATATTTAGAGGTTTATCTTTTCTAGTTGTCATAACTTTTAAAAATAATTTATAAAATGTTAGTTTTATTGTTTAAATTTTCTATAGAGCTTTAGAAAAATAGATTTTTCTTCTGCACTAATAATTAGTTTATTTTTAAATTTTTATTTCTTCTAAAGCATTATTTAGCTCTGTTACAGTATTATTTAATTTAGTGTTTCTCTTCGCTATTTTTAAATGCATCTCTAGTTTGCAGCAATTATTTTAATATATCTTGGGATTGCAAACCTAACTTTTCTAAAAATTCCAGAGTCCAAGCTGAGATTGGATAGTTAAATAATTGTTGTATAGGCTTTAAATCTGAGTTACTAGATATACAGATTATAGAATTAGGAGGAATTTTTTCAGAATGCGTGTCGTTAGTTACACCATCTACTCCTTCATAGAAAAATTCTTTGTTCGGATATGATTCAAAGTCTTTTTCAGTAATTCAATTAACTAAATGATGTATATTCCCTTCCGGTTCATTAAAAGGTACATTTACTATTAATCGTTTTTTATACTTAAGATTAAGTGCTAGATTTAACCCATCTTCAATATGCTCAAGTGCATTTCGTGATACAATATAATCATATTCTTCTGCCTTTTTAATAAAACTAACTAAATCAGATTTAATATATTGTATATTAGATGCTCCACAATTTTGTTCAGCATAAATTATAGATTCTTTACTGATATCTATTGCTGTAATTTCTACTCCTAATATATCGCTAAGCATGAAAGTTCCGTGTCCCGTTCCATAACCTATATCTAAAATTTTTATTTTTTGATTTAGCATTAATGGACTATTAAGTATATCGGCTTCTATAATTTTTTTAAAAATCTTATAGCTACTTTTATGACGCATTACCTCTAAAACATCATAAGTTTCCCCAAGAATTAATCTTTCTCCATCATTATAAATTTCTTCTAACATAAATTATTTAAACTATTATAATTTTAATAAATATTCGGCGATAAATGCAGCAGGGTTTTCTACAGGATCAAGCATCTTTTTAAATTGATTTCTGCCACTACTATTTTCATAATAAGGTAAATAATGATTTTGCTTAATAAATTCTATATAGTTAATAATATCTTGCGGCTCATAAGCAAAATACATATATTTTTTTAATTCTTTAGATAGAGCATTGCTATTAAATTCATTATTCCAACCATTACTTAAGTAAATTATAGGCTTATCGGCAACTACTACTTCAGCAAGAGATGAAGTACCGTCACTTATTACAATATCTGACACCATTATATCATCCAGTAACGACCTGAATGCATGTGCAGAAACAGTAACATTCTTTAAAGAGTTAAATCTACTTAATATATTATCCATATCACTTTGGCTTAAGTAACTTTTACCGACTGCATAGGTAAATAGTGTAACATGCGGTCTTATAATAAAATGAATATTAGGATGTTGTAATGCATAATTATAGAAAAAATAGTGATAATTTAAGAAAGTAGAACCTCCTTCATATAAATCTCTATTTTTAAATGATAATTCCCATCTAGGAAGCCATAAAATGGTTTCCGAGTTTGGTTTTTCTTTAATATTATAATTTCTTACTTCATAGTATGGTTGATAACCTGAAACAATAACTCTATCCTTAGGAAATTTATAATTACTAATAAAGATATCCTTTGTACTTTCTGAATCAACAAATACCGTCTCTATGCAACTTGATAACTTATCATCATCAATATTTTTTTGATGAAAGATATGCGGACCATAGACTATATACATAATTTTTGTTTTAGTTCCTCTAAAGCTCTTATACAAATTAGCAGCCGTAAAAGGTTCTGATATATAGCCTTGAAAATTTTCGTAAGGATTTTGCGTAAAGATAAAATCCGGCTGATAATTTTTTAGTTCCGAAATTTCACATTTTGTATTAACATTTGAATAAGAAGCATACTTACCGCATGGATATATCACATCTTGTGCATCAAATTTACTAATAAACCCGGTATCTATTCCTCCTTGAATATTGGGATGAGGATGAGGTACTATTACAATTTTGACATCATGACCTATTTTTTTCATCTCATTATACATTGCGTATACGCCTTTGCCGCCGAATGTCTCTGTACTAACAAGGAAAACTATTTTTTTATAAGAATTTTCTTTGGAATAGCAAAAAGAAGATATAAGAGTTATTAGTAAAAAAACACTTAAAAATAAAGTGTTAAGTTTTATTAATTTAAAAAATTTCATGTTTTTGATATGATAATAATGAATAGGATTACTTTTTAAACCATACTGTATGGTTAACATAATCCACATAACTTAAAACTATACGTAATATTTTCTTTGATACAAGTCCTGCTTCTGCATAATCCGGCACGATATCTTGCAAGCGTTTATTATTCTCGTGTTCTTCCGTAATAGCTTTCACCGATTGTAGTACCCGTTCAGCCTTAAAACCCGACATAATAAGCGTTCCGGCGTCCATACCTTCAGGACGTTCATGTGCTTCTCGAATATTTAAAGCAGGTAAATTAAGTATAGATGCCTCTTCAGTGATAGTACCGCTATCGGATAAAATACAAAATGCATTCATCTGAAGTTTGACGTAGTCCGTAAACCCGAAGGCTGGTAAAAATCTTATTTTATCGCCAAGTTCTTTAAACTCCTCTAAATCCTCAAGCCTTTTTTTAGTCCTTGGGTGTGTTGAGAAGATTACAGGAAAATTATACTCTTTAATAAGCGTTTGTAAACTACTTAATAATTCTTTCAGATTATTTTTGACATCAACATTTTCCTCACGATGTGAGCTAATTAAGAAATATTGCTTTGTGGTAAGTGACAATTTATCTAAAATATCAGACTTTAATATTTTAGACATAAAGCGATCAAGGACCTCAGGCATATGCGAACCTGATTTAAAAATAAGCTCAGGCGGTAAACCTTCAAAAATTAAATAACGTCTTGCATGCTCGGTTAACGTAATGTTAACGTCACTAATATGATCAATGATTTTACGGTTTATTTCTTCAGGTACACGCTGATCAAAACAACGATTTCCCGCTTCCATATGAAAAATCGGAATTTTACGGCGTTTAGCGGCAATTGCCGATAAACATGAATTAGTATCACCGTAAAATAAAACGGCGTCGGGCTTTTCTTTCTCAAGTACTGCATCAACTTTTTCGATAATAAGCCCGATAGATTTTGCCGTATTATCTGCTGCTACTTCTAAGAAATAATCGGGTTTTCTAATTCCCATATCATCAAAAAAAACCTGATGTAATTCATATGCATAATTTTGACCGGTGTGAACTAGGATGTGATGAGTATATTTATCAAACTCAGAAATCACGCAGCATAGTTTAATAAGTTCAGGACGAGTACCAACAATCGTCATTACCTTAAGCATTTTTTAGCTCCTCTTGTACGTAATCAAGAGTCATTAATAACTCTTTTACTTCTTCTAAATTTAAACGTTTTGTATTATGGGAAGTGTAATCCTCTAAAAGTGCTACTTTCTTTTCACCTTCAACAAAATATTTTGCATAATTAAGATCGCGCCCGTCCATAGGAATACGGTAATAATCCCTTAAATCATCAGCTTTTGCCATTTCTTCTGATGATACTAATGATTCGTAATGTTTTTCGCCGTGACGTGTACCGATAAAACGTATTTCATTTTTACTATCGAATATATCTTGTAACGCTTTTGCGAGTACTTCAATTGTGCTTGCCGGAGATTTTTGTACGAAAATATCACCCTGATGACCATGCTCAAACGCATATAAAACTAAATCCACCGAATCTACAAGCGACATTAAAAAACGTGTCATTGACGGTTCTGTAATGGTTAATTCCTTACCTTGTTTTATTTGATTGATAAAAAGAGGAATGACCGAACCTCTAGAAGCCATAACGTTACCGTATCTAGTAACGCACAGCACAGTCTCACCTGGAGAACGCATACGTGCTTTTGCTATTGCTAACTTTTCCATTAATGCTTTAGATAATCCCATTGCATTAATTGGATATACAGCCTTATCGGTACTCAGTACAATAACTTTTGTAACTTTGTTATTAATAGCAGCACTTAAAACATTTTCAGCACCTAAGACGTTAGTATGTATTGCTTCCATAGGATAAAATTCACAAGTCGGAACCTGCTTTAAAGCAGCGGCATGGAATACATAATCTACACCATGCATTGCCTCATCAATACTTTTATAATTGCGTACGTCCCCGATATAGAATTTAAGTTTCGGATTATTTAAAGCAATACGCATATCCTCTTGCTTTTTTTCATCTCTACTGAAAATACGAATTTCCTTAATATCGTTAATAATACCGGATTTAAGAAAACGAGACAGCACCGCATTACCAAACGAACCGGTGCCTCCTGTAATCATTAAAGTTTTATCTACAAACATTATATATAAATACACCTATTTTGTTATTATTCATGCTGTCATTGTGTCAATCGAGAAACACTCTAAGGTAGTCATCCTGTGGCTTGTCCACAGGGTCCAGTTATAAAAAATACAAACATAAAAAGCTCGATTTATCTCACTTTATGCTGGATTCCGTGTACAAGCCTATATTCGCAATGACAATTTACTTAAACTCACACATACGCTTTACAAGCTCACGCCATTCAGGAGGCGTATATCCCGTCACCTCATTAAAACGAGTGCTATCTAGTGAGCGATCTACTACAAGCTCATCTGATGAAATAATATCGATGTCTTTATTATATATTTCTGCTACTAATTTTAACAATTCTAACTTATTAATCGGTTTTGAGGCAACATGATAAAGCCCGTGCAACTCTTTATTAGGTAACACAAAATCCCTTATTATTCTTGCAAGCTCTACTGTCGGGAATCCTGAATAAATAGCTTTCTCAAACCCTTTCACTGAACCTTCTGCACTTAAAAACCAATTGATTAAGCTTCTATTGCCTGCTAGCTCATGACCTATAATGGAAGTACGCAATGTGATAGCATGCGGATAATCTACCTCACCAAGAAATTTTGAACGACCGTAAAGGTCATAACAGTCAGAAAAATCACTTTCCTTATAATTACCTTTTTTTCCTGAAAACACACAATCAGTACTAATATGGATTAACCTTGAATTAGCTAGTTTACATAAATTAGCTAACCTATGAGGCAGCAAACTATTTATCGGTAATGCTTTTAACGGGTCATTAGCATCTGCCAATTGTTTTACAAGCCCTATACAATTTATTACTATATCGGGTTTTGTTTGATTAAATACCTCAACTAACGCATCATGGTTCTCAACATCTACATTTGTAATTAATTTATCGGATAAATCCTTAGAAAAGTAAGAACGAGCTGAATTGTTTCGGGCTGTCGCAAAAATGTCAAATTTTTTATCACTACTTAAAAACCTGAATATGCTATTACCTAGCATACCGGTAACACCTAAAATTAATATTTTCATAGTATATTTTATTTATTTTTACCGAATCGGTTCTATCATAAATAATATATCTTTACAATAGTGTTTTGAGTGCGTAACAATATTGAGTTATAAATAATTAACTTGCCATAGAAAAGGTTCTTATTCTATACTTCTGTAATTTTCCAACCTTCATCTTCTGCAAGCTCTAAATCATATTGGTCTTGCATATTCCCAACGAGGATTAATATTAAAATACTTACCCAAACGAAGGGCTGTATCAGCGGCAATTGAACGATGATGCTTAATTATATTATTGATCCTAGTAACGGGTACATCAATATCACGAGCAAGTTTGCTTTGACTAATCCCCATAGGTTCCATAAATTCTGCTAGTAAAATTTGTCCCGGTGAAATAGGAGGTAATTTATTCTTGGCTTTGTTGCATAGACCGTTTTATGTCATTCCCGCGTAGGCGGGCATCCAATAAAACCTATAAAAACAAGTTTTTATAGGTTTATTTTGTTAAATATGCCACTTCTATATTAATATTGAAGTTATTTTGCTGGATCCCCGCTTTCGCGGGGATGACATTGAGTAGGTTTTTCGATCCATACAACAACTCCTCAATTCTTTCCTATAGAATCAAGCACGGTTTCAAGAATCATACTAGCAGCTACTGCATCATCGTTATTATTACGGTCTTTTCTTTTCACTCCAAACGATTTAAGCAAATTATTTGCAGCTTTGGTAGTTAATCTTTCATCTTGTAAATATATAGGCAAGTTTATAGATTTTGCTAGCTCTTCAGCAAATTTCATCACTATATTTGTTTGCTCCGTTACTGCTCCGCTCATATCAATCGGTAGACCTATTATAACACCGCAAACTTTATATTTCTCGATGATATTAAGCAAGGAAGTAATAACAATCTTTTTATTTATCTCGGTTATAGTATTTAAGGGCATAGCAATACTACGTTCTTGATTAGATAATGCGATTCCTAATTTTTTGCTTCCGTAATCAATAGCGATAAGCGGAGCATTTGGTATTAAAAGCCGATAAAATTCTTGAAGATTTTTTATGATCATGATAGTTATAAAAATTACTTTATTAATTATTATTTATGCTAAAAACTATTCAGAAACATTTAGATACGAAATTAATTAAATTATCGACGATTTTAGCCTTTATTTATTGTTTATTATTTAATACCGCAATATTGATTTATAAATTTGATTATTATAAAGCAACAATCTTTAGAGGGATATTAGAGTTATCAAAAGATTTTTGCTATATTTATATATTTTCTTTTATAGCATTTTTCGGTCTTAGCGTACATAGATTAGTGTTAAAAATCAGCGTGGGGTTTTTATTTATAACATCCGCTATTGCTAGTTATTACATTTATTTCTTCAAAATCAATCCTACTAAACAAGTAATAGGTAGTTTTTTCTCAACGGATTTAAACGAAGTTTATGAATTAACCAGCATTAAGTTAATAATATGGATAATTTTTTGCCTTTTTACCTGTTTTTATACTCTCAAATCTTTTGCCACCGAAAATTCTAAATCATTCGTAACAAAACTATTATCTACCGCTTGCTTACTTATTTTTGTATATAATATTATTACTCCTTCATTTAAGATACTAAAAAATTATTTTCCCATTCAGTATTTACACAATAGCTACCTTAATTTTGCCGGAAATTTCGGTGAAAAAAATTATGCATGTATAGATATTAGCAAACAATATAACTTTATAGATAAGTCAGATAAAGATATTATCGGTGTTTTAGTTATAGGAGAATCAGCAAGATTTGATCATTTCGGTATTAACGGTTATGAAAGAGATACGACTCCTTACTTAAAGACTACTCAAAACCTAATTTCTTTCAAAGCTAAATCTTCTTCTAACCTTACCTATCTTTCCGTACCGTCGTTACTTTCACGTTATCCTGCAAGTCAAATTGAAAATAGTAGACAAGAGAACAGCTTTTTATCAATTTTAACAAATCTTGGCTTTAATACTACCTGGATCGGTACTCAAACTTTAATGAGGAGTTTTGCAAATTTTGACCTCAGTAATATATATAATGACGTTAATTTTACTATAGTACCGGGCGGCTCTGCCCTATTTTCTTTAAATGATCATGATGAAAAAATATTGCCTTTTATAAAAGAAATACTAACAAACTCAGAGAAACAATTTTTAGTAGTTCACACTTCCGGCAGCCATTGGAACTATAATGCGAGATATCCAAAAGAGTTTGAGTATTTTACCCCTACCTGTCCTATTAAGGTTAAGGGAGATGCAAGTGATTGCGATAAGCTTGCTTTAGTTAACAGTTATGATAACTCTATTTTATATACCGATTTTTTTTTATATAATTTAATAGATTTGCTTAAAGATAAAAATGCATTTTTATTATATGTATCTGATCACGGCGAGTCCCTCGGAGAAAATGGTTATTACGGTCACGGCGGTCCACTACTTGCAGAACAAATAACCGTACCTCTTATAGTTTGGGTATCAGATGATTTTCAAGCCAAATATCCTAAATCAGTATCTTCAATTAAAAATTATGCTAATACCGAAATTAGCCATGATTATGTATTTCATTCAATCCTTAACTGTTTAAATATAGAGTCCGACATAATAGATAAAGACTTAAGTATATGTAAATCTAGTTAAAAATTATTGAATTATTAAAAAATTTATATATAAATTAAGAACTCAATAATTATATGATTTATTATTATGTCTGATATACCTAAACTAGACGACTATTATTATAGATTTTTACAAAGTATTTTACTTAAAACACTAGAACAAAATAAAGCTGCTGAAACGTATTTATTGCAGAAAGATTTTAATAGCGCTTTAAATGAGATAAAAAATGTAAATGAACAACTTGAAGAATATTCAAGCATTCTTTCTTTACTCAAAGTAATTAAAACCCATTTTAATGATAAAAAAAATATATAATTAAGTACCGTTTAACTTAAATCCTTTTTTTATAATTAAAAATAATATAGAGTGGAAATAAAAAAGGTATTGAATTATGGAATATGCATTATTAATTTTCAGTATTATAGCGATTTTAGTTATAATACAAATGGTTAAAGTTGTACCGCAACAACAAGCATGGGTAGTAGAAAAACTTGGAAAATTCGATAAGGTACTGCAGCCTGGCTTAAATTTACTCATCCCTTTTATTCAGAGAGTAGCATACAAACATACTTTAAAAGAAGAAGCAATAGACGTTACCGCTCAAACAGCTATTTCAAACGATAACGTAACATTATCTATAGACGGTGTTTTATATGTTAAGATCATTGATCCAATGGCAGCATCTTATGGTGTTAATAATCCTTACTATGCCATAACACAGCTTGCTCAAACTACTATGCGTTCGGAAATCGGTAAACTCCCTTTAGATAGAACTTTTGAAGAGCGCGAAACTTTAAACGTAGCAATTGTAGCAGCTATTAATCAGGCTGCTATAAATTGGGGCATACAATGTATGCGTTATGAAATTAAAGATATTCAACCTCCGCAAACTATACTTAAAGCTATGGAATTGCAGGTAGCGGCAGAGCGTCAAAAAAGAGCTCAAATTCTAGAGTCGGAAGGTAATAGACAAGCAAAAATTAACCATGCAGAAGGTGAAAAAGCACAAATCGTACTGAATTCAGAAGCTTCTTATACAGATCAAGTTAACAGGGCAAAAGGTGAAGCTGAAGCAATAGGCTTAGTCGCTACCGCTACGGCAAATAGTATTGAGATTGTCGCAACTGCCGTACAAAAAACGGGAGGAAGTGATGCAGTAGCTCTTAAAATAGCCGAGCAATATATTAGTGCGTTCGGTAATTTGGCTAAAGATACCAACACCGTAATTTTACCCGCAAATCTTTCAGAACCGAGTAGTTTTATAACCGAAGCATTAACTATATTTAACCAATTAAAAGCTTCTTCTTCGGGAACGAAAATAGATAAGTAGCAATTTATAACGATTTATTATTGTAATAATAATTAGTTTTATATATCATATTAGATTATTAATTAATAAAAGGTTATGAATATGTCAGTATTTGTCGGCAAAACTGCTCCGGATTTTACAGCTAAAGCTATTATGCCTAATAATAATATAGACGATAAGTTTAAACTTAGCAATTATGCTGCAGGGGATAATATAGTGTTATTTTTTTATCCCCTAGATTTTACTTTTGTTTGTCCATCGGAAATTATAGCATTTCACAATAAGCTTGGTGAATTTACCGAAAGACGTACTAAAGTAGTAGCTGTTAGTGTTGATTCTCATTTTAGCCATTTAGCTTGGAAAAATACTCCGCATAATAAAGGCGGGCTTGGACAAGTACAATTCCCCATGGTTTCCGATATAAAAAAGGATATTTCTTCAAAATATAATGTACTTAATGAAGACGGTGTTGCTTTGCGTGGAACTTTTTTAATCGATAAGGATTTCATAGTACGTCACATGCTAGTTAACGACTTACCTATCGGTCGTGATATTAATTATACATTAAAAGTAATCGATGCTTTAACTCATCATCAAAAGCACGGCGAAGTTTGTCCTGCCGGCTGGCATAAAGGTGAGGAAGCAATTACTCCATCACATGAAGGTATAGCACATTATTTAAGCTCACATGCAGAGAAGCTGTAATATATTGCTACTGTGTTATTAAAGTGGAAAACTGTCCTACCGTGGCTTGTCTAGTGTTGTTGCATTGTTCGATGTCATATCCCGCGAAAGCGGGAATCCAGCAAAAAATAACCTTAACATTGATAAACAATTACATATTTAACAAAATAAACATATAAAAACACAAATTTTTATATGCTTGACTGGATTCCCGCCTAGGCAGGAATGACATACAGCACTAACGCAATATCAAATAACCCTAAATAATGTTGAAAGAATTATTTTCTGCTCCTAAAATATCTTATAATATTGAAACAATTAATATTTTACGTCTTATTAGGAGTGAAATATCGGTCCTAAAACTTTCTTTAGTTTAATTAAATTATTTGGTGATGTAGCAACTGCCATAGATAACGTTCCGGATTTTTCATTGCGAGGCGGAAAGTCAAAACCAATTAAATTTTTCAGTAAAAGCGATGCTGAAAAAGAGTTAGAGCTTCTCGAAAAAGACAATGCTAAGATCATCACATATAAATCTCCGGAATATCAAAATTATTACTTGAAATTTATGATCCACTGCTAATATTAAGCTATAATAACATAGAGTTATTAAATCATACTATATAAATGCGTTGCAATAGTAGGTACAAAAACGCTGCTGCAAACGGAAGAAGCTTTGCTCATAAAATTGCAAATGATTTAGTAAAAGAAGGTTATATAACCGTTTCAGGGTTAGCACGAGGAATAGATAGCAGCGTACACCAAGCTGCAATTTCTCAAACTATCGGAGTTATTGCAGGCGGTATTGATCATATATATCCACCGGAAAATAAAAAACTATTTGAAAATTTAGCAGAAGAAGGTTTAATATTATGCGTTACCTATCGGCTTTACCCCGCTTGGAAAACATTTTCCACAACGTAACAGGATAATATCGGGACTAGCCTTAGGAGTAGTGGTAGTAGAAGCAAGCTTAAAATCCGGTTCATTAATAACTGCAAAATTTGCACTTGAACAAAATAGGGAAATATTTGCTGTTCCCGGCTTCCCTTTAGATCCAAAATGTCAAGGTACAAATAAATTGATTAGAGAGGGAGCATATTTAGTAGAATCAGTAGACGATATTGTAGCTAATTTACCGCAATATGAAGAATTTATGAAAAAAGATGATGGATTATTTAAGGATTTTGTTGAGCTAGGAACAGTAAATACGAGATATGTTAAAGAACCGTCACAAAAGGAGCGTACTGCTTGCTATATTGGAATTATTATCGGCAGTACCCATAATAGACTTGGAATATTTACAAAAAGAAATAGAATTACCGCTTCCTATCATATATACGGTAATATTAGAATTAGAACTCGCCGGGACAGTAATGCGTCACGCTGGTAATAAAATATCATTAGTTTATAATAAGTAGATGAAATTAGTAATAGTAGAATCGCCGGCAAAGGCAAAAACGATAAATAAATATTTAGGTGATGAGTTTAAGGTCATTGCATCATTCGGTCATATTAGAGATTTACCTTCTAAAAAAGGCTCGGTGTTACCTGATGAAAATTTTGCAATGAAATATGATATTTCCGATAAAGCCGGTAAATATGTAGATGCCATAATTAAAGATGCTAAAAAAGCTGATGCAGTATATCTTGCAACCGATCCTGATCGTGAGGGTGAATCTATCTCATGGCATGTTGCAGAGGTAATAAAAGAAAAGAATCAAGTTAAATCCGATGATTTTTTCAAAAGGGTAGCATTTAACGAAATCACTAAAAAAGCAATTATTCATGCCGTTGAAAACCCTAGGAAACTTGACACTAACTTAGTAAATGCCCAACAAGCAAGAAGAGCTTTAGACTATTTAGTCGGCTTTACCCTTTCACCTCTTTTATGGCGTAAGTTACCGGGATGTAAATCGGCAGGACGTGTGCAGTCCGTGGCTCTGCGATTAATATGTGAGCGAGAAGATGAAATAGAGCGTTTTAAGTCAGAAGAATATTGGGATATTAGCCTTAAAATGCAAAATAGTAATAACGAACTATTTACTGCTAAATTGACTCACGTAAACGATCAGAAGTTAGAAAAATTCTCAATTATTAACGAAAAAAACGCCAAAGATTTAACCAAAAAATTAAAATCTCAAAAATTTCATGTTGATAAGATAGAAAAAAAACAACAAAAACGTCAACCACCACCTCCTTTTATTACTTCATCACTACAACAAGAAGCAGCAAGAAAATTAGGTTTTAGTGCTAAAAAGACTATGCAAATAGCACAAAAACTTTATGAGGGTGTTGATATAGGTAAGGAAACTATAGGGCTTATTACTTATATGAGAACCGACGGCGTTACATTATCAAATGATACAATAGCAGATATACGTAAGTTAATCGATAAAAGTTACGGCGATAAATATTTACCGACTAGCCCTAGAATTTATAAATCCAAAGTAAAAAATGCTCAAGAAGCTCATGAAGCAATAAGACCCACAAATATTACTTATACTCCTGATAGCTTAAAAGCCAAGCTAGACAAGGATTATTATAAGCTTTATGAGTTGATTTGGAAAAGAACTATAGCCTGCCAAATGGAAAATGTTATAATGGATTTGGTAGTTGCAAATTTAGCTTCGGAAAATAAAGAATATTTGGCAAAAGCAAACGGATCGACTATAGCCTTTGACGGATTTTATAAGGTTTATCGTGAAAGTATGGACGATGAAGCTGAAGAAGAAAATAAAATGCTGCCGCCTTTAAAAGAACAAGAGCCGCTAAAAACTAAAGAAGTTATTCCAAATCAACATTTTACCGAACCGCCTCCAAGATATTCAGAAGCAAGTTTAGTGAAAAAACTTGAAGAGCTTGGGATCGGTCGTCCTTCGACCTATGCTAGTATTTTATCGGTTTTACAAGATCGAAAATATGTTGCTCTTGAAAAAAAACGATTTATACCTGAAGAGCTTGGACGTTTGGTAACGGTATTTTTAGTCGGTTTCTTCAAAAAATACGTTGAATATGATTTTACTGCAGGACTTGAAAACGAATTAGACGCAATAGCAGCCGGCAAACTTGAATGGAAAGCTGCTTTAAATAATTTTTGGAGCGGTTTTAACCATAATATTGAATCAGTAAACGAGCAGAAAATAACCGAGATTATTAGCTATGTACAAAAAGCCCTTGATTATCACCTGTTCGGTGAGAATAAAGAATCTAAAGTTTGTCCTTCATGTAACACGGGCGAGCTTAGCTTAAAGCTTGGTAAGTTCGGAGCGTTTTTAGCATGTAGTAATTACCCTGAATGTACTTTTAGAAAATCTATTGTTAGCGGTAACGATAACAACGAGAATGAAAGCGAGCCTACCACTATGCCTAATGAGAATAAAGTTTTAGGTACGGATAAAGACGGAGTAGAAATATATCTGAAAAAAGGACCTTACGGACCTTATATTCAACTTGGCGAACAAGAAGGCAAAGTAAAGCCGAAACGTAGCCCCGTACCTGCTAGCTTGAACCAAAATGATATTACACTTGATATAGCATTAAAGCTTCTAAGCTTACCGCTAAAAATAGGTATTCATAAAGATAGCGACGAGGAAATTATGATAGGATACGGTAAATTCGGTCCTTACATAAAATATATGGGTAAATTTATTTCGGTGCAAAAAAAATATGATTTTCTAAATTTAAGCTTAGATGATGCGATGAAGCTAATTGAAGAGAATAAAGCGAAATTAGAGAAGAAACAGACGTAAATGGTTTAGTGTCACCCCGTGACTTGATCACGGGGTCTCAGGACACAGGCTGTGATACAAGATCCCGTGGTCAAACCACGGGATGACAATTAATAAAATTACTTATTTATGACAAAAGTTATAACACGATTTGCTCCGTCACCGACCGGTATGTTACATGTCGGGAATATCAGGGCAGCATTGCTTAACTGGCTATATGCAAAGAAGCATAACGGACAGTTTATTTTAAGATTTGACGATACGGATTTAGAGCGTAGTAAACAGGAATATAAAGACGCTATCGAGGAAGATCTAAAATTTTTAAATATTAATTGGGATCAGACATTTAATCAATTAAGTCGTTTAAGTAGATATGATGCAATCAAAAATCTATTACTAGACAAAAAAAGATTATATGCCTGCTATGAGACTCCTGAAGAGCTAGAATTAAAGCGTAAATTTCAATTATCTAAAGGTTTACCACCGATTTATGATCGAGCTAGCTTAAATCTAACTGAAGAGCAAGCAAAGAAATATATAGAACAAGGACGAAAACCGCATTATAGATTTTTGGTAAATCATGAACCGATTAGCTGGCATGATATGATCAAAGGCGAAGTTAAATATGACGGCAAGGCTTTAAGCGACCCAATAGTGATAAGAGCAGACGGTAGTATGACCTATATGTTATGCTCAGTTATTGATGATATTGATTATGATATTACTCATATTATTAGGGGTGAAGATCACGTTAGCAATACCGCAATTCAAATGCAAATGTTTGAGGCTTTAAATACTACTCCTCCGACTTTTGGGCATTTAAGTTTAATAATCAATAAAGATGAGAAAATTTCTAAAAGAGTCGGAGGGTTTGAGATCGCAACTCTTAGAAAAGAAATCGGGATCGAAGCTATGGCAATCGCTAGCTTTTTTAGTTTAATTGGTTCATCAGCACAAATCTTGCCTTATAAATCAATGGAGAAGCTAGCAAATCAATTTGAGATAAGCAGTTTCTCTAAAAGTCCAACTATCTATCAGCCGGAAGATTTAGAAAGATTAAATCATAAATTACTTATAAGTTTAGATTTTGATACAGTAAAAGAACGCCTTAAAGAAATAGATGCCGAGTATATTGATGAAAATTTTTGGTTATCAGTAAGCCCTAACTTGCAAAAATTACGTGATATAAAAGATTGGTGGAAAATTTGCCATCAAACTCCGAATGTAGAAAATCTAAATTTAGATAAGGAATATTTAAAGCAAGCAGCAGAATTATTACCGAAAGGTGAAATCACTAAAGATAGCTGGAGCATTTGGACTAAAGAAATAACAAATATAACAGGCAGGAAAGGTAAGGAGTTATTTTTACCTCTTCGCCTTGCTTTAACCGCCAGAGAATCAGGACCGGAAATCGCAAGCGTTTTACCTTTGATTGATAGAGAAGAGATAATAAAGCGTTTAACTAGTGCGTGACTCTCTATGTCATTCCCGCGAAAGCAGGGATCCAGTAAAAATAATCTTATTGGTACAAAAATTGTATATTTGGTAAAATAAACATATAAAAACAAGTTTTTATATGTTTTACTAGATTCCTGCTTTCGCGGGAATGACATAGAAACCATGCAACTCCTCACAATGACAATTGAGTATGACAATATTTTAACTATAATACTCTATCATGTTAGTATTAATAGCACCGGCAAGCTTTGCGGTATCACCGTAAATATTATCGGCAATAAGAGAAACTATACCTGCTGTTCCTGCTACTAAACCTTCCCACAGTTTCATAAGCTACATATCCTGCAGTTAGTCCTGCTTTTACTGTATTTTTTAATCGGACGGCGAAATTAAAATTGCTCCTAATGTAAAAGCACCGATAAGAACCGGAGGATTGTAATAAGCAAAAGTTGCAAGGCTTGCTACAGTTACTTGAGCAAATGTAGATACAACAGAATAATTAGAGTCATCAGAAACAAAACCCTGAACGGAACATACAGTTTTTGCACCGTTTTCTATCACATTAATAGCATGTTCCGTTGCTAAGGTAGCACATACATTGTAAAATCTGTCACAGCTTTGGTAGGCATTTTGAAAATGAATTGTAGCACTGTCAAAGTAACTAGATGTTTTTTTGAAGTTTTTACAATCATTATTATTGTAATTGACGTTTCCGCTATTTATTTGTGGCCCCGTATAGTTTTTTGTCATGATTTTTCCCCTTAAAATTAAATCGTGACGCAATTATAACTTAAATGTTGTTGTGTCAATGGATATTATTAATAAAAAATTAATAATACTTTAAGATAAAAAGAAGGTTTAACTGTTAAAAAACTTTTTGATTTTTAGCTTATCTTCTTTAGACAAAGTAGGCTTGAACCCGTATATATCTTTTTTATTAGCACTTTCAGGTCTAAATTGAAACTCGCCTTTCATTGTGTTGTATTGTAACTATCTGATCAGGAGAACCCCATTTAGGAAAAGCATATTTTATAACTATGTCCCTGTTTCTAAGTCCACATTTATAAACGTTACTATTTTCGTCAATATCTTTTATTGTATAATTATTTATTAAAGCATCTCTATCAAAACCACGATCATATGCCCACATTGTTATTTTCTCGATCGGCAGCATTTAGCAACATTAGCTAAATCTATAGTTTTACCTTGTTCTATATATTCGTTTATCTCTTTATCTATGCCCTTTGGAACATAATTTTAACTATTGTTTCAAAATAATCGCTTGAAAATTCTTGTTCTTTTGAGGTTTTAAATAAATCAAGCATAACATTATCCAGCGATTTACTCTTATTATTCTCTTTAATGAAATTGTCCAAATAAAGTGCCAAAACAAATCCACGATAATATGGCAATCTTTGTACTGCATAATCTTGCCAATAATCTGTTTCGATTAAATTATTAGGTTCATTTATAACAGGTGATAAATAATAATTCTCAAAGAATTTATTAAATTCTTCTACAAATTCCTCAAGCGTTATAACACTAGAACGTAAGGCTAAAACCCTGCTATAATAATCGGTAAATCCCTCACTCCACCAATAATTTAATCGTTCTAAGTTATTACGTATTTTCTTCCCTGTCCAATTATGTAGATATTCATGAGCAAGTAACGTTATATAATCCTGTTTGTCCAAACCTTGAGGAATAAATACAGTAAAACTATGAGTTAAGCCCGTTCTGCCTATATGTCTAGGTTGATTCCCCTCGATTAAGCGTAGTAGATAATAAGGAAAATCATTATCATGGAAAAATGTTCTTTGTCCCTTGATAATTTTATTTATATAAGCAGCTATTTCTTAATCTTTAACATCAAATTGACCATGTAACGAAAGATATACAGGATTTTTTTGATCGACAATTTTGTAAACACGTAAATCACCCGCTGCATAAACTGTACTATATAATGCAATCGGCATAGCTTTAAATTTCACGCTTTTACCAAGACCATAATCTGATATTGTTTCCCAACTATCAGGAATATTATTCCATTCAATGTTAAACGCTACTATATCATTTCCATTTAGATCACCGGGAGTAGCAACAAGCCCATAACCCGGTGAATGAATTAAATTTTGTCTAATTATTGCTTCGTGGATGTCACAAGGATTACCGGTTTTTTGATATATTGCGTAGATTAAACGAATAATATTGATTTTTCCCGTATTTTAAAATAGCTTTATTCGAGTCTTGATTTCTAAACTGTAATTTTCCAATAGGATATTCTAGCTTAACATTTTTGATTTGCTTGTAATATGTAGGCATTTGCCCATGCATAGGGTCACCACTCATATTGCCGATTATTTCCGTCTCAACTTTGATAGCTGAAACAGACGTATTAGACAAAGGTGTTATTTTTATCTGCCTATAAGTATTTGCGGATATTAGATTTGAAATTAGAATTCTGATTTACAGAATTTTTATTATTTTTTATGGATTGCCACACCGCCTATATGGCTGCTCGCAATGACGATATCTATGTATGCATGTATTCTATTTAATTATTACTTCCTGACCATTATAGCCGACAAGCTTCTATGTCTTCAAGCCATTTAGCGTTTTCTATTAAATATGATTCTTAAAATTCGGCAAGTGTAGGATCAGGTTCGCCTGTTAAATTTTTAAGCCCGTCAAATAAAATGTCTAAAAAACCTATTTTATTCTTGTTACAATAATCTCCTACATCTTCAATATGCTTCGCACGATCATCACAAATACAATAAACTAGCATTTAGCTCTTCAGAAAATTTTGATAAAGTACCACTTTTTGAGTGATTACCGGTTATAAATATACCTTTATAAGAAATAGCATCATCCTTTTGTCCTGAATTATAAATTACTAATTTTTCATTATCTGAAAATTCGATACCCAGCTCTTTTAGTTCTTTATATCGCCAATCTTGCATAGAAGGAATATTGCCGAATGCTCCCGTATTCATTTGTGTAAGACCATAAACCGAAAACTTTTCCTTGAGCTTGTTTATAACTTCTACCCACTCTTCATCAATTAATATTACTTTTCGCTGCAAACGCCAATTACTGATAATTTCCTCATAATTGTCATAACTACTTTTATTTTCCTTAATTCTATCAATTATTTGATTATAAGGCGGCTGCTTAAAAGTTTTTGATTTAGGAGTTATAAGCGTATCGTCAACATCAATGAATATAGATGCACGAGTAGGAGCATTTTTTATTATTAAATCATAAACTTTTTCGGCACTATCGGCAGTTTCAAAATCTTTCATATATACTCCGAAGTAAAATGAAGAGTAGTGATACGAAGTTTAACTTGGAAAAGAGTAATCGGTCTGTCAGCCGAGGAGCGGAGCGTATATTAAACGTTCAGCATCCGAGGTCTTACAAAGACATTGTTGCTAATTTTTCAAGTGGGGCAAGTATCAAATTTAATATTAAGTTCTTCAGTTAAAATAGCCATTAATTCAAGCCCTGCTCTATTTGTCCATTCGCCTTGTTCATAAAAAAAATGATAAGGACCGCTAACCGGCGACGACAACCAAATTTCTTTGGCGGCACTTTGTTTATTTATTACATATACCCCTTTATCAGTATCAAGGTTTAATATATCACCTTGTAAATCTACATCTATACTTGCTTCTTTATCCTGCTCTTCTATCTTTTCTGCTATATATGCAATTGTTGTCTCGGCTATTTTACTAAATTCACTATTATTCATGATAACATCCCTTAAGTAGATAAAAATATACGTAAATCAACTTCAAAAAGAGTAATGAGTCTATAAGGCAAGGAGCGGAGCGTATACTTAATACATGAGCACCACAGCTCTTATAAGACGACGTAGCCAATTTTGAAGTTCATCGAGTAGATGGTTTTTCAGGATCAATTGCCGGCTCAGGTACTTTAATCAAACTTTTTCGATAAGTTTCAACAAATCTATTATGATCATTAAGATTGTTAGAAAAATTATGCCCGCCTTTACCGTCAACTACAAAAAATAATGCATCCGTTTTAGCAGATTTTACCACTGCTTCTAAAGATTTTAACGACGGACAAGAAATCGGACCGGGTGGTAAACCTTTTATATAATAAGTATTATAGGGTAGTTCTTGCAATAAATCTTTTTTTGTTAAAGCTCTTGCTAATTTAAATTTTCCTTCAGTCAAAGCATATATAGTAGTCGAATCGGCTTGTAGCTTCATATTTTTCTTTAAACGATTAATGAACACTGCTGCTATAATAGGCTTTTCTGCATTTGAGCCGGCTTCTTTTTCAATTATCGAAGCTAGCGTTAATACCTCAAGTCTAGTTTTTAATGGAGAATCCGGTGCAAGATTTTGCATTACTTTATCTAAATTAGCAGACATTAAATTTCTCATGTGATCAATTATCTGCTCTTTTTGATCACCGTAAGAAAAAAAATACGTGGAAGGCATTAAAAAACCTTCAGGTATTATCCCTTTTATTTCTCCAAGTAATCGACTTTCTTCATTAATTTTCTTTATAACCTCACTAACTACCGTACCTTCCGGGACAATTATCTTGTGTATTATAGATTTACCGCTTGCTAATATTCTTAAAGTTTGCAGAGGCGATATATTACGAGTAAACACATATTCACCACTTTTAAGAGGTCTTTTTATAGAATAAATTTTAGCAATTACCTTAAAAATTCTTGGATATTTGATTACTTCATTAGAATAAAGTTTTGTAACTATTTGATTTACGGATAATTTAGGCTCAATAATTATCGTTTTATTTTGAGTAAGATCACCCGGCACAAAAATATAAAATATACTAAAATTTAGCAAAGTAATAAATATAGTTAGAGATACTATCACTAAAAAAAGTTTAGTTTTTAATAGGTTGTTTAACATAATAACTATTATTTTTATAAGGCTTAGAAATATTGATAAAAATAATTACCATGAAATGTGGTTTTTTTCTTGACATTTGAAATAACATATAGTAAAACTAACTTTTTGCTAAATTTAAATTATATAGTTTGTGCTAAATCAATCAATAGTTTTAATATTTGGTAATTAAAATGAGATAACTAATGAGCAACAAATTAATAACGCAAACCAATTTACTATAACAATAGTATACTCCTGTAAAATGAAAAGTTAGAATTTTTATTACAAACAAAAAATATACATCTTTATTCATAGTGCATATTACTATACCGGCGTTAATACTGATCTTATAATGGGCATTATATATTATGATACAAGATCACAATACCGATCTAAAACACGAAGAACAGACTGAAAGGTTAAAAGCTTTACAAAATAAGTTAGGGAACTTATCCGGTTTCTTGACAACAATGCGTTCTGATAACAATGAGGAATACAAAAAAATTTCCAATGATTTAAAAATTTTAATGAAACAAATTAATACTATAAGAAAAAACATGGAAATATATTTTGTTATTATATTAATATTAATGTTTATTATAATTCAGAAAATGTTGTGGACCACCGGTTTCAAGTACTAATCTTTCTCTTTTAACAACTTTATTTTAGGTTCTAAGAACTCCTGTTTAATAATTTCTGCAGCTATATAAGAAGGTACAGCGTCATCTCGATCACTTGATACAAGCGAATTGTCCAAGCTAAGCCTGTGTTCACGTACTTTTGTACACCTAGCTAGCTTGCCTTTAAATTCATCGTGTCTAAAACTTTCTGAATTTAGCTGTAATCGGTTTGATTTAAATCCTAATTGCTGCAAAATTTTTTGGCTTTCTATTACCTGCTCATAAGCTTTCTTAGAATTAAATAATAACTCTCGAAGCTTATTACTAATAAGATTAGCTCGGCAATTAAATTGGATAAATTCCGGAATTATTTCTTTATCGGCTATAATATTTATCAACGTAACATATTTTATTTTTATCAATAGCCTGATAATAAAAAAGCTTATAAGATTAACTTTATAAGCCACAATCATAGGAGTACCGGAAGCTGCTATCTCTAAAGTATTAGTACCGGATTTTGCTAAAGCTACATCCGCAACAGCATAAGTTTTAAGTCTCTCACTTGAAAATAAATAATTAAACTTAACATCTTCTAGAAACGGTTTTATTATTGCCTCATGAGCAGGATTTGCAAGAGTAAATATAATTTTAAGATTATTACAACTCTTGAATATTTCTTCAATAGAAGAAACAAAAACCGATAAATGCCTTAGAATCTCACCCTTTCTACTACCAAGAGTAACACACAAAACTCTCTCATTCTCATCTATTTTAAACTCTTCACGTAAAGCTATTTTATCACTATAAAACTCTTGCTCCATAATCGGATGACCTATATATCTACAATCAAGACCGACTTTAGTAAAATATGGAGGTTCAAACGGTAGTAAAGCAAATAAACAATCATAAATTTTAGCGTATTTTACTGCCCTACCCTCTTTATATGCCCAAACTGACGGTGCAACGATATGAATCATTTTCAGCTTTGGTAAAAGTTTCCTTACTCGCTTTGCCACACGATAAGTAAACCCTGGTGAATCTATGGTAATTAATAAATCAGCTTTACTATTTATTATATCCTCCACAGTTTTATCAATTAATTTTTTAAGCTTAAAAATATGAGGCAAAATTTCTACAAAACCCATTAAATTTATGGAAGTAATAGGAAATAAGCTTTTAAAGCTACCGGCTTCCTCCATATATTTGCCGCCAACACCAACAAACTGTACAGCGTCATTCACAAAACTTGATACAGGTGAATTGAGTTGTACTCCTGTATTGTTTTTTAAATGCTGCATTATACGACCACCTACAAAGTCTCCTGACACCTCACCAGCTATAAAGTAAATTTTTGTCATTAAAGATAGTTATTTTTTAAGGTTCTCAATTTCTGTTTGTAATCGCTCTATTTCTTTTATAGATACTTCAGTAATCTCATGTATTTTTTCTATCGAGTTTTTTTTCATTAACATCTTTTTTGCTATTTTTATACTTTTTGTAACTTCGCCTTCTTGTATACCTTCTTGTTTACCGTTTTTCCTCCCCTCCTCTATTCCTTTTGCCATACCTTGTTCTCTACCTTTTTCTTCAGCAGAAACTATATAATCACGCTCTTTATAGCTTTTATTCATATAGGCATGATAAATTATTTGCTCTTTAGGAGTCATCTTAAGTATATCAAGACGTTTTGCTACTTTCTTCATATATGGTGATTTAAAATCTTTCTTAACTTCAGAATGTTTTACTACATATAGCCATTCATCCAATTCATCTCTTATAACATCATTAAATAATGGTACTGATATTACAACATATTCTGGAAATACATTATATAAATCAAATATTTTACCTCTCATATCTCCCAAAGAAAATTTCATAGGGTGTTTTTTATCAACTGCTCTAAAAATAGTCTTACCGTGATATAAAGGTGCTTTCATATTATCAAAAGGAAAATACAATAAATTAATATAAAATATTTTTTTATAGTAGAATAATCCTCGCTCTTAGAAATACTATCAACTATTAATCTACTAGAATTAAAACAAGCTTTATGCATAAAAAGATTTGTATAGGATTTATCTATTTCTACTATATATTTATGCCCTTCTTCATCTTCCACAATGACATCTGCTACGCTAGATTTTTATCATTTTCTTTATTACTGCCACTTTCTAGTAAGGGGCTTTTATTTTAACAGAACTATAACCAGCATCTTTATAGCCGAAATACATCCCTCGACTATTTCATAATCTCCTTTATCTTTTAATAAATATTTAATAGCGTAATCAAAACTTATTATAGTACTCATATCTTTTATCCTTAAATCATCTTAAATATATTGCAAAAAATGAAGACAGTATACGAAGATCAACTTCAAAAAGAGCAAGGAGTCCACAAGGCGAGGAACGCAGCGTATACTTAATACGTGAGTACCGAAGCTCTTGTAGAACGACGTAGCATTTTTGAAGTTGATCTTCGTATACATATTATTAAATTCCATTTTACGGTAACTCAAAGCTTCTGCAATATGCACTTTCAAGACCTTATCAACATTCTTAAGATCAGCAATTGTCCGTGCTACTTTAAGTATTCGGTTATAAGCACGCATTGATAAACAAAATTTATTTGCCGCTTCATTCAGTAAATCTTTACCTTCATCCGCAGGCATAGCATAATCTATTAACAACTGTCCATCTAATCTGTTATTTGTTTTAATATTATAGCCCTCATATCTCTTTTCTTGAATTAAACGTACTTTCTCAACTCTTGCAGCTATATATTCAGATTCTTCCTCAGAGTTATCTACAATCAAGTCATAATTATAAACATTAATACTAAATACTTCTATATGCAAATCAAATCTATCCATAATAAGTCCCGATACTTTCATTTGATAGTCGCTAGCACATTTTGGAGCTTTCATACATTCTTTATAAGAATCGCCTCAATAACCGCATTTACAAGGATTCATAGCTGCTATTAACTGGAAATTTCCAGATATTTTATATGAGCATTTGATCGTGAGATTAGTATTTCACCGTTTTCAATAGGCTGTCTTCATGCATCAATAACATGCTGTGGAAATTCAGGTAGTTCATCTCAAAATAATACTCCGTTATGAGCTAGCGTAATTTCCCCAGGCTTTACTTTTTTTCCGACACCGCCACCGACCATAGCGGCCAATGAGCATGAATAATGTGGAGTTCTACACGGCCTTGCTCTGGTAAGTTTACCGTCTAAAAATTTTCCTGCAATACTTGTAATCGTACTACATTCTAAAATTTCTTTTGTAGACATTTTAGGTAGTATACTGGGAAGACACGCAGCAAGTCTTGATTTACCGGTTCCGGGAGGACCAAACATTAAAAGGTTATGCCATCTGATGCTGCAATTTCTAAAGCTTGTTTAGCAATTTTTTGACCTTTTATATCTTTAAAATCGGGATAATTTATCGCCTCATCTTGTAGCTTAGCTTCCGGAGGAGTTAAAACTTGTGAACCTTTAAAATGATTTACTAATTCAATTAAATTACCTGCAACAAGTATATTATCATTACCCGACCAAGCAACTTCCGAGCTGTTTTTACTTGAACAAATCAGACCTTTACCTCTAACAGAAGCCCCAATCGCTGCAGGTAAAGCTCCACTTACCGGTAAGCTTGAACCGTCTAATGATAGCTCTCCTATTATCAAATATTCCGCAATTTCAAGTTCAGATAAAATATTCATTGCGGTAAGTATCGCACAAGCAATCGCAAGATCGAAGTGGCTTCCTTCTTTTACTAAATCTGCCAGAACTAAATTTATTAAAATCTTTTTAGTATGTAGTGCAAACCCTATAGAAGATAACACTGCTTTAACACGTTAGACTTGCTATATGCCTTATCATGAAATTTTTCTTAAAATACTATTTTGCTAGGTTGTAGATGTTATTGCATGTATACTACTAAATCGTCATTGCGAGCAGACATAGGCTGCGTGGCAATCTCATGCAATAATAACAAACTCCTGAGATTGCTTCGTCAATTACTGACGTAATTGCCTCGTAATGATGAAAAATAACAATCTTACCTTAACCATTGATTGAAAAACGTACTATAGAACAAACTTAGCTAAGTCGAGATTAGTTATTATTTTTGATAATTGATTTTCTACGAATTTATCATCGATAGTTATTGTTTTGCCTTTCATTTCGCTAGCTTCAAAACTTATATCCTCAAGCAAATTCTCAAGTATAGTATGCAGCCTTCTAGCCCCTATATCTTCGACTTCTAAATTAACGGTGATCGCATAATCCGCTATCTTCTCAATAGCAGAAGCAGCAAATTCAAGACGTACGTCTTCAGTACCTATTAACGCCGAATATTGTTTTATTAAACTAGTTTCAGGCTCAAGCAATATTTTAATCATATCATCTTTGGTAAGCGAATTTAATTCTACTCTAATCGGTAACCTTCCTTGTAACTCCGGTAATAAATCAGAAGGTTTAGCAATATGAAAAGCACCGGAAGCAATAAATAATATATGATCGGTTTTAACCGGTCCATATTTAGTATTAACCGTCGTGCCCTCTATCAAAGGTAGCAAATCTCTTTGCACTCCCTCTCTACTTATTTCGGCATTTTTTGCTCCGGAACTACCAGTTGAAGCTATTTTATCAATTTCGTCAATAAAAACTATACCGTCATTTTCAGCTAAATTTATAGCTTGCTGAATAATTTTTTCTTGGTCTATTAATTTTTCTGATTCTTCAGGTATAATAATAGCCATAGCATCTTTAACTAGCATTTTTTTTGTTTTAGTCTTACTACTGCCAAGGGCTCGTCCAATCATATCGCCAAGATTAAGAACGCCCATAGATGCTCCCGGCATACCCGGTATTTCAAAACTTCCACCGCCGACAGGTGTAGTATCAGCTACGCTAATTTCAATTTCCGTATCATCAAGTTCGCCGTTTAAAATTTTTTCTTTGAACTTTTCTCTAGTCTCACTACTAGAAGTTTTACCTACTAAACTATCTAATATTCTCTCGATCGCTTTTTCACGGGCATGAATATCTACTTTCGTTTTTGCTAAAGTTTTTTCAGTATTAACGGCTATTTCGACTAAATCACGAATTATTGATTCTACATCACGCCCTACATATCCGACTTCGGTAAATTTAGTTGCTTCAATTTTATAGAAAGGAGAATTAGTCAGCTTTGCAAGGCGTCTTGCTATTTCCGTTTTCCCGACACCGGTTGAACCAATCATTAAAATATTTTTCGGTACTATTTCATTACGTAAATTACCTTCTACTCTTTTACGACGACAACGATTTCTAAGTGCAATAGCAACAGCTTTTTTGGCCTTTTCTTGACCTACGATAAATCTATTAAGTTCATTCACTATTTGAGAAGGGGTAAGCCCCATAGGGTCTTTTTTATAAGTAGTTTTAGTAGCTTTCATACAACTTTTTCCATTATAATATTATGATTAGAAAATACACACAAATCTGCAGCTATATTCATAGATTTTAAAGCAATTTCTTCAGCAGTTAAATTATTCTCGTAAGACATTAGAGCGCGAGCGGCAGATAGCGCGAATAAACCGCCTGAACCTATTGCTGCAACATTATTTTCAGGCTCTACGACATCACCGTTACCGGTTAAAATTAATATATGACTACGATCAGCAACAATCATCATTGCTTCCAAACGTCTCAAATATTTATCGCTACGCCAATCTTTTGCAAGCTCAACTGCACTTCTAAGTAAATTATGCTTATGTTGCTCTATCTTTACTGCAAGCTTTTCAAATAACGCAAGACCGTCAGCCGTAGAACCCGCAAAACCGGCAATAATTTTATTATTTGCTATAGTCCGAAGTTTTCGTGCTGTAGATTTTAGTACGGTATTACCATGCGAGACTTGTCCATCCGCTGCTATAATTATTTCTTCGTTCTTTTTTAAACAAAGTATTGTTGTACCGTGTAAGGATAAATTATCTGACATAATATAAAATTTATTGATATTAAGTTGTTAATTAAGTACTATTAGAATTACTGTTAAGTAGACGAATAGACGAAGTTTAATTTGGAAAAGAGCAAGGAGTCTTTAAGCTGAGGAGCGGAGCGTAATACGTGAGCATCCGAGGACTTACCAAAACGACGTAGCCAATTTTCCAAATTAAACGAGTATACTTGACTAATCCAATTTAATTAATTATTGTCCCTTGAATTTTCAAGGCTTAAACTTAAATAATGAATATATACGCAATATACATTAACTCCACACAAAAAAATAATAATTTTATTGTTATTGCAGAAGGCTTTTCATGGATAGCGGCTCTTTTAAGTATATTTTGGGCATTATACCATAAAATGTGGTTAATTGTTGCTATTGCCGTAATAGCGAATATAATCGTTACGGCGATTAATATCGAAGAGTTAAAGTTTATATTTAAGATAGTCTTAATATTAGGCTTCGGCTTTTTTGCTTCAGATATTAGAGAAAATTATTTAAAAAGAAATAATTACCGACTAGAAGATATAATAATTGCCAACTCTAGAATTGAAGCTGAATTAAAATTTCTAAAACGTAGTATGCTTGTTTAACAGCAACGTGGTTTCATAAATATTAAATCGTCATTGCGAGCAGTCGTAGACTGCACGGCAATCCAGAAAAAAAATTAAAGAAATGCTAAAATTAGCATTTCTTACTGGATTGCTTCGTCAAAACTTACATTTTTTACTCGCAATGACGGAAAATTAAGCCATACAATAAAGCTTTTAACAGGAATAAAATGATGTATAACAAAGAAAATGTTTTTGCAAAAATCATAGGTAAAAAATCTTCCGGCAGAAATAATTTATGAAGACGAACAAATTTTAGCATTCAAAGATATAGCACCCGTAGCACCTGTACATATTATCGTTATACCTAAAAACGAATATATAGATTATGCCGATTTCATCTCTAAAGCTTCTATAGACGAAATAAAACATTTTTTTGCTAAACTTTCTGATATAGCAAATGAAGCGGGTTTAGATAAAGACGGTTATCGTTTAATAACTAATAAAGGCGAGAAATCGGGACAAACTATTTTTCATTTCCATTTCCATATTATCGGAGGTGAAAAACTCATCGGATTAATAAATAATGACTAAAAAATACAATATTGCAGTAATCGGAGCTACAGGAAATGTAGGGCGTGAAACTCTAAATATTCTAGCTGAGCGTAATTTCCCAATTAATAAAGTTTATGCTATAGCTTCAGATAGCTCTCTAGGGCGGGAAGTAAGCTTTGGAGAAAAAATACTACAAATTAATAGTTTAAAAAGTTTACATTTTGACGATATCGATATTGCTTTTTTTTGTGCAGGTTCAGAAGTGTCAAAAGAATTTATACCAAAAGCTACTGCTAGTAATTGTGTAGTTATCGACAAATCCTCCCTTTTTAGAGTTGATAATCAAGTGCCGTTAATTGTACCTGAGGTTAATTTATCAACACTTAAAGAGTTTAATACTAAAAATATCATAGCTAACCCTAACTGTATCGTCATTCCGCTTGCAGTAGCATTAAAACCGCTAGATAATGAAATAAAGATTAAAAGAGTAGTGATATCTACTTATCAATCAGTATCAGGAGCAGGTAAAGCAGGAATGGACGAACTCTACGACCAAACAAAATCTAAATATGTTTTTGGAGAGAATGATCCTAAGAAATTTCCAAAACAGATTGCATTTAATCTTTTTCCTCATATAGGTGATTTAAATAAAGATGGCTATACAAGTGAAGAAGCAAAAATTGCTTCTGAAATAAACAAAATTATAGGTAATCACTTTAAAGCTAGCATTACTTCTGTTAGAGTACCAGTATTTATCGGTCATTCTATATCGGTTAACATAGAATTTAACGACAAAATTGATGCCAAAGAAGTCGAAGAAATATTACAAGATGCCGATGGAATTGTTACAATTTCTAATAATAATTACCTTGCGTATATCTCACCCGTTGAAGTGGTAGGCGAAGATGCCGTATATGTCTCCCGAATTAGAAATGACGTAAGTAGAGATAATACGATAAATCTATGGATCACATGTGATAACTTACGTAAAGGAGCAGCTTTAAACAGTGTTCAAATTGCTGAAGAATTAATTAATAATTATTTATAATATAACTAATATGGATAATAAAAATAATAATCTAAATAAAAAAAACCCACTAGTAATAGCATTAGGCGAATGTAGAACAGCTTTTTGGATAGTCTTTTGGTTTGCTTTTGTAATCAACTTACTAATGTTAATTACTCCTCTTTACTCACTACAAGTTCTTGATAGAGTCCTTGGAAGCGGTAATCTACAAACATTATTATTTTTATCAATAATAATCGCATATATTTATTTTGTTTACGGATTATTACAAATTGCTCGTTCTTTTACACTTATAAAGGTAGGAGAATGGCTTGATAGAACAGTAGCTCCCGTAATTTTTGCTTCTTCAATTTCTGCAGCTGCAACACGAGCAAATATGGGTTCTAGCCAATTATTACGTGATTTTCAAGCCGTCAAAACATTCCTAACAAGTACCGGAATTAATACTTTATTCGATGCCCCTTGGAGCCTTATCTATATTGCGGTTATTTTTTCAATTCATCCATATATCGGTCTTATTACCGTTTTTGGTGCAATTATAATAGTTTCAACCGCTTTCTTTAACGCTGCAGCTACTAATAAAACACTTGGTGAAGCTACCGAATTTTCGATAAAAGGTATGACACAAGCCGATATTGCAAACAGAAATGCAGAAGCAATTGAAGCAATGGGAATGATGAAGAATGTTACAAAAAATTGGCATAAATTTAACATATTAGCACTTGATAAGCAATCGGTTGCTAGCTATCGTAACGGTGTTATTTCTAACTTTTCAAGGTTTATCCGTAATATAATGCAAATGGCTGTTACCGGAGTCGGTGCTTACATTGTTGTAAAATCTCACAGTGCAGATATGACTCCCGGTAATATGATTATGAGTTCTATCATAGTCGGTAGAGCTCTTGCTCCTTTCGATAATGCTATTGATTTATGGAAAAGTATGAGCGGTGCTATTAAATCATACAAAAACATTAATAATTTATTTAACACTTATTCTTCTAGAGACGAAACGATGCCAATTCCGAACGTTGATGGTCATCTTACTGTTGAAAATATTTATTATGCTCACCCTATACCGAAATATTTACCGCAACCTCCCGTACCGAAATATATCTTAAAAGGCGTTAGTTTTGCAGTACAACCGGGCGAAGTTTTAGCAATTATCGGTCCTTCGGCTACAGGAAAATCAACTTTAGCTAAAATCATAGTCGGGGTATGGAAAGAATCATCAGGTTCCGTACGTTTAGATAGTGCTGAAATTTATCGTTGGAATAGAGAAGATTTCGGTAGACATGTGGGCTATCTTCCTCAAGGAATAGAACTTTTTAGCGGTAGTATTAAACAAAATATAGCTAGAATGGAAGAAGATGCCGATCCGCAAAAAGTTATTGAAGCAGCTAAAATAGCCGGAGCTCATGAAATGATATTAAGATTCCCTGACGGTTATGATTCTGATATCGGTCCTGCAGGCTCTAATCTATCAGGTGGTCAAAGACAGCGTATCGGACTTGCTAGAGCTTTTTACGGTAATCCAAAACTCATCATTTTAGATGAGCCTAATGCTAATTTAGATGAGGCAGGTGAAGTTGCCCTTGCAAGTGCCTTAAAACAAGCAAAACTTAAAGGAATAACAGTTCTTGTAATCTCACATAGACCATCCGTACTATCCGTTGTTGATAAAATTCTAATATTACAGGATGGAGCCGTTGCAGTTTACGGAACAGAAGAAGAGATTCAAAAACACTTTAAAACTTTAAAAAGCGGTACAATTCATATTAATAACTAAAGTGTCATATCGTGACTTGATTGGCATTGTTGCATGACTTCCAAATTATTATTGTGAGGGAACTTTAGTGAGCGTGGCAATCTCATGAATTCTATCGAGATTGCTTAGTCAATTACTACATCATATCCTCGCAATGACGCAAAATACAAACAATACTGACTAAATATAATAATGATTAAATATTATGCAGGACTTAAAACACCATAAACCTCACATTACTCCGGAACAATTAAAACAATTATTGTCCTTAAGAGAAGATGCGTTAAATCTTAAAGGTCAAAGTTCTAAACGTAAAGCTTTAATAAATACTACATTAAAGAAAACCTCTCATGCTATAGAATTCTTATTAGTAAAACTTGATAGGTTTGTTAATTTTATTACCAAGAAAACCGATAAAGATCGTAATAACGTAGCCCAAGCTGCAAGATCACCTATACTTTTCGG
The DNA here is from genome assembly GCF_000263055.1 of Rickettsia honei RB. NCBI lineage: Bacteria > Pseudomonadati > Pseudomonadota > Alphaproteobacteria > Rickettsiales > Rickettsiaceae > Rickettsia > Rickettsia honei. Next base: position 51,630 of record NZ_AJTT01000001.1, on the reverse strand, counting down.
TATTTATGTTATGATCTTTTTAGTATTAATAGGTGGATTATGGTCGGCTCTTGCTCCGCTTGATAGTGGTGCTGTAGCTGTCGGTATCGTAATGCCAAGCACAAATAAAAAAACGATTCAACATCATGAAGGCGGAATAATCAATGCTATTTATGTGAAGCAAGGTGATAAAGTCAAAGAAGGCGATAAATTAATAGAGCTTGAAGAAACTAGAATAAAAAGCGAACATGAAAATATTCTTGGTCAGTACCGTAATTTTTTAGCAACTGAAAATCGTTTAATTGCCGAACGTGATAATTTAGAACAAATCGAATTCTCTGATTTTCTAATGCAGGATATCAATTTACCGGAAGTAGCTAAAATAATTCATACGCAGGAAAATTTATTTAGATCTAGAAAAGAAGTATATAACTCAGAGAAAGATGCATTATATCAAAATATTGCTCAACTTGAGAAAAAAATTGAAGGTTTAGAAGCAAAAAAAGTTGCCGCCTCCAAAACTGCTGAAGTTTATCAAGACCGTTTAAAAGCTTTAAGAACGTTAAAAGAAAAAGGCTTTGTACAAAAAGCAGCCTTATTAGACCAAGAGGCAAAAGTTGCCGCTTCAAAAAGCGATGTTGCAACAACTGAAGCCGAAATAGCAGGAATACGCCATGCTATTACCGAAACTCAAATTAAAATTATAAATCAACAAAATAAATACACTGAACGGACTTTAACAGAGCTTCGTGAAGCTCAAGTACAAACCGCATCTCTTAAAGAAAAATATAATGCCCTGACGGATTCACTGAATCGTGTGATAATCAGATCACCTGTTGACGGTATAGTTAATAATTTAAAATATCATACAATAGGCGGTGTTATAAGTCACGGACAACCTATTATGGAAATTTCGCCAACTAATGACCCATTAATAATAGAAGCAAAGGTATCTCAAAAAAACATTGACTCAGTACATGAGGGATTAGTTGCAAAAATACGTTTCAGTGCATTTAAATCAAGAACAACTCCAACATTTACCGGTAAAGTAGTAAGCATATCTCCCGATATCGTACAAGATGAAAGACAGTATCCGGGACAACAGCAAGATAATTATTATGTTGCAAGAGTTGAAATCGATATGGATGAATTTAACAAAGTTGCTAAAGTTAAAAATCTTGAATTACACCCCGGTATGCAAGCTGAGGTACAAATCGTAACAGGTACTAGAACACTACTTAGATATTTACTTGATCCCGTTACTGATACTGCATTTAAAGCTTTCAGAGAAAAATAGATAATTGGAAAATTTTAAGTTAGATAACTTTACGAAACCTAAATATTTACAATATTTATTAAAAATTCTTAATCCTTTATTGACTTTGAATCAAAAGCAGTATAGCTTATTTTGTAATCTAATTAATATACAAAGGTTATGTTAGGCTACGAAAAAGAACAAAGAAGTTTAAATACAGAACAAAAACAAGCAGTCGGATTACTTTCTATAGGTACATTTCTAGAGTATTTTGACCTTATGCTTTATGTGCATATGGCGGTGCTTTTAAATAATTTATTTTTTCCGGAATATGATCCTTTCACTTTTTCGTTGCTTACTGCCTTTTCTTTCTGTTCTACCTATTTGCTAAGACCTATAGGAGCATTAATATTTGGGTATATAGGCGATCATTTTGGACGTAAGATTGTAGTTATTTTAACTACCCTATTAATGGCTATTACTTGTGTGATTATAGGCAGCATGCCAACATATGCACAGATAGGTATAACAGCCTCTTGGGTTCTTACTATATGTCGTATAATTCAAGGTATGTCAGCAACTGCAGAAGCACGAGGTGCAGAGCTGTACTTAACCGAAAATTCATCTCCTCCTATGCAATATCCATTAGTAACAATTATAACCGTATTTTCTGCCGTAGGCACTACGGTAGCACTAGGTATTGCATCAATTTTTACTAATCAAAATATTTATCACCATGAGTCAAGTTGGCGTATAGCCTTTTTCGTTGGTGCAACTATCGCTTTTGTAGGTACTATTGCAAGGACTAGTTTAAAAGAAGCAGAGGCATTTTCAAATAAAAGAAACAAATTAAAACTAAGACTTCAAGAAAATAATATTATGCTTGAAGAAATTGACAAAGATATTCTAGATCAAAAAGTTCCAAACACCACTTCTATTTGGTATTTCTTTATCCAGTGTGCTAGACCACCGTGTTTTTATTTCGTATATATATATTGCGGTGATATATTAAAAAGAGAATGTGGATTTACTCCAAATCAAATTATAAATCAAAATTTTTGGGTATCTATAATAGATTTACTCGGTATTATCGGTCTTGCATTTATTAGCTATAAAATCCATCCTTTAAAAATCCTAAAGGTAAAATTATATCTATTTTTTACCTCTCTCATTTTTTTTCCTATAATGTTAAATTATAACCCTACTCCTTTATATATTTTTATTTTTCAATGTTTAGCTGCATTATTCGTATTTGATCACGTACCAGCAGCTCCTATATTTTATAAATATTTTCCGGTTTTTAAGAGATTTACATATACTAGTATGCTAAGTGCAATAGCAAAATTATTTACTTATATTATAACGTCATTTGGTTTAGTTTATATTACCAATTATCTAGGATATTGGGGATTATTTTTAATTTTCATTCCGGTAGGTATAACTTTTTTTATGGGAGTAACTTATTTTGAGAAAATGGAAACGAATCGAAATTTATAATTTTATTAAAAGTAGAATTTATATTAAATTTTAAATTATTTTTATAACATTCAGCATATATAAGCTCTGAAACTGAAGGTATTTCAAGTATTTCACTTAACACTAAAAAGCTTTTTAATGTCTCTTTAATTATTTTATGAGCTTTTTCAGGCGATTTTGCTTCCAAAGTTTGTAAATTATGTATTCTATCAAAAAGTTTTATAAGAGCAGTATCGTATCTTTTTTGTTTAATTAATAACATAAGACTTTTCTCGCTACTTATTTTGCCCCAAGGTTTAATTCTAGTTAGACCTGCTACATGCCTTGCTACTTCTTCATCAAAAATATTGCTAATTATTTCTTCAGTAAGTGCAGTATCTTCAATAGTGTCATGAAGTAATGCAGCTTGTAGCATTCTAAAAGTAAAGAGTTTAGGCACTTCTTTTGCTACAAATTCCGCTACCATAATCGTTACTGCGATTGGATGAGAATAATAAGGGTCACCTGATTGACGCATTTGCTCACCATGATATTTACGAGCATAATAAATACCTTTTTGAACTTCTCTAATATCGATAGGTTGTTTTACTTGGGTATTTAAAAATAAAAGCCTTTTGATTAATTGCTCTGAATATTTACAGCTTTCAAAATTTTTTTCCCAATATTCTATATCTTTCATACAATCGTCCCATTATATATATATATATATTATTTTATTGTTTTTTTTGATGATTATCTTTTATATTTTCTTTTTAAAATCCAATTATTATTTATTAAAAATCTCTATATTTAATAAATTTTCTATTTTTAATGCTAAAAAATAACTATATATTAAAAATAGTTTTTTATAAAGGTTTATATGTCATTCTTAACTATCACCTACATTTTTCTCATTACAACAATATTTCTTTTTCGTCTGTATGGCTTAGGAAGTATTCTTTCGAGGTTTTTTGAAAAAGAACATTATTTTACCAAAACAGCAGATTTTAGCTGTTATTATAGCATCTTTAATATTTGGGATTACATATTTTCAAGGCAGAATATATAGCTTTAAGCACTATATGCGGTTTTTTCTATGGTTATGCATATTATAAAACAGGCAAAATATTATGCTCTGTGATAGTTCATTTCGGTCTAAATTTATGCCATGTATTATTATTTACTTATCCTGCTCTTAAAACTTTGTGAAATAAATGTAATTTTAATAGACAAAGTTATAGAGTTTTTTTATTTACAAATAGTAAACATAATAACTAAGTTTTATGAACAAAGACATCCCTACAGATTTATTACCTTCAGAATATGAGTTAGCAAGCTCTAGTAATGCTGCTTTGACCCTATTTTTAATGGAAGCACAACCTTATTATTCTTGTTTGGTTATTGCTGCTACTGTTGTTTCAATAATGAGCCAAAAGATATGGGGCTTGAATTAATCGGTGATCACCACGAACATGATGAATAATATTTTTTAATTATTGCATGGTTCTTAATGTCATTCCTGCGAAAGGCTTACCTACGTGGCTCGCAAATAGTCATTACGAGGAAATTATGAAATAATTGATGAAGCAATCTCAGGAGTTTGTTATTATTTCATGAGATTGCCATGCAGTCTACGACTGCTCGTAATGACGGAGTGGTATCCACGCAGGCAATGCCCAACCTACAATTTACTTGGATCAAAGCTAAAATTAATCTCTTGCCAATGGTTAAAGCGTGCAGAGTCAAGGTTTTCGATAGGGCTTGCTTGCCATACCGCTCTAATTGCATTATCTGCCAAAGCTTCACAAACACTAGCCGGAATATTAGGACAGATTTTTTTGTTAACCTTTGCCTGCTCAACATTACCTGCTTTATCTAGCGTAATACTAATAATGACTTTTACTTTATTATTACCTCTAACTCCTGCCGGTACATTACTCCAATGTCTTTCAATCTGTCTTTTTATCAAAGATGTTTCACTATCGGAAAGAGGCAGCCCATCCGTATAAACCCCTTTAGCTTCTTGTGCATTATCAGCTTTTTTTGACCTTTGATGCTTATTGGATTTTACATTATCCCCTTCTGAAGATTGCTCTAAATGCTTCAGCAAAGAATCAAGCTCATCGGTTTTAGGCTCTTTTTTCTTCACATCTTTAGGTTTCTCAGCCGGTTTCGTTTCCTCTTTCTTTTCTTCGGGCTTCTTCTTTTCTTCTGCTTGTTTTTTTTCTTCTTCTTTAGGTTTTTCTTCCTTTACTTCTTCTTTCTTCTCAGGTAACGCTTCTTTTGCTTCTTCAGACTTTGGTTCTTCTATAGGTTTTTTCTCTTCTATTTTAGGCTTTGCTTCCATTGTTTTAGCCTCAGGCTCTTTTGCTTTTTCTTCTTTAGGCAAATCTTGCGGTTCTTCTTTTGGCTTGCTCTGCTCAGATTTTTTAGCGTCTTCGTTTTCTATAGGGGCTTCTTTTTGCTTTGTCTGAGTGATAATATTTGATTTATCGCTAACAGGTAACATTTCAAAAGTTATAGTTTGCTCTTCCGGTAATTTTTCAAAAAGTGACGGCATACCGAATAGAAAAAAATATAAAAGAAGTAAGTGCAGAACAATAGAGAAGCTAAGGAAAACCGTAAAATTATCCTTATTTTGATTACTTTTCATTATTTTTAATATTTGAAATAAGAGCTACACGAGAAAAGCCGGCAGCATGAATTTCGGCAACTATCTCTACTACCTGCCCATAAGAAACATTTCTATCGCCTCTTACAAAAATTCTAGCATCCTTTTTTTCTTTAGTGATATTTGCAAGCTTGTCGGTTAAATGCATTCTTTCTATTGGAATTTCAAGTAAGAAAATTTTGCCTTTATTATTGATAGTAACAACCAAAGGCTCATCCTGACCTGAAATCGGGCTTGAATTTGTCTCAGGCAAATCCACGTTTACTCCTGACACAAGCATTGGAGAAGTAATCATAAAAATAATTAATAGCACAAGCATCACGTCAACAAGCGGCGTAACGTTAATTTCGCTAACTACCGCTCTTTTACTTTTTCTATTACTTCCGGCAAGCTTTATAGCCATTACATTTTCTCCTGATCAATTGCCTTAGAAAGTATAGAGTTTAACTCACTAATAAAATCTTCAATCTTATTATTGATAAGAGTAATACGGGAAATCAGATAATTATAAAAAATTACTGCCGGAATAGCTGCAAATAAGCCTATCGCAGTTGCAAGTAACGCCTCAGCAATTCCGGGAGCTACTACGGCAAGAGAAGTATTTTTTGAAGTAGCAATCGATTGGAAGCTATGCATAATCCCCCAAACGGTACCGAATAAACCTACGAAAGGAGCACTTGATCCAACAGTTGCCAAGAAGCTTAAATTTTTCTCGAGCTTTTCGACTTCCCTATTTTGAGCTAAGTACATTGCACCCGTTATACGCTCTTTATGGTTGTTTTTTAAGCCTTCAGAAAGCCCTTTAGTGCTTAAGCTTTTACACTCATCCATAGCTGAGACAAAAATTAAAGCTAGCGGATTATTAACCGACCTCTTTATGCTTTCATATAATTGCTCTAATACTCCACCGGACCAAAACACATTTTCAAATGCCCGCATGCTTTTCTGCACTTGCACTAGCTTAAATATTTTATCCAAAATAATAGCCCATGACCAAATAGAGGCAATAAGCAACATCAGCATAACTGACTTACCAATAATGTCGGAGGAGCTTATTAAAGAAAAAATCGATAAATGATCTTGCGTAATGACTTCTAAACCGTCGCTAATATTAGTATCTGCACTCATTGAATATATATTATTTAAATTATTCTAAAATTAAATAATATATTCATATTTTATTTTTGTCATTAGGTTATGTAAAAAATTTTAGTAATCAATTTAGTATGGCTTTTGAAAAACACTTCAGTGTCATACCGTGGCTTGACCACAGTATCCAGAAAACAACTAAAAATATTAATATTATTAGTATTTTTAACTGGATTCTGTGAATAAATCACGAGGTGGCACATATTTTTAAACCATTAATTTAATATCTCTTGACTCATGTCAATTTTTGATATAAAATGCCGCTCTTAAATTTAATCTAAAATTGCACATAAAATTAATTCAATATTTAAAAAAACTTGAATCTATAGCTTTTGGTCCATGGCTTAATAAATACAAAATACAAACAATTATTTACCTCAGATGAATTAGAAACTGAGCTGTTTTATATAATCAGTCAAACTCAAGAAAATAAAAAACATTTTAATAAAGAGTTATTTATATTATCTAATAACGTTATTGAGAGAAAAAAGACAAGAGATAAAGCAATCAGAAGTTGCGTTATTTTTTCTTCGAACTATAGAGCAAATTTATATTCATTTACTTGGTTAACTAACTTTCAGTTAGAACAATATGCTAGATTTATATTAAATCTTCCAAAGAATTATAAGGACTATGAAGATTATTTTTTACAAGAAAAATAACAAGACAGATATTCAAAAATCAAAGCTTTTAATAATGTTCAAGATAAGAAAATTCTTGGCGAGAAAATATTTTAATTTATCAAAGCACGAACAATCAAATAATTACCCATTGTTTCAAAAAAATACTTTAAAATAAAAATATTTAGAATATCCTTATGAATATAATACTGCAATTGATAAATCTGAATTTCTAGGTTCTGTAGATAGCTATTATAATTATTCTTGTGATAATATATAAAAATTATATATTAATAAAACAATCATTTATTAAGAAAATTAATATGCTGAAATCAGAAAATATACAAAAATCCGATAAAGCTCCTAAAGTTATAAGTAAAGACATTTTTTTTAGACCTTATGGCCTTCCATCTTATTCTATTTACTATATGGATGACGGCACAACTATATATCATGAATCTGAATCACCTTATTATTATGATAAAGTTAAAATGATAGGTCATGATACCGGATATTTTCATAAATATTTTACTGGATTTGGGTTTGAATAGACATTACTTAGAAAGAATTGCTTTGTGAGTTAATTGAGCCTCTCGATGTCATTCCTAGCTAGAAGCAGGAATCCAGTAAAAAAGTTCATACACTGTAAGTTTTTAATAATAATTCTATGAAATTTTAAACCTTTTCTATCACATTGTAGCAGTTCTTAAGCCCAACTAATACTAAATTATATTCATGAACAATGCAGAGCCTTCAATTACTTTTAAGCTTGATATTATCACGGTTTATAACACCCTCAATATATTATCAGAAAGTAACATAAGAAATTTTAGAAAAAACTTTTCCGGTCTTGATGTAGTAGAAATGGATAAAATCATTTCTATACCACCTGATACGCTAACCAAAATTCAAATAATGAGTCTTGCCTTTCAATGTAGTATATTAAATAGACACAATGAAGCTGCTAAAGAGATATTTAAATGTATAATTGCAGCAATAAATCTATATTTTAATTACTTTGCAAAAGAAGTTGAACAATATAGCAAATGTGCAGAATATCTAATCCCCGTACTAAAGCTTATTGAACCGGAATCTAAGCTTAAAATTACCCAAGCACTAGTACCGTATATAAAATCCAGCTTAGATTTGTCATGTCAATTCTCTGATTTATTAATGGAAAATAAAAATTTTGAAGGGGTAAAAGGTTTACTTAGAAGAATCTATTTTTTCGTTAAATACTCACACTGAAAATCAGGTTTTAGCCCAGTGGTATTATAGAACAGGGCGTGTTTATGAAGAAACCGGGAGCTATGATATGTCCACTAAATGTTATGAACATGCTTTTGTGCTTCTACCTACACATCCAACAGCAGCCTATCATTTATGGTCTAATTATAGAATACAAGGCAAATGTGATAAAGCTAATGACTTAATACAATATGTGCCGGTAGAATATATACAATACATTCTAGAAATGTTAACTAATCCATATGAAATTTCTTATAAGACGTTAGATGTAATAAAAAAAATACCTTAGTTCCTTTCTATTCATCAATATATGATGGCTGTGAATAGCTTTTTATAACAGAATTTCCAATAAAAAAATTAACAAAAACCAGCAATCAATATTAACCGCAAAACTAAAAGCAATTAGTGATACCCCAAACAACATACTTCTAGCATTCTCACTTGCCCTATGTAGTAAGCAATTTAAAACGGCTTCTGATCTTTTAAATAAGATACCTGAGCATCAAATAAAGTTGTATAAAACGGCTATTATAAAACTTCGGAGTTACGTGGACCCAAATTATACGTTACCTCAAAATAATACTCTAACATCCAATGAAAAAACAGAGGTTCTTAACGCCGTTAATACCGGTTTAATAGCAGATAACGAGACTAAATTAACTTCTGAAAAATCTGAAAAGATTTTCCAAAATGTTGAAAATGCTCTGCAAAATGATTCTTGCAATGACAACACTTTAGAAATTGGAGTAGTTACCGCCTTATTAAATAATAACCTAAAAAAGTACAAGAATATGCAAGTAAATGAAGTCAACAAAACAAGAAGAGATTATTGCAAGCTATTCCCCCGATAATAAGCCAATAGAAAACTTAGAACAATTAAACCTTCAATATTATACAAAAAAATCCATCAATATTATCAACTAAAAAAGAAACATGAATTTTATCTAGCCATTCAAAAGATTACCAACTTCAATAATAATTCTTGGAATATTCCTAAAGAAGGTCAAATTAAAATTGATAATCAGGAAGTAACAAAAGGTACGGATAAATTTCTTGGCAAATATAGAGGATTTGATTGTTACGGTACAATATCTCAAAAAATCTATAACACCTTTGATAAAAGTAAAGTTACCTCTTTTGTTTCTGCTTTAAAAAAAGGAATAATATATCATAAACACGGAGTAACCGGAGTTAAACTTATTAAGGAAAATGCTTTTAAAGCTAAGTGGGACTGTGATGACTGATTATTTACGAATATATTATATTTTAATGAACAAGGGTTATTATTAAATGTTGATGAGCATAGTAACCATGCTGAAATAAAAAAGTTTATTAGCGGTCATCATTTGGAGTTTTATAATGTGGAGTGATTAACTTTAAGATTCTGCTTTGTTGTATGACTCGATTTTTATTGTCATTGCGAGGAAATTGCATAGCAATTGACGAAGCAATCTCAGGATATTTGACGAGATTGCTACGCAGCCTATGGCTGCTCGCAATGACGTGGTGGTATCTACGCAACAACGCCTCCTCGCAATGACGATATCTATATTTAATGAGCAATGCCTAAAACTTAGGATAATTTTGTAGTAGAACTTAAATAATCGTTGCCGTATTTCTCAATATAATCATCATATTTACCTTTAAAATCAACAATCTTTTTCCTATGGGAAAGAGCAATAATTCCGATCGTGCGTTACTAATATTACCGTACCATCAAAATCAATTAGAGATTTTTTAAGAGCTTCTCTTGACTCTATATCAAGATGGTTTGTCAGTTCGTCGAGTAGTAAAATATCGGGATTATTAAATAGACTTTGTACGAGTAATACACGAAAGCTTATAACCTTCTGACAACGCAGAAAGCGGCTCATAATGGTATTTTTCGGCTATTCCAAGACCTACAAGCAAGCTAGCTGCAAAAATTTCAGCAGTATAACCGTCATTATCGTATATTACCTGTTCAAGTTCACCAAACTTATACCCATCTTCATCGCTACATTCCTGCCGATTTAATATCTCTTCTTTTTCTTGTAAAGCTTTCCATAACTCCTTCTTCCCTGCTATTACCGTATCTATAATTTTAGTATTTTCATAAAGAAACTGATCTTGTTTTAAACAACCTATTTTGGAGTTTTTTGTTATGTTAATCTCGCCGAAAGCTGGCTCTTCTTCCTTAGTTAAGACTTTGAAAAAAGTTGTTTGACCTGCTCCGTTGGCACCTCTACTAAACCATATCGTTTATTGTTTTTAATATGCAAATTTACATCGGTAAATAGTATTCTTGTACCATAACGCATGGCTAAATCGTTTATAATCATCATATTTTTAGATGTCGTGGTTAAATGGTGTTATTGTATAGACACCTAATCGCCGTTGTGAACAACTGCAGATCTTGTTGCATGGCTCGTTTTATGTCATTCCAGCGAAGGCGTTGTTGCATAGATACCGCCCTGTCATTGCGAGCATTCATAGACTGCGTGGCAGTCCAAAACAATAATAAAAAAATTCTGTAAATCAGAATTTTTTACTGGATTGCTTCTTCAAAACTTACAGTTTTTCCTTGCAATGACGACCTTCAGTATCCACACAACAAGACCTATGCAGGCATAACATAAGAGCCATGCGGGCAATGCCGAGCTTGTGGCAAGATTCATAAATGCTTATTACTTAAAGTTAGTTTTGATGGATACCATGGAAGGTTCACGGTATAACAATAAAAAATCTTATTTCTTCAATAGCTCAAGAGCTTTTGCAAAATCTACTATATATTCTGCTTCTTTTTTTAAGTCTTTAATTTTTAAGTTATTATTCGCCTGCTCTTCGTCACCTATAAAAATAATAAATTGAGCATTTTCATTAAAAATGCGTTGCATTCTTTTAGCTATTTTACCTAGGGATTCTATGATAATAGCAATATTTTCTGTTCGCAATTTATCTACAATTTCTAAAGCATAGCAAACATTATTTTCGCCTATAGGTAATACAAATACCGGCTTAACTTCAGATATATTATATTCCCGCATTAAAGCAATTCGCTCAATACCGGCAGCAAAACCGATAGCCGGCACATCATCGTTATTACCCATGATTTTAGCAAGCCCGTCATAACGTCCACCAGCTAGAATAGTAGATTGACTCCCTAACTTTTTTGTAGTGAATTCAAAAGCAGTATGGCAATAATAATCAAGCCCTCTAACCAAGCGTGGATTTATGCTATATTTCACACCTAAAATATCTAGATACTTTATTAACTCCTCAAAATATTCTTTGGATTCCTCAGTGTAATATTCAGATAAAACCGGTGCGTTTGCTATTATTTTCTGATCAGTCTCACTTTTAGAATCAAGTATCCGCATTGGATTTTTGGATAACCTTATTTTGCTTTCTTCTGATAATTGATCTTTAAAATCATTTAGATATTCTACTAATTTTTGCTGATAAACGCTTCTTGATTCATTACATCCAAGAGAGTTAAGCTCTAAGGTAGTATCCTGCTCTATTTCGAGTGCTTTTAATATATCAACGGCTAACTTCAAAGTATCAGCATCAGTAATTGCTCCTTTAGCACCGATATACTCATAATTTAGTTGGTGAAATTGTCTTTGACGCCCTGCTTGCGGTCTATCATAACGAAAAACAGGACCGGTAGAGAAAAACTTTAATGGTAATTTATGTTGTAATCTGTTTGAGATGAGGCTTCTTATAATACATGCTGTAAATTCAGGTCGTAATGCTACGAAATCATTGCTTTTATCTAAAAAACTATAGATTTCTTTGCTGATTACGTCAGAGCTTTCACCCATCGAACGGTTAAAGACTTTAGTATACTCCAAAATAGGAGTACTCATTTGTTTATAGCCGTACAATACTCCAACATCTCTTGCTTTGTTAATTATATAGTCGTGAACTTTATAATCATCCGGCAAGAGATCTTTCATTCCTCGGAGTGGTTGCAGCTTTTCAGTCATTTTTTTCAGTCATTTGGTTAATTTTGTTTTGTTGCGTGGATACTACTAACTCGTCATTGCGAGGAGAGGCAAAGCCTTTACTTGGCAATCTCAGGAATTTTGTACTACTTCATGAGATTGCCATGCTCTCTACGTTCGCTCGCAATGACGGATATCCCCCTCTTAATTCTGCTCTTTTTGAATAAAAAACGATCTTATAATATATAAAACAAATATTGTAATAAACCAATATATTAATGCACGACCTGCGGTTGATAGATTAAATTCACCGTCATATATTTGAATCAATAGTAAATATGCACAAGCAATTAAAATAAACGGTACGATAATAAATACTAAAGGACATCTAAAAGGTCTGTGAGCATCAGGTAGCGTTACCCTAAATAATACCACTATTATTGTAACGGTTATATAATCAATAAGAGCTCCCATTGAAGTTAATTGCGTTAATAATTCCGTAGAACAAAATCCTCCAAGGATAGCGGCTAAAGAAGCAAATATTATAATCGTAATATACGGACTATCATATTTTGGGTGCAGCTTTGCAAAACTTTTCGGTAGTAAACCGTCACGTGCAATAGCATAAAAAATACGAGAAGTACCGTAAATATTCATCATCAACACCGTCATCATACCACAAACTGCTCCGGTTGCAACAATAGCAGAGCCGATCTTGCTATTATTGATAGTTAAAGCATAAGCAAGCGGTTGATCGTTATTTAACTGATCAAAATGTGCAATACCGGTAACAAGCCCTGCCATTGTTACATAAACTATAGTAGTTAGAACAAGTGAGCCAATAATACCGATCATTATATCGCGTTTTGGGTTTTTACACTCCTCAGCTGCTGTTGCAATCGTTCCAAAACCCGTAAAAGCTAAGAATAAAATAGACGCACCTACTAAAACATTACTAAAACCGAAAGGCATAAAATTACTCCAGTTAGTAGCATCAAAATGAGGGGCAGCAGCGAGTATAAATACAAATATTGCAGTCATTTTTATGAAAACTAAAATTGCATTTAGTCTCTTACTATCTTTAGTACCTAAATATAAAATAAATCCAATAAATCCCGAGATTAAAAATGCCGGTAAATTTATTATACCGCCGTTTGTCGGTACAGTAGTTAATTCTTTCGGTAAATTGATTCCACCTGCTGCTAGTATTCCTTGTACGTAGCCCGACCAGCCTGCAGCTACTATTCCTGCAGCAACACCAAGTTCTAATATTATAACACTACCGATCATCCAAGCAAATACTTCGCCAAATGCTACATAGGAATAAGTGTAAATACTTCCTGATGTCGGAAGCATTGCAGCAAGTTCAGTATAAACAAGCGCTACAAAGATACAGGTAATACCTGCAATCACATAAGATAACATTACTGCAGGTCCTGAATATTTAGCAGCAATTATACCGGTAACGACGAATACGCCTGTGCCGATCATCGCACCAAGACCCAGTAATATTAAATCGAATGCTCCAAGTGTCTTGCTAAGACCGCTTGAACTGCCTATCTCTTTTACTGATTCAAAACTTTTCTTCCTTAAAAAACTCATTAGTTTCTCCTGTTTTAGTGAGCTTATTTTTTTGTGAATTGTGTCTCATTGCGAGCGACTAAAAGGAGCGTGGCAATCTCAGGAGGTCTAACTAGATTGCCACGGCGCTTCGCTCCTCGCAATGACACAATTACCTTATCTCTCTAGTAATCCATCCGCCGCCAAGTACTCTTTCACCGGCATAAATAACGCATGCTTGCCCAGGGGCAACGGCTTTTTCTTCGCATAAAAATTTTACTTTCATTTTATCATCACCGAGTTTACTTATTTCGGCTAGACGCGGCGGTCTTGTCGAGCGAATTTTAACTGCTACTTCTAACTTTTCGTTATCTTTAATTTCATCTGCAAGCCAATTCACATCTCTAATGATAAATTCCTGCACGTTTAATGCGGACTCCGGTCCTACATATACTATATTGTCCTTAGGATCAATCTTTACTACATATAAAGGCTCATTATAAGCTATACCAAGACCACGACGTTGCCCTATGGTGTAGTTAATTATACCGCTATGCTCTCCTAGTTCAAACCCGTTTACATGAATAATTTTACCGCTTTCACTGCTATTTGGACGTATTTTATTTATTACGCTCTTATAATTTCCATCAGGTATGAAACAAATATCTTGGCTGTCGGGCTTATCCGCTACCTCAAGCCCAAATTTACTAGCAAGCTTTCGTGTTTCATCCTTAGTAAGCCCTCCTAGAGGGAAACGTAAATATTCTAATTGCTCTTTAGTGGTCGTAAATAAAAAATAACTTTGATCTTTTGCTGGATCAAGCCCTGTATGTAATTCCGCTCCGTTATCACCGTTTATTTTTCGTACGTAATGACCGGTAGCAAGCTTATCTGCTCCAAGCTCTCTAGCCGTTTTAATTAGATCCCTGAACTTTACCGATTTATTACATTGCACACATGGAAGCGGTGTTTCACCTTGTAAATAGCTATCGACGAAATTATCTATTACCGACTCTTTAAATTTGCTCTCATAATCAAGTACGTAATGGGGAATACCTAGCTTATTTGCTACCATTTTAGCATCGTAAATATCCTGACCGGCACAACAGGCATTTTTCTTCCCTACTGCCATACCGTGATCATATAGCTGCAAGGTAATACCTATAACATTATGTCCTTGTTCATGCAGCATTGCGGCAACCGCCGAACTATCAACCCCGCCTGACATTGCGACAACTATAGTAGACTGCTTATCCCCTAAATTAATCATACCAACCTTAAACAAACAGCAAGTTATACTAAATTTATAATTAAATTACAACACTATCTTTTAATACATTAAAATGCTATATTGGCGTTGTCTAATAATTATCGATTTCGTCATTGCAAGCAGCCCTAGGCTGCGTGGCAATCTCATGAAATAATAACAAACTCCTGAGATTGCTTCGTCAATACTTCGTATTTCCTCGCAATGACGATTTACTAATCCACCTGGAAATGACAAAATGCTTCAAATAATGCAAAAATTATATGTTATTTAAAATATTATACAAAACAGTTATTACATTAGCTCTAATTTATTTCATACTGATTATTTTAGAATATGCACGTCAAGGTTTTATTAATGACTTATCGTTACAAAAAGTAGATTTATCTATTCAGAATTCCATAAAAGAACCAATTTATTTAGTTTCTTATGCCGACGGTCTGGAGTATGTTTATCGTAATCAAAATGCAACCACTCATTATGCAATTAATAAAGGTATAGACTGCATATTTAACTATAAGAAAAAGCACATAAATCAAACGTTTATAGAAAAAAACCAAGAAATTTTTAATGAACCTGCAGGAGCGGGGTTATGGCTATGGAAGCCTTATATTATACTTGAAACAATGAAAAATGCACCAGAAGGAGCTATTATAGTATATTTAGATTCAGCATTTGTTATTAAAAAGCATATCAGTAATTTAACAAATCTTTTAGGCGATAATGATATATTACTGGTACATGATCGCAATCGTAAAAACGGTAGTTTTGTTAAAGGCGAAACTTTTGCTTTAATGGATTGCCTTACAGACGAATGCAGAAATGACGATCACATTTGGAGTGCCGTTATTATTGTGCGTAATACCAAGCTTTCTCGTTCTTTCATTGAAAAATGGCTAAAAAATTGTGAAGATATTAGAATTCTGTCAGGTAAAAATTATAATATCCATCCTAATTACGATGAATATAAATGGCATCATTCCGATCAATCGGTACTGAGCCTTATATATCATAAAAATCCACAATCGGTTAAAGTAATAGAATATGAAGAAACAACACCTTCTTTATCTTGGTTCCACCGTAAATATTCAAATAGCTCACCGTTAAAACCTTGGTATAGCATATACGGTATAGATCCTATAATTAATTTTAATACTAACGGCAAAGTTTTACCTGCTACCTCTCTTATAAATACTCCGACGATTGTTAGACTTCGTAAATGGGTTATCGAGTATACTCAATGAGCCGGTGTTGTTGCATAATTCCAAAGCCGTCATTACGAGCGAACGTAGAGAGCGTGGCAATCTCATGAAATAATAACAAACTCCTGAGATTGCTTCGTCAATTACTTAAGTAATTTCCTCGCAATGACGACATCTCTCGTACTTTAAAAAAACTATAAGATAAAGTAAGTACTTTAATGTCTTGCATTTCAGGGTCAAGCTCAAAATCCTTATCTATATAAAATGTAACCGGCATTAAGACTCTTTCGCCAGCTTTTAATAATTGTTCTTCAAAACAAAAACAATGAATTTTTACGAAATATTTTCCTGCTTTATTTGGAGTAACATTATATACGGAAGTACCTATTATATCGTTATCGCTTAGATTCTCCGTTTCATAGAACACTAGAGTATTCTGCCCCGGAACAATTTGCACTCTTTGCTGCCTTGGAATAAACCGCCAAGGTAAATCTTTATCAACATTAGCATCAAACTCGATAATTATAGGTTTAGTGCCTTTTACCTTAGAATATACACTCACCGTTTCTTTTGCAGTAGTGCCGCCATATCCTGTAACTTTACAAAATAAATTATAGATAGGTACGGAAGCAAAACTGAGTAACACCATACTAATTATTAATCCCAGCAAGGAAAAAGCTAAATTTTTATTGTATTTTTTAGACATTATTTGATTTTATTTAAAAATACTCTAGAAAAAGTTTATTTTAGATCATATATGTGTTAGTATAAAAAAAATAGTTTTTAAGGTTAGTATGACTAATAATATTAATGCATTAGCAATTTCTAGCGAATCAGGATTTTATAGCTACTTACAGAAAATCAATAAAATTCCTTCACTTACGCAAGAAGAAGAATTGTTATTAGCAAAATCCTATTTAGAAGGGAATGATTTACAAGCTGCACATAAATTAGTAACAAGTCATCTTAAACTTGTTGCAAAAATTGCAAGCGGCTATAGGACTTACGGTCTTCCTATTACCGAATTGGTTTCAGAAGGTAATATAGGTTTAATGCAGGCAGTAAAAAAATTCAATCCCGAACTTGGTTTTCGCCTATCAACATATGCGATGTGGTGGATTAAAGCAGCCATACAAGAATATATATTAAAATCTTGGTCATTAGTAAAGATGGGAACAACGGCCGCACAAAAAAAATTATTTTTTAGTCTTAATAAAGTTAAGCATAAAATTACTAATTTATACTCGAGGGCTATTACTACCGATGATTTTGTACAAATAGCAGATGAGCTAGGCGTTTCGGTTAATGAAGTTTCTGAAATGAATACTAGAATTTCAGGTCCTGATTTATCATTAAATAACTCTATAAATAGTGACGATGCAGAATCCGGAGAATTAATAGAACTATTACCGGAAACACGCCCTACTCCTGAAGCTATGGCTATTAATAAGCAAAATTCTACCAGTAAAAGGCAGTTACTATCAAATGCTATGAAGATTTTAAACGACAGGGAACTGCGTATTTTAACAGAGCGTAAATTAACGGATACTCCTAAAACTCTAGATATTCTAAGCAATGAGTATAATATTTCTAAGGAACGTATTAGACAAATAGAAAATACGGCTTTTGAAAAAATAAAGAAGTTTATTTTAAACCATAGTAGAGAAGTAGCTTAAGCCTTATTGGACTGTCATCCCGTGGCTTGACCACAGGATCCAAAAATAACTAATAGTATTTTTACTGGATACCGCGATTAAGTCACGGTATGACAACGGAAAAACGATCCACCCAACAATGCTTTCGTAGAAATGACATTAGTTCAGTACACCTGACCATTCTGGATCAGAAGCATCTGCCGGTGTCATAATTTCTCTTTCATTATGACCTGTTAGATCAATTGCAAAAATTTTGTTTTTTCCCGGAACTTTAGCTCTCGACGGCCAACCTTTAGCAAACATAATAACTCGTCCGTTAGGCGACCAACAAGGACTTTCGACTAAATATCCGCTTGTTATTATCCTTTCACTATTCTCATCATCTTGAGGACATGCTTTCATAATTCCGATATTAAAAGTTTTTCCTCCGTCTCCTTTAGTAATCTTAGTAAATGCTATATAGTCTCCTCTAGGCGACCAGCTAGGAGCTGCGTAAGAACCACCGCCAAAACTAATACGCTGAACGTCACTTCCGTCTGAATTCATGATATATAATTGAGGCACACCGTTTCTATCGGAATTATATACAATTTTTTTACCGTCCGGTGAATAGCTAGGAGAGGTATTAATACCGAATCCGTCAGTTAATTTATGAAGCCGTTTAGTAGCAAGGTCGATTTCATAAATATGCGTCGAGCCGTTTTTAGCTATCGACATTACAGCTTTTCTACCGTCTGGTGAGAATCTAGGAGCAAAAGATATACCGGGAAAATCACCTACTACACTTTCTTTGCCTGTTTTTAAATCTTTTTCATAAACAAGTACTCTTCTTTTAGTAGCATATGAAACATAAAAAATCTTATCCGCCGAACGAGCAAATCTTGGGGTTAAGACTAGTGACTTTCCATTGGTAAGGTATTTATTATTAGCCCCGTCATAATCCATCAAAGCAATTCTTTTTATTTTCGGTAAAGAGCTACTTTCTGATACATATACTATTTTAGTGTCAAAATAACCGGCATCACCGGTAATTTTTTCATAAATTTTATCGGCAATTTTATGTGCTGCTCTTCTCCATAGATTTTTCGGTACTTCAAGAATTTCACCGGCGAGCTGTTTTTCAAGCAACGTATCCCATAATATAAAGCTAATTTTAAATTTACCGCTTTCTAGTTTTTTAACTTCACCGTTTACTAAAAGACTAGCATTAATTTGACGCCATGCAGCAAAAAGCGGTTTATATTCTATTCCTGTCTTCTCTTCTATAAAAGAGGCAGCAGAAATAGGACGGAATAACCCCGAAAGCTTTAAATCATTAGAGATAACTTTAACCATATCGTGACCTAATACATCAGCGGCAGAATTATCGGCATCAAATTTATTGACCGCTATAGGTGTCGGGTCAGCTCGCCCATGCTCAATGTTTATTGTTTCAAGTGCATAGCTGGTAACGCTAAATAATAGTGATAGTATAAAATATATAATATTTCTCACTTAAAATACTCCTTTTTATCAAATTCCGTTATGGTTGTTGTATGTCATTCCTGCTTTCGCAGGAATGACATACATTACCCAAAAATCTTCATCAGTTCTTCCCATTCTCTCTTAGTCATATCACTAGTTTCATGGGTAACTTTTTCACCGTTTATCATTCTTTTAATTACATCCAAACCTTTACGTGAAATATTTGCTCCCTGCAAACGATATTCTTCAAAAGCTTCGTAAGCAAAAGGAACCCAAGCTTTAACTATCTCAAGCATCTTTTCAGCATAAACTCTAATTTCATATTGAGCGTGAGGATCGGCTCGCAATCTTAAAAAATGAAGTAAATTATGTAAATTAATCTTCCAATACCATTCCGTATAATAATTTAAAGTTAAATTCATACGAGCAAGCTCTCTTGCT
This sequence comes from Rickettsia honei RB, assembly GCF_000263055.1. Lineage (NCBI taxonomy): Bacteria > Pseudomonadati > Pseudomonadota > Alphaproteobacteria > Rickettsiales > Rickettsiaceae > Rickettsia > Rickettsia honei. The sequence goes on along the minus strand of NZ_AJTT01000001.1, from coordinate 31,735 downwards.
ATCCCTGTGGCGTTCTCATCTATAATATTACCCTCTTCATCGGCATTCATCAGTTCCTTATAATGCCCGTAGCACTGTCTAGCATCTTCCTCTAAAATTGCAAGGACCTTTTCAGCCACTTCTTTCGGTAAGCTATCCCCTTCCCTACATTGTTTATTTACAGCAGATTGGGAAGCAATATTTGCCGGTTCAGGTAGATAAAATTCATTACCTAAAATAGAATACCTTGCCGAATATTCGTTAACGCTAGCTGTTCTATGCCTAATCCATTGCCTTGCAATAAATATCGGTAGTTTAATATGGAACTTGATATCACACATCTCAAAAGGAGTGGTATGATAATGACGAAGCAAGTAGTTTATCAGCCCTTTATCTTGGTTTAATTGCTTCGTACCCTTACCGTAAGAAACACGAGCTGCTTGTACTATAGCACTATCATCCCCCATATAGTCGATAACTCTAATAAAGCCGTAATCTAACACTTTTATAGGCTCATATAAGATTTCTTCAAGTGCCGGGACTGTTACTCTTTTTGTGGTGTTATGCATTCTATTTATCCTTTATGTTTTTCTTTAAATTAACCTTTCCGATGTCATTCCTACGTTGTTGCATGGCTCGTTTTATGTCATTCCCGCTTTCGCGGGAATAACATAAAGTTATGGCAAATAACTATATAAATTCTTACCGTTTCTTTTTAGCCATAATTTTGCCGGTTGGTATTCGGGATATATATCCTCAACTAGCTCCCAAAAATTTTTACTATGGTTCATTTCTTTTAAATGTGCCATTTCATGAGCTACTAAATATTTCAGTACTTCAAAGGGGGCAAAAACTACCCGCCAATTAAAAACAAGATTCCCTTTGCTACAACAACTCCCCCAACGGCTAACATTTTCCATTATTCTAATATTGGAATAAGTCAAATTATGTTTTTTAGATATATTCTCTACTATTATTTTTATTTCTGCTAATAATTTCTTTTTAAGGAATACTTCTATACTAAGTTTTTTTAGTACCTGACTACAACAATACACTTCTAACGTAGAATCATTTAATTTTATCTGATTTTTAGACGAATCAATATGTATTATTTCATAAGATTTACCCAAAATAGAAATCTTATCTTCATCTTTTGGTATCGCAGTTACATTACGACGTAATTTTTGCCTAACCCAATATTCTTGACTTAACAAAAAATTATGACCTTTTTCGGCTTTTACCTTAAGAGGTAATACAAGCTCTGCACCTTTAGACGTAATGCAGATGGCTATATTTTTAGCTTTGCTACTCCTTCTTACTATAACATTTTGAGGTTCACCATATTTGGTAAGAGTAATAACATCTTCCATTTAAAATTCTATATACTTATTAGGATCAACTGCTATTTTATTTTTACGCATAGCAAAATATAATTTATGTTCTACATGTCCGATAACACTATTTCTAGCAATTTTATCACCTTTTTTCAGTAATAAATCATCTAAACTCGCATATGCTACTTCTAGATCGTCTTTATCTAATTTCACTATTACTAAATTACCGAATTGCTTATTATAACCTGAATATATTACCGTTCCTGCAGCTATCGATTTAACTTCACTATATTCTTTAGCTACAATATCTATCCCTTTACTTTTACCGGCTTTAAACTCGGTAATAATTACCCCATTTAACGGTTTTACAAAGTTTAATTGTTCTATCGCTTCTTCATCTTCGTCTTCATTCCAAGACATAGGAATCTCAATATCATCATTATCATCTTCTATAATTTTTGCCTTTGGCTCTTCGAGTCTACCGCTAACTTTTTCTGACGCGGGATTGTCTTCCATAGTTCTTTGAACTATCATACCCTCATCGTGATCTAATGCGGTAGAATTATTATTTGCAGTAACATCTCCTACTTTATACTCAATTGGAGCCGGTGGCTGATCAACACAAGCAACTAAACAAAAACATATAACGATACTAAGTACAACAGGATATTTCATATATTTAACAAAACTATTATTTACATTAGCAAACAAATCTTACATAGTATATGATTTTTATCATTATTTTCCATCAAAAAATTAACTATGAAAACTTATAATATTGTCATAGCTAGTGATCATTCAGGTTATGAGCTTAAGTCTGAAATTATCAATTATTTAGAGCAGAAATCTCTAAAGATTTATGACTGCGGAACAAATAATACACAAACCGTTGATTATCCTGATTATGCTAAGAAAGTAGTAGATATTATTATTGAAAAATCAGCACCTATCGGTATTTTAATTAGTGATACGGGGATTGGTATGTCTATAGCTGCGAATCGTAGCTCGGAAATAAGAGCCGCTTTGTGCAACAATATATTAACTGCCGAAAATGCTAAAGCTCATAATGATGCTAATATCTTGATACTCGGAGCAAAAACCATAGACCAAAAAATAGTATTTGATATTATAGATAAGTTTTTAACTACCCAATTTGAAGGCGGCAGACATAGCACCCGCCTATCAAAGATAAAATAGTTGTATAAATTGTTAAACATTGTTATTATCCGTCATTGCGAGGAGAGGCAAAGCCTCGACGTGGCAATCTCAGGCATTTTGCACTATTTCATAAGATTGCTACGCTCCTTGCAGTCGCTCGCAATGACGATTCGGTATCCATGCAATAAAGCCAAACTATAATATAAATCATGCTGCTTAATATGAATCTTCAAGAGTTGAAACAAAAATATAATTACGATGTTGCAACGAAAATGATGCAGCAATATCTAGACATTAAATTTGCTCATTTAGATTGTTTACTACTATTTAGAATGGGTGATTTTTATGAAATGTTCTATGAAGATGCAATTCTAGCAAGCAATGTACTTGGCATTGCTTTAACAAAGCGCGGCAAAAACGGCGAAGAAGAAATTGCGATGTGCGGGGTACCTTATCATGCCCTTGAGAATTATTTAACTAAGTTAATTGAAGAAAATTATAAGGTTGCTATTTGTGATCAACTAGAAACACCTGAAGAAGCAAAGAATAGAGGCGGTTATAAAGCGGTAGTTACTAGGGATGTTACACGTATTATAACTCCGGGAACTATAATTGAAGAAAATTTAATTGCTTCAGCCGAACCTAATTATTTAGCAAGTCTCGTAATACCGAAAAATAAAGAAACAGCTAGCCTTTGTTATGTTGATCTTTCTACTTCCGAAATTGTTGTAGTGAATGTACCGGAAACGGAAATTCTTAATGAGCTGGCTCGTTTAAAACCTCGTGAAATTCTGCTTAGCGAAAATCTGAGATCTTCTAATCTTGCGGATAGTATTTTCAAACAATTAAATTTTCGTATTACCTATCAAGTTGATAGTTTTTTTGCGATTAATAAATGCGAAAAAATCATTTTAGATTTTTATAAAATGAAAGATATTAAAGGAATCGGCGAGATATCTAGTAGTCAAATTTGTGCCATAGGTAGCGTTTTAGAATATTTATCGTTAACGCAAAAACAAAATATTCCTCATTTGCCAATCCCTAGAATTATCAATTTTCATAGCTATATGACTATTGATTTCTCTACTAGACGCAACCTTGAAATTGTAACAAACTCACAAGGCGGCTCGCAAGGAAGTTTATTAAGCACCCTTAATCATACGGTTACTAAACAAGGTGGACGTTTACTATATAATTTTCTTTCAAGTCCTTTAACCAACATTGCTAAAATAAATCATCGTTTAAATATTACCGAGTTCTTTTATTCCAACTTAGAAATAGTAAAAAAAATTAGAGAACTTCTAAAAAAAACTAGTGATATAGAACGCTGCTTAACACGTATTACGATGAACAGAAGTTCAGGTCGTGATTTACTTAGCATTAAATATACTTTAGAAACGGCAACGATTATTAAAGGAGTATTCTTTGACGCTTACGGTTTTAATTTACCTGATTTTATCGAAAAAATTATTAAACCTCTATCAGGTGATGCAGAATTATATAATTTAATAGACGCAACAATACGAGAAGATGCACCGAATAATTTAAATGACGGAGGTATAATAAAACATGAATATCATCCGAAAGTAGCCCAATTACATGATTTAATTAATAACGGAAAATTATATATTGAAAAGCTAAAAGATCAATATCGCAAAGAAACGGGAATAGACAGTTTAAAAATATCTCATAATAATGTTATAGGGCTTTTTATCGATATCACCGCTAAAAATGTTAATAAAATCCTTGATCCCAAATTTATTCACCGTCAAACAACGGCTAATCATGTTCGTTACACTACTGCTGAACTACAAAATCTTGAAAGTGAGTTAGTCAATGCTAAAACCTTAGTAATAAGCTTAGAAAAAGAATTATATGCGGATATTTGTAGCCAAGTAATCGAAAAAGCTTCCTATTTACGAATGCTTGCAAGCTCCTTAAGCGGGCTTGACGTATTTTGTAATTTTGCTTACATCGCCGATGAATATGATTATGTTAAGCCTGAGTTTACCGATGATTTAAGCTTTGATATCGTTAAAGGACGGCATCCTGTAGTAGAGAAAGCACTACAGCGAGAAAGCAAAAGCTTTGTATATAATGATTGTCATTTATCAGAGCTTGAGCGTATTTGGTTAATTACCGGTCCTAATATGGCAGGTAAAAGTACTTTTTTACGTCAAAACGCCATTATTGCAATCATTGCTCAAATAGGTTCGTTTGTGCCGGCAAAAAGTGCTAAAATAGGGGTAGTCGACAAAATATTTAGCCGAATAGGTGCTGCCGATGACTTAATTAAGGGACAATCGACCTTTATGGCAGAGATGCTTGAAACCTCGGCAATTCTTGCTCAATCTACAAAAAACTCACTAATCATACTTGATGAGGTAGGTAGAGGCACATCCACTTATGACGGGGTATCTATAGCATGGTCGGTGCTTGAATATATTCATGATAAGCTGAAATGTCGCTGTTTATTTGCAACGCACTATCATGAGCTAACCGTTATGAGTAATTTCCTGCCGGCTTTGCAAAATTATACTATTGCTATTGAGGAGTCAGGTAAAGATATTCTATTTTTACATAATATTATATCAGGTGCTGCCGATAGGTCCTACGGTCTTCATGTTGCGGCTCTTGCCGGTCTTCCTGCGAGTGTTATAAACAGAGCTGAGCAGATTCTGCTTAAATTTGAAAAAACTTCTACAGGTAAAGGAAAAAATATTTTATCAACGGAATCAAATAATTTGAGTTTGTTTTATCTTGAACCTAATAAAACTACTATAAGCAGCAAATTAGATAAAAAATTCAGCACTATCGATCCTGATAAACTATCCCCTAAAGAAGCACTTGAGTTAATTTATGAGTTAAAGAAGTTGGTTTGATGCAAGTTTGGCAATACCTATGTGGATCAGTTTTTTCATCATTGCGAGAAAAAACTGCAAGTTTTGACAAAGCAATCTCAGAAGTTTGTTATTATTTCATGAGATTGTGCCACGCAGCCTACTGCTGCTTGCAATGACGATCTAGTATCTATGCAACCTTGCCTCCCTTTCCAACCAATATTTACTACAGGCGAAAAAATTAGGATTAGCAAAACTTTCTTTACCGTAAGTAATTTCTTGTCCATGCGTATCTAAAATATTACCACCGCCGGCTTTAATTAAAGCATGACCTGCCGCTATGTCCCATTCCATAGTTTGACCGAATTTTGGATATATATCAGCTGCTCCTTCAGCAATTAAGCATAGTTTCATTGAACTGCCTATTGCATTTATTTGACCGAATGAATACTTACTTAAAAATTCTTTAGTATCTTTATTTGAATTATAAAAACCTATTACCGCATTAAGCTCTTCATGTTTAGGTTCATGATTAACAAATATTTCTTTAGAATTCTGTTCGATTTTTAACCGACCGTTTACATCAGTATAATATAGCTTTGCTGTTTCAGGGTGATATATCAAGCCGATGGTTGGAAAACCGTTTTCAATAAGCCCTATATTGACCGTATATGTACTTTTACCGTTTACATAGCTCCATGTCCCATCAATAGGATCGATTAACCAAAAAGTATCACTGCTGAATATAGGTAGCGGCTGCTCTTCACATACTATAGCTATTTGAGAGGTTAAGGTTTGTAGAGTTTGATAAATTATTTTACTAATTTCCTTATCGGCATTAGTGACTACTGACCCATCTGATTTAATATCAGTCAACATTCCTGCCTTTTTTATATCTAGTGCAATCTTGCCGGTATTAATAATTAAATCTTTTAAAGCATTAATTAAATTGTCATTCATAATTATTTATTTAACATCTTTGCAGCTGTATCATCTTCTAACCACTGACCGGTATTTAAAAACGTAGATTGCTGCAGCTCAGCGATTTGATGATCAGGTGACCCCGGTAACATTTGCCACCCCAAATATTCAATTCCATAATATCCTATATCAACCATACTTAAATAAGAGTCCATATTTTCTAAATCTTTTTTATTATTTGCAAAAATTACTATTTTTTTAGGTTGTTTTGGTATAATTTTTAAGAACTCTATAAGAGCTTTTACTCTATTTATATTACCGGTAAATATTATACCTAAATAAAAAATAGGGGCTTCAGCATCGCTTGGATTAAATCTAAATACATCTTTATCATTAACTTTATTAGTAAAATTAATATTGAGTCCGTAAAGTAAGGTATATAACCATCCTTCATAATTTTCAATTAAATTACATGGGGCCGTTATTTCCTGAAGACCTAAAACCGTTGCACCTTGCTGTTTCATCTTATTAATTAAATCTACCCATTTAGATTCAACAAGCATCATCTGACGCTGCACTATCAATTTTGCAATAGTTTTATTAACTGATGCGTTATCCGCTGCAAGACTATATAAATATTTAGTAAAATTTATATAAGAATTATCCTGATATCGAAATAATTTGGATTTCGGTGTTATGATAGTATTATCTATATTTATAAGTACCAGCGTATCTGCATCTATCTTCGGTAATAAGTTTTTCATTGTTACTGAATCTACGGAGTAAGTAGGAATAATTTGACCGTAGCCCGCATACGAAATAACTAAGCAAAGTAAACTCAATAAAACTTTATTTATTCGTGTCATAAGGATTTTTACCTTTTGCATTATTATTCTTTAAAGGTGGATTATTTCTTTTTAGCTTATTTATTTGAGATATTAAATCATTAATCAGTTTAGTATAATATGCAACATCTTTATTTTTCGGAGTATTTTTATTATTATAATGATAACCAATAAATAATATATTAGAACTATAACTACTAAGTTGCAATTCCATTGAGCTTAGCAATTCTATGCTACTACTAATCATTATAAAGCATTTCGGTATAAAATTCATTTGAATAAGGAAATTGAGCATCATTTCCGCTTTCGATATATTATTACTCGTCAATATACCCTTATAAAATACCGGATAAGTATTAGCAAAACTTTCTAAATTATTAAAAATAATATAATTATTGTTTGGAAAACTATTTGAAAAATCAATATCGAAATTTTTCTTTAAATAATCGGCAAACCATATCTCAAATTTAGGAATATTATTAAAATTACCGGTAAACCCATCATTTACTGCTATTATGGGGATTTTACTATTACTCATTTCATTTACAAAATTTGGAAAATCAGATTCTTGTAATTCTTTCTTATAACTATCATTAGTTAAAATCAATTGCTTTATATAAATAGCTTTTGAATTTTTATTAATATTACGTAAAAGAGGAGTTAGTGTAAGATAAATGTCTTTATCAAGCTGTGCAACGATAGGCACTAAAGACTTAAACAAAAATTCATCTAGAACCGTTACTACTAATAAATCCTGAGGTACATAATTTTTATTATAATTTTCTTTAAAATCTTGTTTTATTTTATTTAAACTATCCACTTCTATAATTTCTGCACGAGCTATAGAAGCAATAAATAATATTAGAATAAATATATATTTTTTAAACATTTATGATTTCCATTTTTTTAAAGGCAGCATATCACCCTGTGATTTTCTATGTCATTCCTGCGAAGGCGGGCATCCAGAAAAAATAACCTTAATAATTGGTACATGTTTGACAAAATAAACATATAAAAGCTTGTTTTTTTATATGTTTTCCTAGATTCCCACTTTCGCAGGAATGACATATATTAGTGTTACCACATCATACTGCTAATATCAATCCATATTAAATTATAATGTGGTAAATATGTTTGGAAGTTTTTTTAGTTCGCTGGGCGGTACTGTTAGAAATGCATTTGGCGGCGGCATATTTTCAAGCGTGGGAAGATTTGTCGGCAAAATGCTTGGTGAGTATTTAGATCAACTAAATCACGAACCGATAGAATATGACAATATTAAAAATTTCAAAGAAAGTTTTAAATATGTAACAGCTAATTACCGCGAACCTATACCGCTAATTTTCGGTACTGCAAGAGTTAACGGACAAATAATTTCAAATCAAAATAAGCAACTAAATTGTTATGTTCTATAACCAGTTCCGTAACAAGAGCCGGTAGTAAGTAAATCTCTTTAGGGTACGAGTCTAGAGCTGATAAAATATAAACTATTACCGAATAATAATTTGCTTGCAATTAGCTCACTAACAAAATCCGCTCCGGCTTTTTTGGGATTCGGTTTTTTTAGTAAATAATGCACCGGATAGTCTAAATATTACTTCTCCGGTTTTACTTTTAAGCACTTTCCACGGGACATGTCCCGCCGATTGTGCAATTAAATTAATACATCTATATACTATAACATTTTCTCGATAAGCTTCTATGTCGACTCTGATTAAATTACCATATGCAATGTCGTTTAGTTCAATAAAATTTTGTGATTTGGTAGTACTATTCTTCCAAAACTTTTTCCAATAAATTTATTGTTTTCAGGATTAATAATGATTTGGGAGGTAGACTAAGAGAGCTTAATAAGATGTTAATGTTCGTTTGTAATTAAAATTATTTCTTTACAAATAGAAAGATATACTATTTATTATAAAACATATTACCATGAAATATAGCAACTTGATAGGATATAAAACATGTCTTTACCATCTGAATATTATTCACAATGACCCACAACAGCTTTGAATAAGCTAATAAAAAATTTTATAAAAACTAAAAAATATGACGAAATAAAATCAATTTTAGCATCTAAGAACAGCTATAATTTGTTAGGGTTACATCATGCCATTACGTCATTTTATCCAGAAGCATATAAACTTATTATTTCTTATGCTAACCCTAGCCACTTTACTTCTGCTGAATACGATAGATATATACATAACATCGATGATACATCTATGCTTGATGTAGCAGCAATTTTGATACTGTACAATATAGAGATACAAAAAGCAACATGTTGCAAGAGTTGCTTAAGTTTAAGAAGAGAACGATTGAGGAGCACAATAACAATGCAATTAGTGAATTTAAAATAGAAGGATTTGAATTAAAAAATTAGCTAGTTATTTAAGTTTTCAAGAGTTTAAAAGCTTTATTGAAGATAATAAAATTGAGATAAATATTGAAAAACTTAATATTGCAAAATTTAAAATAGAAAAATTATCACCGATTGCATATAGCGAAACTCTGATATTACTATTTTAATGACAAGGACTTACAATGTAAGCGATTTAAATGACAATATAATTCTTCATAACTATACAAAGCTTTTGCAATAGGGGCCTACAAATAAGTTATTAGCCTATATAGCAGCGGTTAATATTAAAGTACAAGATAGCCTAAAAATAATATTTGATAATAAATCATTTTCTCATTACGATTGAGACAATAACCTAAATGTATAGGCGCAGAAAAATTAAATTTAGAATCAATAATAGCACATGAATTTGGACATTATGCAATAGAGAAAATTTTTTACAATGCAAGTATCCCACTAAATAATAGTTTTCAAATTTTGAAAACAGATTTCGTAAAAAATGTACCATATCAAAATGAGATAAAATATTTTTGCCTAAAAATTTTGAAAGCTTAAAGCGCTTAATTAATAATTCATATGAATATAGTAGAGCGGCAAAACCAATACTTGATTTAAGGGCAAATTTAATATTAACACCAGAGGAAAAAAATGAAATTAGTAGTAAATATAACGATAGTAAAGAATTGATTAAATATTTAAAAAACGAGACTATATTACCTATATTTTACTTTAATAATTATAGACCGGAACAGATACAAGAGAATTAGAGGAAGTTATAAAAACTAATTCTCATGCCCATATTATGTGACCAATTTAATTATTAATTTACTAAAATTACCTTGTGTAAAAGAACAGGATTATTATGAATTATTTGCAACTGATCAAAAAGTTCAATTGCAATGTATATTAACCAAGATTCTACCGCAAATAATAAAAGATAAAGATCTTACTAGCGAGCAAGTTTACTACTTAGAAAGCATTGGAAATCTTATACACAGAGAATCAGATGATAGCGCTGCAGAGTTCTATAGTTAGGTATCTAGAAATTAGTATAGATAATTTATTGCATCCCATCGAAGATTCACTTATTATTAATACAATTCAACCGCTGGCAGATTTTTGGGAGGAACACATAGTTCCTAAAATGGAATCTACTATTATAGGATGTACAAAGGAATATAATTGTGACACATTTGATGGAGCGTAATTAATTTAGCTATTGTTGTGTGGCGCTTTTTATGTCATACCTACGCAAGCAGGAATCCAGTACTTTAAAGCTTTTTAAAGATTTTACTTTAAAAGTGAAACAATATAATAAAAAAATCTTTGCAATCAAGATTTTTTTAGCCGGTATCCCTGCTTTCGCAGGTATGACATCACTGGCTTTTCGAAAACTATCCGGCACTATAACAAAAAAAACCTAATCACTAAAATTATACCTAATATTTTTTCTAGCAGAACTTATATCTTTTAAACGTTCACAAACCTTTTCAAAGACTTGTTTAGGCAAGATATTTGAAGCATTAATTTGTAAAAATTTATCGTCTTTTAATTTAATCGAAAAAGAAGGCTCTTGAAATTCTGGCCCATCAATTTCTCTAGCAATTTTTATATAATAACCGATTATATGACTGTTGTAATAATCACTTTTACTAATCATTTTCTTAGCTATTTTATTAATCTGCATGTCAGTTTTAGCAGTATAAGTAACCGTAAGGGCAATACCTAGCATAAGACGCTGTCTATGACTAAAAGGAATGTCTGAAGATAATATAAATTCCGAAACAAAATTTGCTCTAAGCGTTTTATCAATATTTTTATTATATTGTGCTAGCATTATAGCGAGTTCAATAATAATAAGAGTCGTGGCATCGGCATTAATTAAAAGATATTGTACTGCTTCAATATATTTTTCAATTTTACATATATTTCTATCAAATTTTACTAATCTCTTCACCCTCTCATAAATAATATCTTTTTCTGTTTCATGAGACGGCAACGAGTCAAATCTTACTCCTTCTTTTAAACCGTAATTTGAGATAATAATTTTTTCCGGTGAAAATACCTTAATCATTGCTTTTATTACTAAAACTGCATTATAATTTATGACTTTCTGCTCGTAATAACTCAGCTTTAATTTATCGATTTGTGATAATTTCTCTAAATATAACTCAAACTCTACACGATTTATTTCAAAATTATGTAAATTTTTAAGGGGATAATTTATAGACTCCATGTATATACGGCTCATTAGACGTAATGCACCGCCAATTAAATATAAATTAGGATAATGTGCAGCTCCAAATTCTTCCTCTAGCATTTTAGTAATCAGCCCGACATCACCAAAATTGCTACTAACAATAATTTTTGTACCAAGCGGCAATGATTTTAATTTACCGACTTTTTTATTTCCAATCTGTGCAAGTTCAAGACTTCCACCTCCAAGATCAGCTACAATACCGAAAGCATCACTAATACCGGAAATTAATCCGGCAGCAGTTAAATAAGCTTCACGTTCACCTGAGATAATTTCAATATCAATATTGAATCTCTTTTTAATTATAGCTTTGAATTCATCTGCTTTAGGATGCCCCCTAAGTATAGCTGTTGCAACACATCTAATATTAGTAACAGACAGTTTGGTAAAAATATGAATAAGATATTGTAGAGATAAATATGTTTGATGTTTTACGTCTAAATTATCTAAATTAAGTAAATTTGTAAGATAATTTCTAAACTTATAATTAAAAATTTCCGGCGCTCCAAGCTCATCACTTTCATAAACTACAGCTCTTAAAGCATTTGAACCGATATCAATAATAGCTGAACGCATTTTACTCATTATTTTCCGGAACAGTTATTGTTTCGGTCTCTTCCGAAGCCTCATTATTATTTGCCCTAGGGTCAAAAGGTACTTGAGTAGGTACAAAAGTCGGCGGTAATAATCTACTAGTAAAAAACTTATCTTCATAATACTTAATTTTACGCGATTTTATAGGCGGAAAGGATTCTATTAAAACAATTTGCTCATCTCTCGGTAACTGTATTACTTCTTGAGGTAAAAGTAAAGCTCTTTGAACCTGAGAAACGTTTTGGGTTCTAGTAGCAATATTAAGATCAAAAAATAAAGGTTTACTAAATGATCTTTGTTCTACCGTCTTATTACCGACAAGCTGCGATATTAAATTTGCCGTTTCATAGTTATTAGCGGCAAAAGTAATACGATATGTTGCATTAGATAAGAAAGAATTCATCCCTGCATCTTCATATGTTCCTTTTAACTGCTGTGTATCTTGGATAATTAAAAATAAACGAACTCTATAACCTCTAAAATAAGCTATACCGGCTTTAAAAGTATCCATCTTCCCGAGCGTCGGGAACTCGTCAAGTAAGAACATTACTCCATACGGCTCTTCCTTTAAATCCGGCATTTTGCGGCTTAAAAATTCTGTCGCCTGCTGATAAAACACCTGCATTAATTTTTGTAAACGCTGTATATTATCGGGTGTTAACCCTACATATACGGTTGTTTTGACTTTTTTAAATTCTTGTATATTGAAATCAGAAGATGCTGTAGCTGAATCAATAAGTGGATTTGCCCATAATTCAAGCGATGAGTTCATTGTAGATATTACGCCGGAACGCTCTTTATCGGCTTTTTGCAAAAATGCAGCAATATTCATATATGCAACAGGATGTATTACACCACCAAGCGTATCGAGTACGACCGCTAGATTATAAACTACGTCGTCACTCCTCATAGTACGCACTACCTCACCGAAAGATTTAGTTTTAGTAGGATCGGCTATTAAATATAGAGTTACGCCTAAAAATAAGCTTCGTGCCTCATTATTCCAAAAATCCTTTTCTGGCATTATAAGATTTGAAATTTTTTGAACGTCATCAACCATTTGCCCAGGCTTAGTACTAACCCAATCAATCGGATTATAACAATGAGTAACACCATCAGGATTAGAAGGCTCCCATACAAAAACTTTCTGCCCTTGCTTCTCACGCCAACCACTTGTCAACCCGTGATTTTCAAGCTTTATGTCATGCACTACTACCGAATCACTCCAAAATAACAAGTTAGGTATCACAAACCCTACACCTTTACCTGAACCGGTAGGAGCAAATAATAAAGCATGCTGGAACCCGTCTGCAACAAAATATCCACCGGCATCAACACCGATCAGCATACCTTTCTTAGATCTAAGACCTGCAGCCTCTATATCTGACGGATTAGCCCAGCTTGCATCTCCATATACTTTTTCATCTTGTTTGAAAAATTGTAATGATTTTATTCTTTCAAAATTTTTAATGTAAAATATTATAACAATAATAGCCGGACTGAGAAGAGAGGCAAGTAGCTTCAATTTTAAATAATTATAGTCGGCAATTTTTAACTGCCCCCAAACGTTAATAAGCCAATAAGCCCACTTATAAGCAATATTTATAGCATTTATATTTACACCTAAAGCTCCAACCTCATTAGTAAAAATTGCAACAAATGCACCGCTTATCCAAATGGTACAAAAAATAACAACCGGATGAATTATAGCATGACCGAATATATTTCTAGTAACTTTAAGTATCTTATGCCATTCCATGAATTGATATTCCTAGTTTATGCTTATATATTAGTTTTTGCGTGGAGTAATTTTTACGTCATTGCGAGCAACTAAAAGGAGCGTGGCAATCTCAGGATTGTGGCCTGAGGTTGTGCTTAGTCAATTACTTCGTAATTTCCTCGCAATGACGTTTTTAAACCATCCCCTCAGCGTTCTTGTTCTTCTTATAATATACTTCCGAAACATATCTTTTCCCACCGCTACCGCGTTTTAACTGCACAACGATATCTACAACGGTTAAAATATACTTCTTTACTTCTTCAGGCGGCATACCAAGATCTGCTTGCATAACCATAAGCTTTAACTGCTCAATAGCCATAGCGGGACTATCAGCATGCAGTGTTGATATTGAACCGGGATGACCTGTATTAATAGCACGCAAAAAACTAAAAGCTTCCTTACCTCGAAGCTCACCTACTATAATCCTATCTGGTCTTAAACGCAAACAGGCCTCTATTAAATCTTGAGTAGTAACATTTGCACGCCCCTGTCCTCCTTTGGAAGCCAGTAAATGCACTCTGTTAGGATGGCGTGATAGCACAACCTCACGAGCATCTTCTACAGTAATTAATCTTTCTATTGCAGGTATTTCAGTGAGTGCCGCATTAGTAAAAGTAGTTTTACCGGTTGAAGTACCGCCGCTAATTATGATATTTTTCTTTGAAACAACTGCATGTCTAATAAATTCTTTAATCTTTTTTTCAGCTAAGAAATTATTTAAAATTACTGCATCTTCATCTACTAAACTCTCTGTTGCAGTATCATCAAATGCCCCCATTTTAGCATATTCATCTAAAGTTAGATTCATACCGCTAGGCTTTCTTATAGCATAAATGATTTGTCCTATCTCACAAGCAGGAGGAAATACTATTTGAATACGGTAGCCATTCGGCAAAGTTGCCGAAAGAAGTGGTTTTTCTTCTGAAATCATCTGTTCAGTAGATTGAGCGACTAAACTCCCTAATGCAAGTAGATGTTCGCTATCCAGTTCCGGTATTTGCTTAGAATATATATCGCCTTTTTTTTCAACCCATACTTCTCCGGGCTTATTAACCATAATTTCGTTAATACCGTCTTCAGCAAATAAATGTTTAAAAGGAAGTAAAAACGTCTCTAAGGCTGCAAATTCTTCATTCATTTCATTACCTTCGATTTTAATAAAACGGCTTTTGGGAATTTATAATCCTTATTAACATATATTCTAACCGGCGTACCTTGATTAACCGTTGTCGTCGGCTTAAACTGCTGCTGAGTTATCATATTTTTTACAACATTCGTTACATCCGTAAAAGCTTGAGTAGAAGCTTGTTGTGCTTGCGTCGGAGTTGATGCTATAGAGGTAGTAGTAAGCAAACTTGAAGCTGCCGTATTAACTGCCTGTACTAAGGTTTGAAGTCTCTGCTCAGCAGTATTCGCTGAAGAAGCAGTTTGTGCGGTTGTACATGCTTGAGTCATAGTAGTATAAGCAGTCGAAGTTTTATCGGTAATAGCAGCAAGTATATTAGTACAAATTGTAACTATCCTAGTATTTGCATCCATAGCGGTATTAGACGCAATAGTTTGAGCAGTATTTAACAATTGTTTTGCCGTAGCACTATTGGTAGCCGCAGCCTGAGAAGCTATAGGAGGCGGCACTAACTTATCAAGGACTTTAGCAAGCCCTATATTAAAGCCAGATTGTAATACGGCATTTGCAAATTGTTCTTTATATTTATTATCAACTCTTCCTTGTAATCCTGGTCTACCTAAATTATCAACTGCAGGTGAGTCGAATTCTATAGTATAACCGCTCGTTAAATCGATTCTATCCCATATTATAGAAACTCTACCATAACTATCGGACGAAGTTGAGGTTGCATATTTACCGAATATTTTTGACCCTTTCGGTATCAATATCACTTTATCTTTCTCAGAAAATACGTCTCTACTAATAATGGCTCTTATTTCACCGCCAAGATCACTATTTATTGCCGTCTCAAGGACTGCATCAATTAATTTACCGCGTCCGAGAACCAAAGACATATCACCGCGATCTTTAAAGGTCGTTTCTGCCGTAATCTGTTCCGGTGTTTTTTTAGGCTCTACACCACCAATTAACACTATAGCTGATTTTCTTTTTGCTTCACGACGTTGCTTCTCTGCATCGCTCTCAACTAACGTTCCTGAAGTCGAAGGCAACGAAACCGGCGGCAATGGAAGCGTTTTGTCTTTATTCTCTTCTACAGGAGTAGTAGGAGGTAAGACCGGTGGAACTTTTACTACCGGAGGGGGAGGCGGTGGAGGAGCGGTGGGCGTCTCAAGCTTAGGCGGATCAGGTAACTTTGGAATCTCCGGAATATTATCATCAACCTCCGTAACAGGTTTTACAATATTACTCGGTATCTGAGTCTCCGGTATTTCTTCTTTTTCAGTACCGAAAAAAAGAGTATAAAAAATATATATAAAAATACCACAAATTACGACTACTATCGCAATACTCTTATTAAAGCTAACCGAAACTTTTGATAATTCTCTTTGTACTTCAGGAGAATCTGCTCCTGATAAAAAACCGGTATTATGATTGTTATTTTGCTCTTCAGCCATATCTAAATTATATTAGTTAAAGTGTTTTTATTGCCATTGTTGCGTGGATCGATTTTTCCATCATTGCGAGGAAACCTCAGAGCAATTGTACGTCCGCAATCTCAGGAGTTTGTATATTGCATGAGATTGCCACGCAGCCTACGGCTGCTCACAATGACATATCTACGCAGAAATGACATCGATTAAAATCTTGCCATGTAATTACTATTTTTCTTAGGGTAGTAAAATTTAATTACATATACTAAATCCCTTTCGTTACCCATCATAAGTTCCGTAGAAGCGATATCAAATTCATATATTCTTTTATTAGTTATAATAGTCATATTTGTACGAATATCTTTTTCAAGAGGCTTAATAAATAATCTATTTGCCAAAGGAGTTATTTTCCAAGCATAAGCATCCCCAAGAATTATATTTTGGACTTCTTCGTTTTTAGCAAATTCTATATGCGATTGAAAGCCAAAATGCAAAACTAATAAATAAACTTCATTTGGATTATATATATAAGTTTTTATCCTATTATCTTTAGTTATAGATAAATCATCTACATAATTATTACTACTATTACATGGATCATCTACAAGTGGACATTCTCGTTGTACTGTAAAACCGCTTAATAATATAAAAACTAAAAAATAAAATCTAACTATTGTCATCGTCTACCCTATATCCGTTCACTTGAAACCCTACCGGATTTACATCAAGTTCTGAATCTGTTAATTGCATAGGCACATAAGCATAACTTACTACCGCTATTTTATTATAAACTAATTGGTTTCCTGATGTTTCATTTACGGAAAATCTAACTATATATTTATCTGCTGCGATTTTTGACCATGATTTTATTACTAAAAATGTAGTATTCTCTTCTTTATATTTTAAAGTAGGATCAAAATCTTTATTTCTTATATAGCCAAGATAATTGTAATAAACACTGCTTGTTGAAAATAATCTTATTGTCGTACGAGCTATCGTCGCAAAATCAACCGGATTATATGTTTCCCGTGCCGTTATGTATTTCTTTATAAAATACCTTGTAAGAGACTCATCCGCCGTTAACACTGGTGATGAAATAGGTTCTACCACTGAGGCACGTCCGGTATTACTATTAAGCTGAATAACAAAAGGCTCAAACTGTTTAGATTTCACTACAAAGGCTATTACTAAAGTTGCTATAACCATAAAAATGGTTAGTAGCATTATTAATATAATAAGTAAGTTACGTTGAACAAGTAACTTATCAGATCGCTCTTCATACCAATTCTGAGTAATTTTTAAAGGATTAGCCGATTTAATACTTTCTTGCGTTTGTGTATCTCCTGAACCGCTTTGCGAGTTATTACTTGATTTAAAGAAGCCAAATATATTATTCATATCAAAGGTATTTTTATTATTACATTGTTATTGTGTAAAACTATTACTTTTATACTATATTTACTGAATTAACAGGTCTTCTTATACAAGGATTTACGCTTACACTCGAACCATTATCTATATCAGCAGAAACGCACGGGCTTTTAATTTCATAAGGAGCTGAAGGGGTACATGACAACAATTGAGCAAGCATAATTAATACTAATAGAAGCTTTAATGATTTTAACATTCTAATTATACATTATTAAATTATCTTGTTACTATTTTAAAATTACCTTACTATACAATAGTTCACAAGCATTTTTTTCAAAAAATCTATTTATAAATATAAAAAAATATTAAAAAGATTGTAAACTATTATACTCTGAAGTACATAAAAAGTAGTTATACGAAGTTCAGCTTAGGAGAAGAGCGTATACTTATTAATACGTGGCTACCTGCGGACTTATAAAGACATTTTCGCCAATTTTTCAAGTGGGATGATTATAACATAATAACTACCATCAATAATTGTTATTGTATAATTTTAATTTATAATTTATTTATTTTAATTTTAAAGTTAAACAATATTTGGTATTGTAGCAACAATATAAACTTATTTTATAGCTTAAATAACATTAAATTAAATCATAATCATATTATAATAATTATGATAGAGTGTTAAAACAGAATAAAATTAGATATTAATCTAGTAATTATGGACCCATTAACCAACGCAATACAAGAATATATAAAATCCGGCGAATATTTTATTGATGCAAGAAAATGGTATAACTTTAAGTATATCTTACCGTTAAGTCATAGAAGTCTTCTGCTTTTAATATGCACGATTTTTACCTTATTATTAACCTTAGCTTGTATAAATATCAACATATTGCTACCTATAAACAAAAAAGTAAATTATTTAATAAAAGATGATACCGAAAAACAAGCTGCCGTTACTAATACTAAACATTCAACATTAGTAACGCCTTATATCTCTATTGCAAATATTATGCTTCAGAATTATGTAAACCAACGAGAAGAATACAATTACGATATATTAAAAGAACAATTTACCTTTATCAAAAATACTTCTACGAGTATTGTGTATATGCAATTTGCTAATTTTATGAATATTGATAACCCATTATCACCGGTCATAAGATATCAAAAACTATATAGACGCTCAATTAATATATTATCAATTAACAATATAAACGATAACGAGGCAGTTGTTACTTTTGAATCATTGGCAAAAAATAGTACGGATGCAATTTTAGAAAATATGGTATGGGAAGCAAGAATCGGATTTATAATGGATTCTATCAGTACAAATACATCACCTGATATGCCGTTCAATTTTACCGTTACTAGTTACAAGCTAAAGTTATTAAGGAATAAAAATCAGAAATAATATGAAGCAACTAATAATATTTTGTACTTTTATAATACTTACATTAGATGTATTGGCTCTTACTATATCACGACCTCTAGGTCGAGACCCACGTCTAAGAGTTATGACTTATAACCCTGACGATGTTTTCAAATTCACAGGATATTACGGCTATCAAGCAAGTATAGAACTAGCAAAGGACGAGGAAATAGTAAGTATTTCTATGGGAGATACTACTTCATGGCAAATAGTACCTGCCGGTCATAGGATTTTTATTAAACCGATGGAACCGGATGCTACTACTAATATGACTTTAATTACTAATAAACGGACGTACTTCTTTGAACTATATGCCGCCGAAACTCTTGATATGCGTGATCCTGAAATGGTCTTTAACGTAAAGTTTCTTTATCCGGATGACGAAAATGACAATATGAGCGGTCATATGCAAACTTTTTCTGCTGCCCTAGCAAGTCCCGACCTGACTCATCCTGAAAAATATAACTTTAATTACTATATTAGCGGCAGCGAAGAAATAGCTCCTACTAAAATTTTTGATGACGGCGAGTTTACTTATCTGCAATTTAGAGATAAAAACGCTGAAATTTCCGGTATTTTTGCTGTAGATGATTCACTTCGAGAATCTTTAGTAAATTATCGCCTTGCTCAAGATAATCCTAATATGGTGATCCTTGAACAGGTTTTTCCTAAGCTCGCTATACGTAAGGGCAAAAAAGTCACATGCGTATTTAATCAGTCTTTCAAAGCGTATTAATGTTTACCAACGTCATTGCGGCAATGACGATGAAACTGATGCACGTAACAATACTTTTCTTACAATAACAATATAATTATGCATAATTTAATATATTTCTTTGCCTTGATCTTACTAACTAGCGGCTTATTTATAATGCTTACAAGTCGTAATTATATTCATAAAATTATCGGGCTTGGAATCTTTCAAAGTTCGGTGTTAGTATTTTATTTAAGTATCGGAAAAATTAAAACAGGCGGTGTACCTATTTTCCAAGAGGGCATCACTACTTACACTAGCCCTTTGCCTCATGTATTAATGCTAACTGCTATAGTAGTTGGGTTTGCTACTCTTAGCGTAGCTTTAAGTTTAATATATCAAATTTATAAACATTTTGGTACAATATCAGAAAATGAAATTAATTTTGATAAATGATTCTAGCTAACCATGTCCCTATCATACAAATATTATTCCCTTTATTGGGGGCTTTACTCTCAATAATATCTTTTCGCTTTATTACCTTTGCACGAATAATTACTACAATTTGTATTTTATCTAGCCTTTTGGTCAGTGTTTATGGATATAGCATTATACAAAATACGGAGCTATCTTACACCATGGGAGGATGGACTTCAAAAATAGGAATAGAATATCGGCTAAATGCACTAAACCAAGCTATTATTATTTATCTTAACTTGGTTTTATTGTTCTTTTTAGTTTTTTGTCATAAGATTACTAATCAAACTATCTTAAAATATATAAACAATAATAGAAAATCTTTATTTTACGGTATATTATTATTCGCTCATACGGGCTATTTAGGGATGATGGCTACTCATGATTTTTTTAATCTATATATATTTATAGAGATTTCGGCACTTAGTAGCTATGTCCTGATAGCCTCAGGTAATAATCCAAAATCTTTAATCGGAGCTTTTGATTATTTGATAATAGGTAGTATCGGTGCAACTCTTATTCTTATATCTATAGGATTTTTGCTAAGCATTACGGGTAGTTTGAATATGGCAGAAATTGCAGCGTATTTACAAGAACATACTAATCCCCGTATAATCACTATAGCTATCGGTTTTTTCTTAATAGGTGCTATTTTAAAAACAGCTTTTTTCCCTATGCATTTTTGGATGATGAGAGCTTATAATAACACGGCTTCAGTTATTTTAGTATATTTAGCAGGGATTTCTACTATAATAGGAATATATATAATATATAAATTTACTTATATTATTATAGGCTATGAGACAATTAAAACGGCTATTACAAATTTTATAAAACCTATCGCTTTAGCTACTCTTATTATAGCCCCATATTTTGCTTACCAAACAAAAGATTTCAAGAATATTATAATTTATTCATGTTGCACTCAAATAGGTTACGTATTTTTATTATACGTAACCGAAAACGGTATAATAGTTTTACCAAGTTTATTACTTGCGGATAGTATAAATAAAATAGCTCTTTTCTTGATAGATGCTTATAATGGAAGCTATAAAAGAGAGCCTAACAAAGTTTTAATAATAATTGCTATTATGTGCAGCTGTGGCTTACCTATCAGTCCATTATTTTTTATCAAAGTAAATATTCTTGAATTATTATTAACACAAAATCTACTATTAGATTTTATTATAATTTTACTTAGCTCTGTAGGATCGTTATTTTACCATTATAAAATGGTACTATTGTCATTCCCGCGAAAGCGGGAATCCAGTAATTAAAAAATATAAACACAGTAAGTTTTTAAAACTAAAAGCACGATTTATCTCGCTTTTTCTGGATTTCCCCACTTTTAGCTAGGCATGACATAGAAAGCCATACAGGTAATGCTCTAACCATACTATCAAAAAAAGTATAACAGCTTATCATGATTACACAATTTACTACTCCGAGTCTTTTGATTCTATCAACTTTGCTAGTTGGTGCATTAAACTTAACTAGCCCGTATGCCACTCAAAAAGATAGCTTTATACGTAATTTTTTACTTATTACTATCGCTATTTTTTTCTTCGGTAATATTTTAATTATAGACTGGTTGTTTTTAAAAGGTATTAGAGCAGGATTTGAATTTAATATATTCGGTAATTACTCTATAGGATTCCATCTTGAACCTTTAGGGCTTATTTTCTTAAGTTTAATAGGCTTTTTATGGATTTGTGCTTTACTTTACACTCCTAAATATCTTGCTATTAATAATATAGACTATTCTTCTAGATTCTTATTTTTCTTTAACTTCACTATTCTAATCGGTGTTTTAATTGCTTTATCTAGCAACTTATTCACGATGTTTATTTGCTATGAGCTTTTAACTATTTCTACAGCTTTTTTAATAGGACATACCAAAAATAATATAGTACTTAGCGGGTTATATAAATATCTAAAAATTCTGATGATTTCTGCCACAATATTATTTTTACCGGCAGTGATAATTATTTATACTAAAACCGGTAACGGAGATTTTGCAAGTGGGAGTTTAGTAGAAAATTATTTTTCCAAAAACCAGTCAATTATTTTATTGTTAATGTTTATTTGCGGTATTGCTAAAACTGCAATTTTTCCGGTGCATTCATGGCTTCCTGCTGCAATGGTTGCACATTACCCCATTAGTAGTTTGCTGCATGCCGTAATAGTGGTTAAAACCGGATTATTTTGTATTTACAAAATCCTATTATATATATTCGGTTTATCGTATTTACAAATGATATTTGCCGAGTTTAACTGGTTAATTTTTATACCGATAGTAAGCATATTTTATAGCTCAATCAAAGCCCTAGACACGTATAATATCAAAAAAATACTCGCCTACTCCACTATGAACCAATTAAGCCTTGCATTGCTTAGTGCTTTCATGTTAACACCTAAGGCACTTGGAGCCGCAATACTCCATTTAGTTTCACATTCTTTTACAAAAATCTGCTTATTTTATAGTATGGGAAGTATTTACAGTTTAAAGCAAGCCGATCAAGTACAGAATTTACATGGTACATCCAAAGAATTTCCTTTAATTTCTTTTATTATATCTATCTCTTCATTATCATTAATCGGTATACCTATCTTTAGCGGATTTATTAGCAAATTCTCAATATTACTTGCCGCAAGCGAACAGAATCAAATCATTGTTATGATTGTCGTAATAGCTAGTAGTATATTCTCAAGCCTTTACCTGCTCAAAATATTAAGCTCTATTTATAAACCTTCTTTAGTAGAATCTAGCGTAACAAAACCACTCCCCTACTCTATGCAAATTAGTATAATAATATGCTGCTGTGCCGTAACTCTTTTCTATTTTATTCAAATCTTAATCAGAGAATTTTTAGCTTATATTACATAAACATATTTACATAATCTACACATAATCATATAATATGTATACCGTAGATACTTCAAAAGTTGGAAGTCAAATAAGCAGTGCGCCTACACAGCGTACAATAGTGAGCACAGGCGAATCCCGAAATTTGACGTACCAAATCTTGAAGTATCAAAGGTATAAATATGGTAATTATTTTTGAGGATAAATATGGCACAAATTATTAGAGCAACAGAATTTGTACGATCTTTTTCAGATATTATGAATAGAGTTTACTATAAAGGCGAAAGCTTTGACGTTCAAAAAGGTAATCATATCGTAGCAAGGATTACGCCTGCAGAAATCAAGCCTTCTGTAGCAGTAAGAGACTTAGAGGAAGCTTTTAAAAATGGTCCACATCTTGATCCTGAAGATGCTGATCAATTCATGAAAAATCGCGAAGAAATAAGACACAATACTAAACAAGATATTAAAAAATTGGTTGAAAGATGGGATTAATTATTGATACTGCTATAATTATAGCTTTAGAAAGAGAAAAGGTAAGTACTAAGCAATGGTCACATTACGGTCAGACTTATATTAGCCCTATTGTGTTAACTGAACTATTAATAGGAGTAGATAGAGTCAAGAATGAGAATAAACGTATAAAATGTTTAGCTTTTATAGAATACATAAAAAGTCTGTTTACTATATTACCTTTCGGTATTGAAGAAGTATATACATATGCACGTATTACTCATGATTTATACACACAACGTATAACTATAGGAACTCATGATATGCTTATTGCAGCAACGGCTATTACAAAAGGTTTTCTGATATTAACTCTAAATGTAAAAGACTTTAAAAGAATCCAGGGACTAGAGGTTTTAACAGTTTCTTCTAAGGATTAAAATGTTTATTCAAAATACCAAGTGTACATTTCCGCTTACTAATTTTGAGCTTATGTTTGATTTTCACCCACAAAATCAGCTAATAGCTCTAGCATTTCTAATTGTTACTGCTATCTTAAATCTTTATACAATTTCCCAAAATAGAAAATTAGAATGCTTAATCGGTAGTTTATACTGTTTATCCTCTATTATATGCGTATTTGCAGCTGATTTTATTTCCATGATAATCTCGCTTGAATTCATGACGATTTTTGCCTGCATAATTATTTTTTGTGACCAATTAAAGATAAAACCGGCACGTCAATATTTCCTTACTCATTTATTCAGCAGCGGGCTAATCTTAATCGGTATGACTCTTCTAATCCAAACAACAAGTAATACGACTTTTACCTCTTTAACGGAATCAGTAAATAATTTTGAGTTACCAGCAATATTCATACTTGCAGGTTGTTTAATTAATGCCTCGGCTATTTTTGTAAACGGCTGGGTGGTTCATTGCTATCCTATAGCTTCAAGTAGCGGTATTGTATATTTAATTAGTTTTACTACTAAAGTTATTTTAATTATCATTTTAAAATTATTTAGCGGTCTTGAGATATTAAAGTTTTTTGGGATATCAATGATCATTTATGGATTAGTATTGTCTCTAATTGAAAAAAAACTTAAACGATTAATATGTTATCTTACCGTATCACAGCTTGGTTTTATATTAACGGCTATTAGCATAAACTCTCCAAATATAGCTTATCTTATTACAAGCTTTATATTCATACATATATTATATAACGGATTATTTGCTTTATATTTCGCTTATATAGAAGATGAGTATGATATTAAAAATTACCAAGATCTTCAGAATACTCAAATTAATTTTATTTTATTAAGCGGATTTGTTATTAGTATATTGATCTATACATCTATACTACCTATTAGTTCTTCTTATATTAAAGATGAAATAGCTAATATTTTAAACGAGAATAGTGTAATGCTATTTTCCAAGATAGCGACTTGTACCGTATTATTTGGGTTGTTGATGGAGAGTTCTACATCATTCCCGTCTCTCTTTATGTCATTCCTGCGAAAGCAGGAATCCAGTAAAAACCTTAAAAATAAAAGCTTTATAATATTTCTGGATTCCCGCTTTCGCGGGAAGGACATAAGAACTATAACCTACCTCTCTTTCTGCATCATAACTTTATGCATATGTTTATTCTACCCTATTCAAATATCACATACTGCTAACTTTAAGCTAGTGATCCTTGCAATCTCACTGTTATTGGCTTTAATATTTAGAAAAATACCACGCATTTCGACAGAAAACATAAACCTTGACCTATACCAATATATTGAAAAATTTATATATTTCAGTATCGATAAATATAAAGAAACGGCAGACAATAACGAAGATGCGGCAGAATATCTTAATTTTAAGGTTATTTGGGATAATATTTTAAGTAAAATATCTGCTTGGCATAATCAGCAAACTGCTATATTGATTGTATTATTCCTATTAATTAGTTTGATTTTAACACTACAATAATTCGATGTCATTGTTGTATAGATACCAAAATCGTCATTGCGAGAAGAAACTGTAAGTTTCAACAAAGCAATCTAGTAAACAATTCTGATTACAGAATTTTTTTATTATTTTACTAGATTGCCACGTCGCCTACGGCTCCTCGCAATGACGACTTTAGCCATAACAACACAAAAAAATAAAAAACATGAAACCACCAATAACAGACAAACAAAATTACAGCTTTGAAGTTCATGAAGCAACAATAAACGATGATTATCACTGGCTGCGTGATCCTAAGTGGCCAAATGTAGAAGACTCTAAAATTTTAGATTATTTAAAAGCTGAGAATCAATATACCGAAAATTTCTTTGCCGATCTGCAAAATGATAAGGAAAAGATTTTTGAAGAATTAAAAGGACGGGTTAAATTAGAGGATGAATCGGTTTATGTTAAGAACAAAGATTATTACTATTACCATAGAGTAGAGGAGAATAAAAATTATCCGATATATTGCAGAAAGCATAATAATATGGATTCAGCAGAAGAAGTAATATTAGATGTCAACCTTCTTGCTCCAAATAGCAGTTTTACTGATGTTGCTACAGTTGCAATGTCACCTGATCACAATTTAATGGCTTATAGTGTTAATTTTACAGGTAATGAACAATACAATATCAAAATATACAACCTTAAAGAACAAAAATACTTACCTGATGAATTAGGCAATGTACAGCTAAATCTCAATCGCTTCAGACAAGATGAATTGCAGGACAAGCCTGCGGAACGTACAAATGTACCTGAGCATAGGCGAATGTCGCAAAATTCGCTTGTATCAAGCGATCGAGATTTAGCTGTAGCTCCTACTATAATTTGGCATGAACACTTAAACGGCTTTTTCTATATTACTATTAATGAGAATCAACGCTGGGATAAGGTAATGTTTCACCGTCTAGGTGAAGAGGTCACTCAGGATAAATTAATATTTGAGGTAAAAAACCCTCTTCATTTTATCAGCTGCAAGAAATCAGCAAGTCATGAATATATTTTTATAAATTCAGGCGATCATAATGAAAATGAAATTTACGTAATTTCTATGCAGGATGATAGTTTTACGCCTAAATTAGTACGAGCTGCAGAAAACAAAATATTCTATGAAATAGAATATAATGGCGATTATTTTTATATTAAAACTAATTATAAAGCTAAAAATTTCCATGTTATAAAACTGCCGGTAAATAATTTTGAAAATACTAGCTGGGATGATATTTATATTAAGGAAGAACAAGACAAATATTTAAAAAGCTTTAATGTTACAAATAATTATTTAATCTTAAACTATCGTGACCAAGGTTTACCGCTAATTAAAATAAAGCGATTTAAAGATTTACAAGAAAATACAATTCATTTTCCTGACGAAAGTTTCCAAGCAAGTAGTTTTTCTACAAACTTTGAGGAAGACGATATCAGAATAGATTACTCTTCTCTAGCAAGACCCAATACCACTTATAGCTACGATTTTAATAGCGATAAATTAACGATATTAAAGAGCCACGAAATACCTTCAGGCTTTAACCCGGAGGAGTATAAAGTAGAGAGAATATTTGCAGATAATGAAGATGTAAAAGTACCTATAACCTTGTTTTATAAAAAATCTTTATTTAAAAAAGACGGTTCAAATCCTTTATATCTAATGGGTTACGGTGCTTATGGCATCGCTATGCCCGTCAATTTTAGAAATACAGCAGTGACACTTGCCGATCGCGGTTTTATTTACGCAGTTGCTCATATTAGAGGTGGCGATGATCTAGGTCATGATTGGTATGAAGCTGCTAAGTTTTTAACCAAAAAAAGAACATTTGAAGACTTCATAGCCTGTAGTAGAGCTTTAATTAACGAGCAATATACAAGTAACAACAATATAGTAATAATGGGCGGTAGTGCCGGCGGTATGTTAATCGGTTACATACTCAACGAAAAACCGGAAATCTATAGAGCAGCAATCGCGCATGTACCGTTTGTTGATGTTTTGAGTACCATGCTTGACGAAAGCTTACCGTTAACTCTCTTGGAATATAATGAGTGGGGTAATCCGAAAGAGAAAGAATATTTTGAATATATTAAATCATATTCCCCTTATGATAACGTAAAAGCACAAAACTACCCTGCTCTATTCGTTACTTGCGGTATATCCGACCCACGTGTAGGTTACTGGGAACCTGCTAAATGGGTAGCAAAATTACGAGCACTAAAAATGGACAATAATCCCTTATTATTAAAAACAAACATGGATACGGGACATAAAGGTTCTGCCGGTCGTTTTGATTATCTGAAAGAGATAGCTGACGAATTAGTATTTATTTTTAAGGTGTTTGATTTTGAGGTTTAGTTAGCAGATTTGTTGCTGGAATCCTGTTATGTCATTCCTGCGAAAGCAGGAAGCCAGGAACAAGCGCAATAAATTGAGCTTTTAAAAAGCTTTAAAGTACTGGATTCCTGCTTTTGCAGGAATGACATACAACACCTCTACTGAATACAAAAAAAATGCATAAAAATTATCTAGAACAATTACAAAAATTACCGATTACTTTAATTTTACTAATTAGCTTAATTTGCTGTATTGGTTTCATTGTGCTTTATTCTGCAGCAAATAGTAATTTGCAGCCCTGGGCTTACAAACAAATTATAAATTTTTGTATATTCTTGCCTTTAGCTATTATTATTGCATTAATTGATTTACGCATAATATTTAGGTTATCGTATATCTTTTATTTGTGCGTACTCGCTTTACTAGTAGCCGTGGAGCTTTTCGGCTCAACTGCCATGGGCGGTAAAAGATGGATTGATATCGGTATAGTTAAGCTTCAACCTTCCGAACCGATAAAAATCGCCGTTGTACTAATGCTTGCTAGATATTTCCATTCACTAACAATTGATGATCTTACAAAATTGTATAAAGTTATTATACCGATTATAGGAGTGTTAATACCGGCTTTTCTAATAATTAGAGAACCAGATTTAGGTACGGGAATGATTGTTTTAATTGTTTCGGCAATTATATTTTTTGCGGCAGGTCTTAGAATAAAATATTTTATAATACTAGGTCTTGCTGCTCTTATTAGCCTACCTATTGCTTGGAATATGATGTATGATTATCAAAAAAAACGGGTAATGGTTTTTTTAGATCCTGAACATGATCCGCTCGGTGCTAGTTATAATATTATTCAGTCTAAAATCGCTATAGGTTCAGGTAGCCTATTTGGACGCGGTTTAAATCAAGGTAGCCAAAGCCATTTGGATTTTCTTCCCGAACATCAAACTGACTTTATCTTTGCTACCTTCGCTGAAGAGTTCGGCTTTATAGGAGGAATGTTTTTACTAATATTATATTTTGCACTTATAACTATTTCTTTATTAATTGCCGCAAATTGCCGAGAGATTTTTAGTAAATTAATGGTAATAGGTATTACTTCAATCTTATTTATTCACGTATTTATTAATATAGCTATGGTTATGGGCTTGCTTCCCGTAGTAGGCGTACCGCTACCGTTTATTTCTTACGGCGGAACAATGATCGCATCCATGCTAATCGGCTTTGGGCTTGTGATGAATGCTCAGGTACACAGACATACCGCTTTAAACTAGTGCAATTATATTGACAAAATGGATAACATAAATTAATAATAAGTTGCACTTCACTTTCTGATTTTCGTATAAAGCGAAATTTCCTATTGACTTTTATATAAAACAGTATAGCTTTCTTTACAATTTAATTTTTTATAAAGAATTTATGCTCGGCTATGAGAAAGCACAAACAAGTTTAAATAGAGAACCAAAACAAGCATGAGGTATTTTGTCTATTGGCACTTTTCTTGAATATTTTGATTTATATTTATATGTACATATGGCAGCAGTGCTTCTCAACGAGCTTTTCCTCAAGCTGATCCTCAGACTGCTCTAATCTATGAAGCAGCTGCATTATGTTCAACATATGTATTTAGACCGATAGGAGCATTAATCTTTGGTTGGCTTGGTGATAATATAGGAAGAAAATCAACTATAATAATAACTACTTTGCTTATAACTATAGCTTGTTTTATTATGGCAAATCTTCAGCTTATGATGAAATAGGAATTGTAGCTACATGGGTTATGATAGCATGCCGTATGGCACAAGGCATGTCCTCAATGGGGAAAGTAATAGGAGCAGATGTATATTTAACTGAATTTATTAAACCACCTGTACAATATCCAATGTAACAACTTTAGATAGTTTTTGTATATTAGGTGGTTTTGGAGCATTATGCTTAGCTTCTTTAGTTACTTCATTTGGTTTTTTGGCGTATAGCTTTTTTAATCGGTGCTGGAATCACTATAGTAGGAGTCATCGGGAGAATTTCGCTTAGAGAAACACCGGAGTTTGTGGATGCTAAACGATATTTAAGAAAAACTTTAGAACAAGCTAATATTGATCCTAAGAAGATAAAAGTAATATTAAAACTATTATAGCGTTTTTTTTATTAGATTGTACAGGTCCTGTAGCATTTTATGTATCATATATTTATTGTGCTAATATATTAAAAATACTGTTAATTATAGCCCTGCAGAAATTATTCATCAAAATTTATTTGTAGCACAGTTTAATTAATTGTTGTTTTATTTCATGTACCTCTATATACACAGCAATTTTTACAACACTAATTAAACTTTCCTCATTTTTTCAGGTGATTTAGCACCTAAAGTTTGTAAATTATACATTCTGTCAAAGAACTTTATTAATACTGTATCATATATTTTTTGTCTAACTAGCAAATTCAGACTTTTCTCACTACTTATTTTTCCGTAAGGTTTTATTCTAGTTAAACCCTCTACGTGCTTTGCTACTTCCGGTCCAATAGTTATTACTTCTGCAGTCAGTGCTGTATCTTCAATAGTATCATGCAGTAAAGCAGCTTGCAGCATAATAGCATTATAAAGCTTAGGAGCTTCTTCGGCTACAAACTCTGCGAGCATAATCGCTACTTCAATCGGGTGAGAATAATAAGGATCGCCTAATTGACTGTAAGCCGTGATACTTGCGAGCGTAGTAGATACCTTTTTTAACTTCTTCTATATCAACAGGATTTTTTACTTTAGCATTTAAATATTCGATGTTGTCTAATAGTTTTTTAGCGTAAACGCAAGTTTCAAACTTTTCTTTCCAAGAGCTTAAATCTTCCATAAAAGTCATTTCTTATTTTTATTAATAATAGTTGATTACAATTAAAATAAAAATTAAAAATTGTAATAATAAATGGCTTTTTAATCCTAAAGAAGCATATAATTTTAACCTTTTGGTATTTAAGCAACTTCATTATGTTTTATTAGTGCTGTTATTGCTTATCCCGTATAAAACTTATCTGCCAAAAACTTTCTTCTTTATATTATCTTCTTCTAAAAAATATATCACTTTTTTCATTCAATATATCATCACGGTTTGTATATAAAGATTCAATAAATAAAATAGAGTCCTTTAAAGCTAGTTGCGCAGCTATATTATCCTGATCATGTCTTTCTATAACTTTAGAAAGCCCAAATTCTTTAACTACATTACCTAATTCTTTTATATTAGCTCGAAATCTAGTAGAATCAGAATTTGATATAGGTGTTTTTGAGAGATTTATTATTTCGTTTCTACGTTCTTGTGTTTTAATAATAACTATTTTCTTTAAGTTATCGTCTAAATCTTCCATTCCAATTTTATTGCGAATAATATCGTTTATACTAATTACTTTATTTCCATGCTTTCTCTCATGCCTTGCTGCTACTATACTGCAAGCCAAATCTGTTACTATATCTATTAAGAAACTTTG